>NZ_JAPFBM010000018.1:0-24198 GCF_026153195.1 Aurantimonas litoralis | reverse complement strand
TTCTCCTCGGCATAGGAGCGGGCAGTCTCGAAGATCAGCCGCTCGTCCTCGGAGAGCTGGTCCTCGAGCCGGAACGGGTCGGCCCAGTCAAAACCGGCGGACGGGGACGCAGACGGCGAAGGCGCGGCGGCCGAAGCGTTGGACATGGCGGGATTTCCTGTCGTGGTGGCGCGGCACGGGGCCGGGATCTGTCTGGATGTCTGGGACGCAGACGGTGCGTCGGAACAGTGCGGCCTAGTCGGGCACGATGGCGGTGGCCTCGATCTCGACCAGCGCCTCGGGTTCGACGAGGTCGGAGACCTCCACCAGGGCCATGGCCGGATAGTGCCGGCCGAGGACGCGGCGATAGGCGGCGCCGAGCTCGGCGGTCGAGGCGCGGTAGGTGGCGATGCTGCGCACATACCAGGTGAGGCGGGCGATATGCTCCGGCCCGCCGCCCGCTTCGGCGATGACGGCAAGGACATTGCGAAGCGTCTGTTCGACCTGCGGAATGAACCCGTCGGCGAAGGTCTCGGTCTCGTCCCAGCCGATCAGGCCGCCGGTGAGCACCAGCCGGCCGCGACCGGCCATGCCGTTGGCGTAGCCGCGGGGTTTCTTCCAGCCCGGCGGCTGTAGGGTATCGAGCGCGTCGCCGCTTCCGGCTTCGGATGGGCTAGTCGGACTGGCGCCGATCGGCTGGTTGATGTTCACGCGTTCACTCCCTGGGTCGCGTCCTCGGCTTCGGCCTCCGCCTGCTGGCGCAATGCAAAGCGCTGCAGTTTTCCCGAACCGGTCTTGGGCAAGGCGTCCACGAAGACGACCGAGCGTGGGTATTTGTAGGGCGCGAGCTCGCGCTTCACATGATCCTGCAGCTCTTTGGCAAGATCGGGCCCGGCATCTGCCCCGTCGGTGAGGACGATGAAGGCCTTGACGATGCGGCCGCGCTCGGGGTCCGGGGCGCCGACGACGCCGACCTCCAGCACCAGCGGATGGGCCAGAAGCGCCGCCTCCACCTCGGGGCCGGCGATGTTGTAGCCGGCCGAGACGATCATGTCGTCATTGCGGGCCTGGAACCAGAAATAGCCGTCCTCGTCCTCGACATAGGTGTCGCCGGTGATGTTCCAGCCATTCTCGACATAGACGGCCTGGCGCCGGTCGGCGAGGTAGCGGCAGCCGATCGGGCCGCGCACCGCGAGGCGCCCTGCGGTGCCCTTGGGCTGCGGCTGACCGGAGGCATCGACGATGCGCGCCTCGTAGCCGGGCACGGGCTTGCCGGTGGCGCCGGGGCGGATCGCCTCCTGCGGCGCGGCGATGAAGATGTGCAGCATCTCGGTCGCGCCGATGCCGTCCATCAGCTTCAGGCCGGTGGCCTCGAGCCAGGCGTCGAAGGTCGGGCGCGGCAGGGTCTCGCCGGCGGAGACGCATTTCGTCAGCGACGACAGGTCGTATTCGTCGATCTTCGCCAGCATGGCGCGATAGGCGGTGGGGGCGGTGAAGCAGACCGTCGCGCCATATTCGCCGATGGCGGCGGCGAGATCCGGCGGGCCGGCGCGTTCGAGCAGCACGGTCGAGGCGCCGATCCGGAACGGGAACAGGACGAGGCCGCCGAGGCCGAAGGTGAAGGCCAGTGGCGGCGAGCCGATGAAGACGTCGTCGGCGCCCGCGCGCAGCACGTCGCGGGCATAGCAGTCGCAGATGACCAGAAGGTCGCGGTGATAGTGGATCGTCGCCTTGGGCAGGCCGGTCGTTCCCGAGGTGAAGCCCAAGAGGCAGGGATCGTCGGCCCGCGAGGCCACGGCCTCGAAGCGGTCGGGCGCACCTGCCATCAGCGCGCCGAGATCACCGCCGGCAAGCCCCTCCCAGGTGACGATCCGGACGGACCGGGCGGCGGCATTCGCGGCCTTGTCCATCTCGTCGACCAGGGTCGCGTCGCACAAGGCTAGCCCGATCTCGGCCTTGTCGAGGATCTGCACGAGCTCGCGCGCGCGCAGCAGCGGCATGGTGGCGACGACGATGCCGCCGGCCTTGATGACCGCCATGTAGAGCGCGACCAGGGTCGGGTTGTTGGCCGAACGCAGGAGGACCCGGCCGCCGGGCACAAGTCCGAGTTCGCCGGTCAGGACATTGGCCATCCGGTCGATCGTTCGCGCGAGTTCGGCATAGGTCCAGCGCACGCCCGGCGCGCGGATGGCGAGCCGCTCGCCGCGGCCTTCGGCGACATGGCGGTCGACGAGTTCGGCGGCAGCGTTGAGCTGCTCGGGATAGCCGAGCCGGTCGAGATTGATGAAGTCCGGCTGCTCGGCTGCGGGCGGCAGGTTGTCGAGGACGAAGGTGTCGACATGGCAGGAGGCGGGCATGGGCGATCTCCTCAGGCGGCTTGCGACAGCAATTGGCGGGCGATGATGAGCTTCTGGACTTCGGTCGCGCCCTCGTAGATGCGCAGGGCGCGGATCTCGCGGTACAGCGTCTCGGGCACGGAGCCGGAGCGCACGCCTTCGCCGCCATGGAGCTGGACGGCGCGGTCGATGACCCCTTGGGCGTTCTCCGTGGCGACCATCTTGGCCATGGCCGCCTCGCGGGTGATGCGGGGCGCGCCGCTGTCGCGGGTCCAGGCCGCGCGGTAGACGAGCAGGGCGGCGCTGTCGATCGCCGTCGCCATTTCGGCGAGGGCCGTCTGGGTGAGCTGCATGTCGGCAAGCGGCGCGCCGAACAGGTTGCGCGAGCGGGCGCGGTCCAGCGTCACGTCGAGCGCCCGGCGCGCAAAGCCGAGGGCGGCAGCGCCCACCGTGGTGCGGAAGACGTCGAGCGTCGCCATGGCGATCCTGAAGCCCGCGCCGGGCTCTCCGATGCGGTTCGACGCCGGCACCCGGCAATCCTCGAAGCGGAGGCGGGCGAGGGGATGCGGGGCGATGGTGTCGAGCCGCTCGGCGATGGTCAGGCCCGGCGTATCGGCCGGCACGCAGAAGGCCGAAAGGCCCTTGGCGCCAGGCGCCTCGCCGGTGCGGGCGAAGACGACGTAATGGTCGGCGATGCCGCCATTGGAAATCCAGGTCTTCTCGCCATCGAGCCGGACCATGTCGTTGCCGACCGGGGTGGCGGCAAGGGCGATCTCGGCGACGTCGGAGCCGGCGTCCGGCTCGGTCAGCGCGAAGGCGGCAATCGCCGTGCCGTCGCGCACGCCGGGCAGCACGGAGTCCTTCTGAGCGTCGCTGCCGTGAAGGGTCAGGGCGCCGGTGCCGAGCCCCTGCATCGCGAAGGCGAAGTCGGCGAGGCCGTCGAAGCGGGCGAAGGTCTCGCGCAGGATACACAGGCTGCGCACGTCGAAACGGCCGTCCCTGGGCGCGGCATGGGCGAGGAAACCGGCCTTGCCCATGGCCGCCACGAGCCGCCGGCACGATCCGTCGACATCGTGGTGATCGACGAGGCCGGCGACGTTGGCGGCAGCCCAGTCCTCGGCCTTGCGGGCGAGGTCGCGGTGGCTCTGGTCGAAGAAGGGCCAGTCGAGGAAGCTGCGGTCGGCCATCGTCAGTTGCCCTCGAAGACCGGCTTGCGCTTGGCCGCGAAGGCCTCGAAGGCGCGGCGGAAATCGCCGGTCTTCATGCACAGGGCCTGGGCGATCGCCTCGGCATCGATGGCCTCGTCGACGCCCATCGCCCATTCCATCTGCAGCATGCGTTTGGTCACCGAATTGGCGTAGGTCGGGCCCTCGTTGAGCGCGGCCGCCATCTCCATCGCGGCGTCCAGCGCGCCGCCGGTTTCGGTCAGCCGGTTGAAGAAGCCCCAGCGCTCGCCTTCCTCGGCGCTCATGAAGCGGCCGGTATAGAGCAGTTCGGAGGCGCGGCCCTGGCCGATGATGCGGGGCAGGATCGCGCAGGCGCCCATGTCGCAGCCGGCAAGGCCGACGCGGTTGAACAGGAAGGCGACCTTGGCGCCGCTGGCCGCGATCCGCATGTCGGAGACCATGGCCATGATCGCGCCGGCACCGGCGCAGATGCCCTCGACCGCGGCAATGACGGGCTGCGGACAGGCGCGCATCTCCTTGACGAGATCGCCGGTCATGGTGGTGAAGGCGTGCAGTTCGGCCGCTTCCATCCTTGTCAGCGGCTCGATGATCTCGAAGACGTCGCCGCCGCTGGAGAAATTGCCGCCCGAGCCGGTCACGACGATGGCAGTGACGTCATCGTCGAAGCGCATCGCCCGGAAGGTGTCGCGCAGCTCGGCATAGCTCTCGAAGGTCAGCGGGTTCTTGCGATCCGGCCGGTCGAGGGTGATCACCGCGATGCCGTTGTCGATCGCGAGGCGGAAATGCTCGGGCACGAAGTCCCGCAACGGTGCGGCGATCGCGTTCTGGCGCTTCATCATTCGTCCTCTGGCTGTGTTGGTGCGGGTCCGGCGCGGCTGGCGTCGTGGACCGAGTGCTTGAGGTCGCCGAGCCGCGACCAGAGTTCGGTCTGCTCCTCGGGCGAGATGCCGGCGAGGAGTTCGGCCAGCCAGTCGCTGTGGGCGCGGGCCATGCGGGTGAAGGTCGCGCGGCCCTGCTCGGTGAGGCGCACCCGCGCCGAGCGCCGGTCGTGTTCGGAGACCTGACGCTCGATCAGCCCCTCCTGGACGAGGCGGTCGACGAGGCCGGTGACATTGCCGTTGGAGACCATCATCCGCCGCGACAGCTCGCCGAGCAGGATGCCGTCGGACGAGCGTTCGAGCTGGGCCATCAGGTCGAAGCGGGGCAGGGTAGTGCCGAACTGCTCGCGCAGGCGCTTGCGGATCTCGGCCTCGACGAGGTTGGCGCAGGTCAGGAGGCGCAGCCACAGGCGCAGCTCGGCGCGGTGATCCTGCGGGCTCTCGCCGACCTTGGACTCGGCGTCGATATGGTCGATCGGGGTCTGCCGGGTGACACTCACAATTCGCCTCCCGCGATCGCGATCGCCTGGCCCGTGACGCCGCTGGCACCGGCTCCGGCCAGCCACAGCACGCTGTCGGCGACCTCCTCGGGGCGGATCAGCCGGCCGAGCGGGTTGACCCGGGTGAAATCCTTCAGGATCGCATCGCGGTCGCGGCCGGTCTTTTCCTCCAGCCGGTCGAGGGAGCCGGCGATCAGCGCCGTGTCGGTGTAGCCGGGACAGACCGCATTGACGGTGATGCCGGCGGTGGCCAGCTCCAGCGCCAGCGAGCGGGTCAGGCCGATGACGGCGTGCTTGGCCGCCGTATAGGCGCCGACATAGGCATAGCCCTTGAGGCCGGCGGTCGAGGCGACGCTGACGATGCGGCCCGTGCCGGCCGCCTTCATCGCCGGCACGACGGCGCGGATCGCGGTGAGCACCGGCTCGACATTCAGCGCCATCATCCGCCGCATCTGATCGACGTCGAGACGCGACAGCGGCGCGGTCTCGGCGGCGCCGGCATTGTTGACCAGCACTTCCACCGGCCCGGCGCGTTCGGCGGCGCTCGCAAGGGCGGCTTCCAGCGCTTCGGCGTCGGTCACGTCGGCGGCGACGCCGGCATGGGCGCCGAGTTCGGCGCGGGCCCGCTCGGCGCTTTCGGCGCTGCGGCCATGCACCGTCACCCGGTCGCCGGCGGCCACGAAGGCGGCGGCGATGGCGTGGCCGATCCCGCGGGTCGAGCCGGTGACAAAGACGTGGCGAGGGCTGGCAAATGGGGTCATGACGACCTCCGATGAATTTGTTTAAGCCTAAACTATCTGGTCATGCTGCGGCAAGCGTGTCGGCTTCTGTTCGGGACCGCCGCTGTTCAGGACCGCGGTCGGGGCGATCAGGCGTTGGCGGCGCGGCGTTCGGCGACGAGGCGGTCCGGTTCGGCGGCAAAGCCCGCCTTGCCGGCATAGCCGCCGACGATCGCCTTCAGTTCGGCCCGGCTCATGACGTCCTCGACATTGGCGAAGCCGGCGGGCGCGCGCTTCTCGACCTCGTCGATCACCCGCTCCGGGCCGCCCTTGCGGTTGAGGCGGACGATCTCGGCGGTCTTGGGCAGGCGGTCCTTCTCGTATTCCCACAGCGCCTGGCGCGGATGCTCGGCGCGCTCCAGGCAGTCGGCCAGCGAGCGGGCGTCGAGGATCGCCTGCGAGGCGCCGTTCGAGCCGACGGGATACATCGGGTGGGCGGCGTCGCCGAGCAGCGTCACCCGGCCGAAGGTCCAGCGCGGCAGGGGATCGCGATCGCACATCGGATATTCGAAGGCCTGCGGCGTCGCCTCGACCAGCGCCGGGACGTCGTAGTCGGGAATGGCGAAGCGCTTGGCATAGGGCAGGACCAGCGAGCGCAGGGCCGGGCGGGACCAGCTTTCCTTCGGCGGCGGGGACTTGGCGCCGTCGGCCATCTTGATGTTGACGACCCAGTTCATGAGCTGGGTGCCGTCGCCCTTCTCGGCGATCGGATAGAGCACGAACTTGGCGCCCATGCCGCCGCCGATCGCCATGGTGCGACCGTCGCGCCAGCTCTTCCATTCGGTGGCGCCGCGCCACATCAGGACGCCGTTCCAGCAGGGGGCGCCCTCGTCCGGGTAGAAGCGCTTGCGGGCGGTGGAATGGATGCCGTCGGCGCAGACGAGAATGTCGCCGCGCACGGTGGTTCCGGCGTCGCCGCGGACGGAATCGGTGAAGTGGGCGGTGACGCCGCCTTCGTTCTGGATGAAGCCCGACAGGCTGAGGCCGGTCTTCACCGCGTCCGGCCCCAGCCGTTCGATGACGGCGTCGTAGATCAGCTTCTGCAGCCGGCCCCGATGGATGGAGAATTGCGGGACGGGGTGGCCGGCGTCGATGCCGCGCAGTTCGCTCCACACCTCCTGGCCCTGGCGGTTGTAGTAGACCAGTTCGCGGGTGCGCAGGCCGACCTTGTCGAGGGCCGGCAGGAGGCCGATCTCGGCCAGTTCGCGGATGGCGTGGGGCAGGGTGTTGATGCCCACCCCGACCTCGCGCACGGCCGGCGACTGTTCGTAGATCTCAGCCTTGGTGCCGCGCTTGTGCAGCATGAGCGCGGCGGTCAGCCCGCCGATGCCTGCGCCTGCGATAATCACCTTCATGGCCCTGCCTCCTTGCGCCCCGTGTTCCGGTCTATTCCGCGTCTGGCGGCGGCAGGAAATCGACCTCGTGCTGGGCCGAGACGGCGACGACTTCGGCCGGGTCGGCGGTCGGTCCGAGATTGTGGAGCGCCCAGAACAGATCGTAGAGGCGCTGGGCCGGGGAGACCCAGAAATAGCACTTCACGTCGGAATCCGTGCGGTTGAACAGGCCGTGCGGAATGCCGCGCGGCAGGCGGACGAGATCGCCGGGCTCGGCATGGCTCTCCTGGCCGTCGAGGATCACGTCGAGACGGCCCTCCAGCATGTAGACGAATTCTTCCTGGGTCGGATGGATATGCGGTGGCACGAAGGTGCCGACCGGGAAGGTCGCGTGCCAGGAGAACGAGCTCTCGGCATGCTGCTTGGGCACGTAGATCTGGCCGAGGATGTTCCAGCTTATGCCGTCCATCCCCTCGTTGGCCTTGGTGACGCCGGCGGTCATGATCGGCATGGGCGTGGCTCCTTGCTTGCGGAATGGAAAGGCGTGGCGCCGATGGCGCCGCGGTCGGTGCGAGGCCTACACATGGAGGAAGCGCTCCTTCACGGCAGGGGTCGCCCTGAGTTCGGCCGTCGTGCCGGTCCAGGCGACGCGGCCCTTCTCGATGACGACATGACGGTCGGCGAAGCGGGCCAGCGCATCGACATTCTTGTCGATGACGAGGATCGCCTCGCCGGCGTCCTTGATGGCCGTCAGGCAGGTCCAGATCTCCTCGCGGATCAACGGAGCGAGCCCTTCGGTCGCCTCGTCGAGAACCACCAGGCGGGGATTGGTCATCAGCGCCCGGCCGATGGCCAGCATCTGCTGTTCGCCGCCCGAGAGCTGGTTGCCCATGTTGCGGCGCCGTTCCTTCAGCCGGGGAAACAGGCGGTAGATCTCGGCCAGCGTCCATTTGGCGGGGCCGCGGCCTGCGCGATGGGTGGCGACGAGGTTTTCCTCGACGGACAGGGTCGGGAAGATCTGCCGGCCTTCCGGCACGAGGCCGAGGCCGCGATTGGCGACGACATGGGGCTGGCGGCCGGTGACATCGACGCCATCGATGGTGATGCAGCCGCCGCGAGGCTTCACCAGGCCGAAGATCGAGTTGATCGTCGTGGTCTTGCCCATGCCGTTGCGCCCGAGCAGCGTCACGACTTCGCCGGCGCCGACCTCGAGGTCGATGCCGAAGAGGATGCGGCTGTCGCCATAGGCGCTCTGGAGATTTTCGACCCGCAGCATCAGGCGGCCTCCTCCTCGCCGAGATAGGCGGTCCGCACCTCGGGATGGAGGCGGACCTCCTCGGCGGTGCCCGTGGCGATCAGCCGGCCGTAGACGAGGACGCTGACCCGGTCGGCAAGGGCGAAGACGGCGTCCATGTCGTGCTCGATCAGGACGATGGTGTGGGTGGTCTTCAGTTCGGCCATCAGCGCGACCAGAACCGCCGATTCCTCGTGGCCGGTGCCGGCGAGCGGCTCGTCGAGCAAGAGCAGCCGGGCGCCGGTCGCCAAGGCAATGGCGATCTCGAGCTGGCGCTTTTCGCCATGGGACAGGCTGCCGGCGCGTCGTTGGGCCCGATCGTCGAGCCCGACGCGGGCAAGCGCCGCCATGGCGGCGTCGTTGAGCGCGCTCTCGCGCGCCGCGGAGGCAAAGAAGCGGAAGCTCGAGCCCGAGCGGGCCTGCACAGCCATCGCCGCGTTTTCCAGCACGGTGAAGCCGTCGAGGATCGAGGTGATCTGGAAGGAGCGCGCCAGTCCGCGGTGGACGCGGCCCGCCATGTCGACCCGGGTGATGTCCTCGCCGGCGAAATGCACCGAGCCGCCGTCGCTGGCGAGACTGCCGGAGAGCTGGTGGATCAGCGTCGTCTTGCCGGCGCCGTTCGGGCCGATGATGGCGTGGAGTTCGCCGGGCATGACCTGGAAGCTGACGTCATCGGTGACGTGCAGGGCGCCGAAGGCCTTGCGCAGATTGCGGATGTCGAGAAGCGGTCCGGTCATGGCGTTCCCCGACCCGTGATGCGGCTGACGAAGCCGGCGATGCCGCCGCGCGTGAACAGGACGAGCAACACCAGGAAAATGCCGAGGCCGAGCTTCCAGTGCTCGGAGATCTGCGCCAGCCAGTCCTCCAGCAGCAGGAAGGCGACGGCGCCGGCGATGGGGCCGACCAGCGTGCCCATGCCGCCGAGGACGACCATGACGATGAGCTCGCCCGAGCGCTGCCAGCTCATATAGGCGGGCGAGACGAACTCGGCCTGGTTGGCGAGGAAGACCCCGGCGAGGCCGGCGATGGCGCCGGCGATGACATAGGCGGTGAGCTGGTAGCGGAAGGGCGAAAAGCCGATCGCCTGCATCCGCACGCGGTTGTCGCGGGTGCCACGCAGGACGCGGCCGAAGCGCGAGCCGACGACGGCGCGCAAGGTCACGAAGGCGCCGGCAAGCGCGGCGAGGACGACATAGAAGAAGGTCAGATTGCCCTTCAGGACCGGCGCGCCGAACAGCGTCGAGCGGGCGGTCAGGGTGATGCCGTCGTCGCCGCCATAGGCCGACAGCGAGACCATGAAGAAATACGCCATCTGGCCGAAGGCGAGGGTGATCATGATGAAATAGACGCCCTTGGTCCGCAGCGAGATGGCGCCGGTGACGAAGGCGAAGAGGCTGCAGACGAGAATCGCGACGGCGGCCTGCACCAGGATGTCGTCGATGCCGTGGGCGGCGAGGATCGCCACCGAATAGGCGCCGAGGCCGATGAAGGCGGCATGGCCGAAGGAGACCAGCGCGCCATAGCCGAGGATCAGGTCGAGGGAGAGGGCGGCGAGGGCGAAGATCATGATCCGCGTCGCCGTGACCAGCAGGAACTGGTCGTCGATCGCGGTGGCCAGGAGCGGCAGCAGCGCCAGTGTCGCAAAGATCAGCCCGGCGGCGAGGGCCGTGCCGCGGCCGTCGAGGCGGCTCGGGCGGCGCTGGGGCGCGACATCGGGCGTTTCGCCGGCAAGGGTGAGGTCGCTCGCGCTCATTGGGCCGCCCCCTTGGCCGGGAAGAGCCCGGCCGGCCGGAAGAACAGGACGGCGGCCATCAGGATGTAGATCAGCATGGGCGCAAGGGTGCGGCCGGTCTGGGAGGCGGCGGAGGGGTCCATGAGGCTGCGCAGGAGGATCGGACCGAAGGTGCGGCCGAGCGTGTCGACCAGCCCGACCAGCAGCGCCGCCACGAAGGCGCCGCGCACCGAGCCGACGCCGCCGATGACGATGACGACGAAGGTCAGGATCAGGATGGAATCACCCATGCCCGGCTGGACCGACAGGATCGGCGCGACCATGGCGCCGGCAAAGCCCGCCAACATGGCGCCGAGGGCGAAGACCAGCATGAAGAGACGGCGGATGTCGACGCCGAGGGCCGAGATCATCGGCGCATTGGTGGCGCCGGCGCGCAGCCGCATGCCGATGCGGGTGTGGCTGACCAGGAGATAGAGCCCGAGGGCCGTCGCCAGACCTGCGGCGATGATCAGGACGCGGAACAGTGGGTAGCGCATGTTGCCGATCAGCGGGATCGAACCGGACAGGATGTCCGGGATCGGCACGCTCATGGGGGCTGCGCCCCACAGCATCTGGACGCCCTCGTTGAGGATCAGGATCAGGCCGAAGGTCGCCAGCACCTGATCGAGATGATCGCGGTCGTAGAGGCGGCGGAAGATCAGCACTTCGAGGATGATCCCGAAGAGCAGCGTCGCCGGAATGGTCAGCGCGAGGCCGAGGAAGAAGTCGCCGGTATAGGCCGTCAGGGTCGCGACCAGATAGGCGCCGACCATGTAGAGCACGCCATGGGCGAGATTGATCAGGTCCATGATCCCGAAGATCAGGGTCAGGCCGGCCGCGACCAGAAACAGCAGGATGCCGAACTGGAGACCGTTGAGCGCCTGGAGCAGAAAGAGATTGAGCATGCCGGGTCCCGCTGCCGCGACCGCTCGATCACCGGGCGGGGGCGTGTGGTTCGTCGCAGGGTCCGGCTCGCGCCGGAAGTCGCATGCGCGACGTGGGTCGTGGGTCGTTCAGGCTCCGGCCCGCACCTGGCGAGCCGGAGCCGGAGGTTGCCGGTTACTGCATCTTGCAGTCGGCAGCGTAATTGTCCTGGTAGTCATCGAAGATCTTCTGCTCGATCTGGGTCTGGTACTTGCCGTCGTCGCGCTTGGCGACCTTGACCAGATAGAAGTCCTGGATCGGGTAGTGGTTGTCGCCGATGGAGAAGTCGCCGCGCAGGGACTGGAAATCGGCCGCCTTCAGGCCGGCGCGCAGGGCGTCCTTGTCGGAAAGGTCGCCGCCGGCCGCCTTGATGGCGCTGTCGATCATCTGGGCCGCGTCATAGGCCTGCATGGCGTAGGTGCCCGGCACGCTGCCGTATTTTTCCTCATAGGCCGCGACGAAGGCCTTGGACTGCTCGTTGTCCATGTCCGGCGCCCAGTTGGCGCCGCCGAAGAAGCCGACGGCCGCGTCCTGCTGGGCCGGCAGCGTCGTCTCGTCGACGGTGAAGGCGGAGAGGAACGGAATGTTGTCGAGGCCGGCCTGGCGGTACTGCTTGACGAGGTTCACGCCCATGCCGCCGGGCATGAAGGTGAAGACCGCATCGGGCTGCTCGGCGGCGATCTGCGCGAGTTCGGCCGAGAAATCGAGCTGGCCGAGCGGGGTGTAGATCTCGTTGACCACTTCGCCCTTGTAGGAACGCTTGAAGCCGGCCAGCGAATCCTTGCCCGCCTGATAGTTCGGCGCCAGCAGGAACAGCCGCTTGTAGCCGGTGTCCTCGGCGTATTTGCCAAGCACCTCGTGGACCTGGTCGTTCTGGTAGGAGGAGACGAAGAGGTTGGCGTTGCACTCGGCGCCGGCGAAGTTCGACGTGCCGGCATTCGGGCTGATCAGGAAGGCGCCGCCGTCGGTGACCGGCTTGGCGATGGCCATCAGGATATTGGAGAAGATCGGTCCGACGACGAAGTCGGCATCGTCGCGCTCGACCAGCTCGCGGGCCTTGTTGGCGGCGATGTCGGGCTTCAGCTCGTCGTCGACGGTGGTGATCTCGGTCTCGAGGCCGCCGAGCTTGCCGCCCATCGTCTCGACCGCCAGCATGAAGCCGTCGCGGCCCTGTTCGCCGAGCACCGCGGCCGGGCCCGACAGGGTAAACATCAGGCCGACCTTGAGCTTGTTGTCGGCAGCATCCTGCGCGAGCGCGCTGCCGGTCAGGGCGGTGGCCGCCAGAAGGCCGAGGGCGACGGTGCGGATCATTGTCATTCCTGCATCTCCATGCAAAGTTTCTGCGGCAGATCCGGCCCCGCCTCGGCGGTCCGTGCCCCTTGTTCGGCATGCGGCGCGGCGCCTCTGCGCCCCGATCCGAAAATTAGTTTACACATAAAATAGTGCCTCGCAACCGGATTGGCCGATTTTTTGGGCGTGCCTAATTATGCTGCAGTGCGGCGGCTGTGAATGCGCTGCGGCAAGGACGGGCGACATCGAGAATCTGGCCGCGACGCCTTGACCCATGCCCCGCTCCACGGCGATAGTTTAACTCTAAAATATTTGGTTGCGGGTGTCGGTCCCGCCTACAGGAGAGCAGCGATGCGCATCACCGTAATCGGCGGCGGCCCCGGCGGCCTCTATTTCGCGCTGCTCACCAAGAAGCAGCGGCCCGACTGGTCGATCGACATCTACGAGCAGAACCAGGCCGAGGACACGTTCGGCTTCGGTGTCGTCTTCTCCGACGAGACACTGCACGAATTCCTGTCGCGCGACCGGCCGTCGTTCGACCGCATCCGCCACGAATTCGCCTATTGGGACGACGTCGCCATCCACAAGGACGGGCGCGAGATGCGCTGCGCTGGGAACGGCTTTGCCGGTATCTCGCGGATGAAGCTCCTCGCCATCCTGCAGCAGCGCTGCCGGGAGGAGGGGATCGGCCTGCATTTCGGCGTGTCGGTGCCGCCGGAGGAAATCGCCACGCGCTTTGCCGATTCCGACGTGATCGTTGCGGCAGACGGGGTGAATTCGCGCATCCGCGAGCATTTCCGCACGACCTTCGAGCCGGATGTGGCGATCAAGTCGAACCGCTTCTGCTGGATGGGCTCGACCCGGCCGATGGACGAGTTCAACTATTTCTTCCGGCAGACCGACCACGGCATCATCTGTGCCCACACCTACCAGTACGAGGCGGGCCGCTCGACCTGGATCTTCGAGATGGACGACGCCTGCTGGCGCGGCCACGGCTTCGACGGTATGGACGAGGCGGCGTCGAAGGCGGTGCTGGAAGCGCTCTATGCCGAAGAACTGCAGGGCCATCCGCTGCTCCTGAACCGGTCGAACTGGCGGCAGTTTCCGCGCATCTTCTGCAATCGCTGGTCCCACGACAACATCGTGCTGCTCGGCGACGCCAAGGCCTCGGCGCATTATTCCATCGGCTCGGGCACCAAGCTCGCCATGGAATGCGCCATCTCGCTGTCGGATGCAGTGGTCGCGCATGGCCCGTCCAGCGTTCCGGCCGCCTTCGCGGCCTATGAGGACGCGCGGCGCACGCCCTGCCAGATCACCCAGCACAATGCCGATGTGTCGCTGGCCTGGTTCGAGCACATGAACCGATCCTGGGACATGGAGCCCGAGCAGTTCGCCATGGTGGTAATGTGCCGGGCCAAGGCGATTACCTACGACAATCTGATCGTGCGCGATCCCGGCTTCGTGGAAGCCGTCGACACCGCCTTCTACGAGCGGGTCTATCGCGAAACCGGCGAGGATTACCGCAAGAGCCGGCCAACGCCGATGTTCACGAGGTTCAAGCTGCGGGAGATGACGATCGAGAACCGGGTCGCCATGTCGCCGATGGCGCAATATTCAGCCGATGCGGACGGCAACCCGACCGACTGGCACTTCGTCCACTACTCCTCCCATGCGCTGGGCGGAGCCGGCCTCATCTTCACCGAGATGACCTGCCCTTCGGCCGATGCGCGGATCACGCCCGGCTGCACGGGCCTGTGGACCGACGCGCAGGAAGCGCAGTGGAAGCGGATCGTCGACTTCGTCCACGCCAATTCGACGTCGAAGATGGTGCTGCAGCTCGGTCATGCCGGGCGCAAGGGGTCGACCCAGCTCGGCTGGGAGAAGATGGACATGCCGCTGGCCGACAAGGCGGCGAACTGGCCGATCGTCTCGGCCTCGCCGCTGCCTTATCACGACGGCATCAGCCAGGTGCCGAAGCCGCTGGACCGGGCCGAGATGGACCGGATCACCGCGGATTTCGTCCAGGCGACGGAGAGGGCCGACCGGGCCGGCTTCGATATGCTGGAGCTGCACTGCGCCCACGGCTATCTGCTCGCTTCCTTCCTGTCGCCGCTGACCAACCATCGCGACGACGCCTATGGCGGCTCGGTGGAAAACCGTCTGCGCTACCCGCTGGAGGTCTTCGCCGCGATGCGGGCGGCCTGGCCGGCGCACAAGCCGATGTCGGTGCGCCTGTCGGCCACCGACTGGGCCGAGGGCGGGATCAGCGAGGCGGACGTCTTCGCGATCTCGGAGGCCTTCGCGGATGCCGGCTGCGACCTGATCGACGTGTCGGCCGGCCAGACGGTGGCGGATCAGGCGCCCGTTTACGGCCGGATGTTCCAGGTGCAGTTCGCTGAGGCGATCCGCAACGTGCCGAAGATGGCGGTGATGGCCGTCGGCGCCATCACCGAGGCGGCGCAGGTGAACACCATCCTGCACACCCGCCGCGCCGACATCGTCGCGCTGGGCCGCCCGCATATGTGGAACCCGTATTTCAGCCGCGAGGCGGCGGCCTGGTACGACACCCGCAACCAGCCCTGGCCGAAGCAATACATCTCGGGCCGTGACCAGGCGCATCGCGAGCTGACCAAGAAGCGGGCGCAGGAGATCGAACTGCGGCGCAAGGCCCGTCCGCGGCCGCACGATGCCGAAGCAAGCGATTCGCCGGCGCGCCAGGCCGCCGAGTAGGGCAGGCTGCCGAGTCGGGCGGGCCGGCTAGCCGGCCTCGGCGAGGGCGGATCGTTCGAACAGGGAAAAGCAGGCGGCGGCGGCCGCGATCGCGCTGGCGATCGTGGTCTCGTCCTGGCCTTCGCCCCAACCATCGAGGTCTGCGAGCACGCTTCGCCACCCGCCACGCTCGTGGCGCGCCGACAGAAGGCGGCGCGGATAGGCGACCGGCACACGGCGTTGCAGCACCGCGCCGCCGAGCCGGGAGCCCTCCAGAACATAGTGGATACCGCGCGCCGCGACCAGCGACGCAGGGCCTTCGAAGGGCGCCGATGGCGGAATGTCGATGCCGAGTTCCTGCAGATCGGCGACTGCCAGATCGGTGCGGGAACGGGTCGCGGCTACGGAAATGCCGGCGGCGACGATTGCCTCCACGGCGGGCAGCGCCCTTGCATGGGCTCGCAGGAAACCGCCATAACCGGACCGTGTTGAGAGGTCGAAGGCACTGAAGGCGGTGTCGACCCGCAGATGCAGTGACGCAGTTTCCGTGCGCAGGCGTTCGGAAAACGTCCCGTTCGGTGGTGGCATGCAGTGATCCGTCGCTCGTGACACGTTCCCGTCCGACGTCGACAGGAGGCCACAGGTGAAAGCAGATATCCCCGCCAGTCTGCAAGACTCCCTGCGTGCGGTCTCCGAAGACGAGCTGACGCTCTGCGACCGCGAACCGATCCATATTCCCGGCTCCATCCAGCCGCACGGCATGCTGCTGGTCGCCGACCGGGGCACGCTGGACGTCGTGGCGGGTGCGGGCGACATTGAGGGCCGGCTCGCGCCGCAATGGCTCGGGCGTCCGCTCGCCAGTCTCATCGGCAGCGCGGCGGTGGAAATTGCCCTGGGGATCGAGGACGAGACCTCCGCGGTGCTCGATCCGGTGACCGGGCTGGAGAACTCGCTGGACGGTGTCGCGCACCGCACCGGCGAGTATCTGCTGATCGAGCTGGAAGACGCGGAACGTGCGGGCCCGAGCACCGCGCGCATCTTCACCCGGATCGAGGAGGCCGGTGCGGCCCTCGCCCGGACCCATGACCTCCTCGATCTCTGCGAAGCCGCGGTCCAGCAGTTCCGCGCGATCACCGGTTACGACCGGGTGATGATCTATCGCTTTCACGAGGACGGCGCCGGCTCGGTGATGGCCGAGGACAGGGCCGCGCATCTCGTCTCCTTCCTCAATCACCAGTTCCCGGCGACGGACATTCCGAAGCAGGCGCGGGCCCTTTATATCCGCAACCGCATCCGGGTGATTCCCGACGTCTGCTACGAGCCGGCGCCGATCCGCGCCGCCGAGGCCGGGCTGTCGGAGGTCGATCTGTCGGATGTCGGGCTGCGCAGCGTCTCGCCGATCCATATCCGCTATCTGCAGAACATGGCCGTCGGCGCCTCGGCCTCGATCTCCATCGTCATGGACGGGCATCTGTGGGGGCTGGTGGCCTGTCATCACGACGAGGCGAAGACCATATCGCTGTCGGACCGCACCGCCTGCCGCATCCTCGCCCATACCTTGTCCCAGCAGATCGCCGCCAAGGACGAGGCGGAACTGACCCGCGAGCGGGTCCGGATCCGGGCGAGCGAAGATACGGCGCTGGCGCTGTACGATCCGGAATCCAGCTTCGAGAGCTTCGTGGAGGGGGCCGGCTCGGAGCTTTGCCGCATGCTGGGGGCCGACGGCCTGGCCGTTTTGTCCGGCACCCAGATCTCGACCTTCGGTCGCTGCCCGGACGAGGCCGACCTCCGCACGATCGGCGAGTGGGTGAAGGACAAGGCGGCGCCGTTTCCGTTCCTGACCGACCGGCTGGCGCTGCATTGGCCCGAGGCGGAGGCGTTCCAGTCGCTGGCCAGCGGTCTCCTGGCGGTCTCGCTGTCGACCGAGACGCCGATCTGCCTGATCTGGCTGCGCGCGGAAAAGATCGAGACCGTGGAATGGGCCGGCAATCCCCACAAGGGCGCCTCGACCGATCCGAATGCCGTGCTGACGCCGCGGTCGTCCTTCGAGACGTGGAGCGACACGGTCCGCGGCCGGTCGCGACCCTGGTCGATCGCCGAGGTGGAATCGGCCAGCCGCGTCGGCCGGCTGCTGCGCGAGCGGCGGCAGGCGATCCGGCTGAAGGAGCTGAACCGCGATCTCCTCGAGACGGTGCGCGAGAACCAGCTGCTCCTGCAGCAGAAGGGCTTCCTGCTGCGGGAGGTGAATCACCGCGTCCAGAACAGCCTGCAACTGGTTGCCGCCTTCCTGCGCATGCAGGCTCGCGATCTCGACGACGCGGCGACGAAGAGCCAGCTCTCGGAAGCGCAGCGCCGGCTGAACGCGGTCGCGCTCGTCCACCGGCGGCTCTATTCGGGCGAAAGCGTCGAGATCGTCGATCTCTCACGCTACATCCGCGACCTGTGGACAGACCTCGCATCGTCGATGGACGGGGCCTGGGCGGAACGGGCGCGGCTCGACCTCGCGCCGGTCCAGATCGCGGCCGACCGTGCCGTCCATGTCGGGCTGATCATGACCGAACTGGTGATCAACACCCAGAAATATGCCTATGATGGCAAGGCCGGTCCGCTGGCGATCCGCCTCGACCAGCATCTCGGCCGGTTCCGGCTGGCCGTCGCGGATCGCGGCGCCGGCAAGTCGCGCGACCATCAGGGCTTCGGCTCGAAGATGATGCGCGCAATGGTCGATCAGATCGAGGGCACGCTGGAGGAGGCCGGAAACCGGCCCGGTCTCGTCACCACGGTCAGCGCACCGGTCGAGCGAGCCCTGCACCAGGGCAGCTGAGGCGGATTACGCCTCGCGGCGTTCTTCGCCGCACGATCTGTCGCGCGCCGTGAAGCCGCCCAGCGGCCATGGCGTCCCGGTCGGCATCAATCCGCCGGCAGGCGTTCCAGATAGGACAGATCCTCGGCGTCGAACTCGCGGCGGATGAGGTCGACGCGGGACATCGCGCGGTCGCCCGAGATGATCAGATGGTCGGCCAGCGCCTTCGCGGCTTTGTCCGTCTCGCCGGCTAGCAGATGGTCGATCACCGCCACGTGCTCGGGCAGGAACGGTTCGGCGTCGAACAGCCGCGGCGTCCAGCGATAGAGGAACCGGTGGGCGATCAGCAGCGACTGGGGCAGGGTGATTGCCTGCATCAGCGCGTAGGTGCCCGACAAATCGAGCAGCGTGACGTGGAGGTCCTTCTCCAGCGCGTCGAGCGTCGCGCCGGTGACATCGCCCGCCGCCATCGCCTCTTCGAGCCGTGTCCGCATCTGCGTCAGCAGCGACGCGGGCGCGTGGGGCGCCGCCTTGGTCAGGGCGATCGGCTCGAGGATCGCGCGCAATTCGTAGAGTTCGGCGATATGGTCGGGCGTCAGCGCGGGCGCGTACCAGCGGCCGCGATCGTCCTTGCGCAGCACGCCGCGTTGCTGCAGGCGGCCGACCACGTCGCGCGCCACGGTGCGGCTGACGCCGTAGTGGCGGGCGAGCCGCGCCTCGTTGACCCGCCAGCTGGCGAAGGAGATCCGGGCGATCACCTGGTCCTCCACCTCGCCATAGATCCGCTCCCAGCTTGGCGAGGATTGCAGCGGACTGCCGTCATGGGCTGGCGACGCCGGATCGCCGGGCGAGGGGGCCTTTCGCGCCGACACGCTGCCGGCCAGGACGGCATAGCCCTTGCCCTTCACGCGTTTGACGAGGCCCTGCTGCTCCAGTTCCGACAAGGCGCGGCGCACCGGCGCGCGGCTGATGCCGAGCCGCTCGGCCAGCAGCGATTCGGTGAGGTGGCCCGATGCCGGCAGGGTGCCGTCGCGGATCTGCTCGGCGATGAGCTGCGTCGCCCGCTCGTAGAGACGCGGCGTGACGCCGGAGACGCTCTCCTTTTCGATGTCCTGGACCCTCTCGGCGCGCCCCTCAGGCATCGTGTCTCCCTCGCAACCCGGCGGATTCGGCCGGTGCCAAAGTGTTTCGAATGTCGCGCATCGCGTCAAACCGGATGCCGGCCCGGGACGCGACCGTCCGCATCCCCTGCTTCATAGCCACTCGCGATCGCCCGGCTATCGGCCGGCGTTCTCCCCCCCCCCTTTTCTCGCCGATGTTGATATGTATAGTGTAGACATACGACATCGAGCGGGGGGCTCGTGGCAGGGAGGAACGGGAATGAGCGGACGGCTCGAAGGGCGGCGAGCATTCGTAACGGGGGCCGGCCAGGGGATGGGCCGCGCCATCGCGCTCCTGTTCGCCGAGGAGGGTGCGGCTGTCGTTGCTGCCAGCCGCACCCTTGCCAAGATGGATGACCTGCCGCGTCTGGCGCCGTCGATCACGCCGGTCGGTCTCGACGTCACCGATCGGGACGCCGTGCAGGCGGCGATCGCGGCTGCCGGTGATCTCGATATTCTGGTCAATTGCGCCGGCTGGGTTCACAACGGCAGCATTCTCGACTGCAGCGAGGAGGATTGGGCGAAGAGCCTGGAGCAGAACGCTACCTCCTGTTTCCGCACCATCCGCGCCGCATTGCCGGGGATGATCGCCCGCGGGCGCGGCTCGATCATCAATGTCGCCTCGGTCGCCTCCAGCATTACCGGCGTCGCCAACCGCGCCGCCTACGGCGCCAGCAAGGCGGCGGTGATCGGCCTGACGAAGCAGGTCGCGCGGGACGTCATCCGTACCGGCGTGCGCGTCAATGCGCTGTGCCCCGGCACCACGGCCTCGCCGTCGCTCGAATCCCGCATCGCGGCCAGCGCCGATCCCGAGGCGACCCGCCGCGAATTTGCCGAGCGCCAGCCGATCGGGCGCCTTGGCGAGGTCTCCGAAATGGCGGCCGCGGCGCTGTATTTTGCCGCCGACGATGCGGCCTTCACTACTGGCCAGATCCTGGTCGTCGACGGCGGGCAGACCCTGTGAGCGCGGTCGCCGACCAGACCGGCCGCCACGGCGCCCGCATCGGGCTCGACGAGCTCGCCCGCTTCTGCACGGCCGCCCTGTCGGCGGTCGGCGCCGACGAGGCGACGGCCGAGGCCGCGACGCGGGCGATGATCCACGGGTCGCGCTGCGGCGTCGACAGTCATGGCGTCCGGCTCCTGCCGCATTATGCGACGGTGCTGCGCGAAGGGCGCGTCAACCCGCGGCCGGCGCTCACCTTCACGTCCAAGGGCGGCGCGGTCGCCGCGCTCGACGCCGACGACGCCCATGGCGCGCTGGCCACCTACAGCGCCATGGACCGGGCGGTCGAGATCGCCGGCGGGCAGGGCATCGGCGCGGTGGCGATCCGCAAATCCTCGCATTTCGGCCCGGCTGGCGCCTATGCGCTGGCAGCGGCCGAGCGCGGGGCCATCGGCATCGTCATGTGCAATTCCGACGCCTTCGTGCGGCTGCATGGCGGGGCGCGCCGCTTCCACGGCACCAATCCGATCGCCTGCGCCATTCCCAACCCGGACGGGGCACCCTGGCTGCTCGACATGGCCACCAGCGCGATTCCCTACAACCGCGTCAAACTCTACGAGAGCCTCGGTGTGGACCTGCCGGAGGCGGTCGCCTCGGATGCGGAGGGCAGGAATACGGCGGACCCTGCGGCGGTCGAGATGCTGGCGCCGCTGGGGGCGGCCTTCGGCTTCAAGGGCGCCGGCCTTGCCGGCCTGGTGGAGATCTTCAGCGCCGTCCTCAGCGGCATGGGGCTGAGCTTCGACCTCCTGCCGATGGGCGGGCCGGACCTTTCGACCCCGCGCGGCCTCGGCGCCTTTGTCATGGCGGTGCGCACCGATGCCTTCGTCGACCGGGAGATCTTCGATCGCGGCATGCGTCGCTATGTCGGCGAACTGCGCGCCAGCGCGACCGCACGCGGTGCTGAGGTCATGGCGCCGGGCGACCGCGAATGGGCCGAGGCGGAGCGGCGCACCGCCTATGGCGCGCCGGTGGACCCGGCGACGATGACAGAGTTCCGGTCCTTGGCGGACCGGTACGGGCTGGAGATGCCGGCGAAAGCCGGGTCCGGCTTGACGCCGCCCGCGCAGACGGGCGCAAGCTGACCACGAGATCGCAACAGGGAGGATCGACAATGAGCGTGCTGGCAAGGCATCTGAAGACGCTGTCTCTCGCGGTGGGCCTCGGCCTCTTCGCGCAGGGGACGGTGTTCGCGCAGGACAGTTTCGAGCTGCGCTTCAACCATGTGCTCGGCCCCAACGAGCCGTTCAACAAGGGCTTCGAAGCCTGGGCGGAGCGGGTGAAGGAGCGCACCGATGGCGGGCTGACGATCCAGGTCTTCCACAGCGCCCAGCTCGGCGTCGAGGAAGACATCATCGAGCAGATCCGCCAGGGCGCCAATATCGGCCAGAACACCGACGCCGCGCGGCTCGGCACCTATGTCCCGGGCATCGCGGTGGTCAACGGGCCCTATTTCGTCGGCTCGCTGGAGGAATCCTTCAAGCTGGCAGATTCGCCCACCATGCAGGAATGGCAGGCCGAACTTGCCGAACAACACGGGCTGAAGGTCGTGTGCTTCGACTGGGTGCAGGGCTTCCGCAATTTCTACACCAATGCGCCGGTGCGCACGCCGGAGGATCTGAGCGGCCAGCGCATCCGCACGCCGCCGGCCCCGATCTGGCAGGAATCGATCCGGGCGCTGGGCGCCGAGCCGGTGGCGATGAATTTCGGCGACGTCTATCCCGGCCTGCAGCAGCGGGCGATCGACGGGGCCGAGCTCGTCTATCCCAACATCACCGCGGCCAATCTCAACGAGGTCGTCGACCATGCCAATGAGACCAAGCATATCCTCCTGACCAACTTCCAGGTGGTCAGCTCGCAATGGTTCGACGGCCTGCCGTCGGAATACCAGACCGCGCTGGTCGAGGAATGCCGCGCGGCCGGCCAGGCAACCTCGGCGGAGATCGAGGAGGCGACGCAGACGGCCAAGGCGACCCTGAAGGAGCGGGGCATGATGATCGTCGAGGACGTCGACATGGACGCGTTCCGGGCGGCCGGCGAAAAAGCCTACGAGACGCTGGGTCTCGTCGAGGCGAAGAACAAGGTCCAGGAAGAGATCGGCATCAAGGCGGGCCAGTAACGGTCCGAGACGACGCCGGCGGGGAGATCCATGCCAAGCCTTTATCGGTTCATCCTGCGGGCTGAGGCATTCCTCGCCGGCGTCCTGTTGATGGCCATGGTCGCGCTCATCTTCGCCGGCGGCGTCGCCCGGATGATGCACACGCCGATCAACTGGACCATCGATCTGGCCACCTGCGCCTTCGCATGGGCCTCGTTCCTGTGCGCCGACATCGCCTGGCGCAGGGGCGCGCTGATGGCGATCGACATCCTGCCAGAAATGGTGCCCGCCGGCGTGCGGCGGGTGCTGGAATACGTCAATTACGGGTTGATCGCGATCTTCCTCGTCTGCGGCATCTATGCCGGCACGCTGCTCGCCTGGATCAGCCGGGCCCGCAGTTTCCAGGGTATTCCCGGGATCAGCTATTCCTGGGTGACGATGAGCCTGCCGGTCGGCTGCCTGCTGCTGCTCGTGACCACGCTTCTGAAAATCCGTGACGCGCGGCGCGCTGCGGTCCGCGCCGAGGGCGCTTCACCGCCATGCTGATCGTTACCATCGCCTTCGTCGTCCTCATTCTGATGGGCATGCCCATCGCCTTTGCGATCGGCATCTCCGGGGCGCTGTTCTTCGCCCAGCATCCCGAGCTTCCCTTCACCATTCCGGTTCAGGTGACGGTGTCCCAGACCCAGAATTTCGCGCTTCTGGCGATCCCGCTGTTCATCGTCGCCGGCAATTTCATGAACCGGTCGGGCATCACCGAGCGGCTTCTGGACCTCGCCTCGGTGCTCACCGGCCGGCTGCGCGGCGGGCTGGCACAGGTCTCGCTGGCGCTGTCGGCGCTGATGGGCGGCGTGTCGGGATCGGCGATCGCCGATGCGGCGATGCAGAGCCGCATGCTCGGCGACGAGATGACCAGGCGCGGCTTCACCCGCGGCTTTACCGCCGGCATCCTGTCCTATGGCGCGGTGCTGACGCCGATCATTCCGCCGGGCATCGGCATGATCCTCTACGGCACGATCGGCCAGGTCTCGATCGGCCGGCTGTTCGCCGCCGGCTTCGTGCCCGCGCTGCTTTTGTGGATCGGGCTCGGCTTCGCCGTCTGGCTGACCGCCCGGCGGCGCGGCTACCAGCCGCAACGCCGGACGCGGCCGAAATTCGCTGAGGTCACGCGGGCCTTCACCGGCGGCATCTGGGCGCTGCTGTTTCCGGTCTTCCTGCTGGTCGGCCTGCGCATGGGCGTCTTCACCCCGTCGGAGATCGGGGCGTTCGCCGTGCTCTACGCGCTGTTCATCGGCGTGCTGGTCTATCGCAAGATGCGGATGAAGGGTTTCGTCGAGGGGCTCGAAAGCAGCCTGGCCGATGTCGGCTCGGTGATGTTCCTGATCGCCCTGTCGGCGACCTTCAGCTACGGCATCGTCCTCGAGCAGGTGCCCGAGACCGTCGCCGGCTGGATCGTCGGGCTGACCGACAATCTCACCGGCGCGATGATCCTGATCTGCGTGGTGGTGGTGGTCATCGGCTTCTTCATCGACGCGACGGTGCTGATCATCATGCTGACGCCGATCGTCCTGCCGGTGGCGCGCGATCTCGGTGCCGACCCGGTGCATTTCGGCATCGTCTTCATCATCGCCGCGACCATCGGCAATTTCACGCCGCCGGTCGGCGCGGCCATGTATGCGGTGTGCTCGATCCTGCGCTGTCCGATCGGCGAGTACACGCGGGAATCGGCGCCGTTCCTGGCGGCGGTCGTCGCGGTGACCGTGCTGCTCATCCTCCTGCCGTCGCTCGTCCTGTTCGTGCCGAACCTGATCTTCGGGTGAGGGCCAGCTGTTCGGGGGCATGCCGGAAAGGTGGACGTCTGATTGGGCGCAGGCTCATCTCGGCATCCGGACACGCGGACCCCGCGATAACGCGCAGATGGCGAACAGTTCGGCAGGGGAGGGGACAGGGCAACCCAGTAGGGGCGAGGGATCCGCGGTGGTTCGCTCACGATAGACCTGCGGGCCGACCGCACCGAACAACGCCCGCATCCCGGGGCCGTACGGGGCCCGCCAGGCGCCGCGATCGACCAAATGACTTTTTGCGAAGTTTTTGCGACTGTGGTCGTTGACAGGTCCGGATGGGGTGGCCTATATCGCGTTCATCGACGACGGCGG
>NZ_JAPFBM010000017.1:0-28090 GCF_026153195.1 Aurantimonas litoralis | reverse complement strand
GCGCACGACGCGCAAGCCTGACAGCGAGGTGTCGGCGACAAGCGCCAGGCATTCCCGCGTGTAATCGTCGACCACGGTGGACCTGCCCGGGAAAAGTGGAGAGCACCAACTGAGGAACCAGGGGGTGTTCTATGGGAAACGGGAACAGGTCGACGCCGGAGTTCCGCCGTGAAGCGGTGCGGCTGGCACTGACCAGCGGCCGGACGCGGCGGGAGATCGCGGAGGATCTGGGCATTGGCTTATCGACGCTGACGCGTTGGCTAAGCCATGAGCGCGATGCCAGTGAGCCAAGCGAGGCGCCGGTCGATCTGCATGCCGAGCTGAAGCGGCTGCGGCGGGAGAATGCGGTCCTGAAGCAGGAGCGCGACATCTTAAAAAAAGCCGCGGCCTTCTTCGCGAAAGAGGGAAGTCGATGACCTTCGGCTTCATCGAGGCGGAGAAGGCCAGCTTCCCGATCAGCCGGATGTGCCGCGTTCTCGGGGTCAGCCAGAGCGGCTTCTTCGCCTGGCAGGACCGTCCGGCCTGTCGCCGCCAGCAGCAGGACATGGTCTATCTGGCACATATCCGCACGGCCTTCGCGTTGTCGAACGGCACCTACGGCAGCCCGCGCATGCACCGCGATCTCGTTGATGAGGGCCATGAGATCGGGCGACACCGCACGGCGCGGCTGATGCGCGAGAACCAGTTGATCGCGCGGCAGAAGCGGCGCTTCAAGCGCACGACGGACAGCGAGCACGCCTGGCCCGTCGCCCCGAACCTCGTGGCGCAGGACTTCACGGCGCACGGCCCGGACAGGAAGTGGGGGGCGGACATTTCCTACATCTGGACCGCGGAGGGCTGGCTCTACCTTGCCATCGTGCTCGACCTCTTCTCCCGGCGCGTCGTCGGCTGGGCCACGAGTGACCGACTGAAGCGCGACCTCGCGGTCGAAGCGCTGCGCCGTGCTCTCGTGGCTCGCAACCCGGCGCCGGAGCTGGTGCACCATTCCGACCGTGGATCGCAATACTGCTCTGTCGACTATCAGGCGCTGCTACGAAGGCGCGGCATCCTGATCTCGATGAGCGGGCGCGGGAACTGCTACGATAACTCGATGGTGGAAACGTTCTTCAAGACCATCAAGTCGGAGCTGATCTGGCAGGTCGCATGGCAATCCCGCAAGCAAGCCGAGAACGCCGTCGCCAGATACATCGACGGGTTCTATAACCCCGTCAGGCGGCATTCATCGCTCGGCTTCCAGAGCCCCATAGCCTTCGAGCGAAACGCCCGGGAAGTAAGCTAAACGCTCTCCACAAAAGCCGGGCAAGTCCACAGGTCAGACTCTAATCTGCCGTGGAGGAAAAACTCAGTGGCAGGTCAGTTCCAGAAGGCACTATGAGAAAGCAGACGCGCGAACCGAAAGCCCGGGGACTAAATCAGATCGAGTGCCACCCTAATTATGGCGTCCAGGGGCATACTTCAATGCCGTAAGGCAGGTCCATCTGAACACTGGCTTCACTGATCTTGCGACAGATCCCTCCGGCCAGTAGGAGATACGGCGGGAGGACCGGCCGCTTTTCGCGAACTTCAGAAGGTTTCTCGGATGGAAGTCCATGAGTCCAGCCAACGGTTCTAGCTGCCGATGCTGTTCGTCCTCTGAATGTAAAAACTGCCCATAAGCATTCGCCTCCTCACGCAGTGGGTACTCGAAAAACATCTCTGTGACTTTCCGAGCGCTCTGCGCCAGCGCCTCGACATGATTGAACGGATCGAGCCTCGCCAGCAGAAGCATATCACCCATTTCCTGCGCGAATTCGATGACAGCTTCCTGCTGGACAATCAGCCCCCAATCCTCTGCGAGAGGGTTCTTTTCCGATTCGAGCAGCGGACCAGAAAGGCCGTCTTCTGCACGAAAATAATTTTTAGTCGTCCCATGAGTGGCTGCACAAAACACTTCGAAGAGCGGGCCCCGTTTAGCCCAATTTCCAGCCTCTAAGCCGCACAGCTCGCTGAACATCGTGAAGGTTCCGGAGTTATCCGGAAAGCTTGTGAGATCGATGTAGAAACCGTGAAGCCTCTCTTGGAACCTAGCTTCTTGCGTAGTCAAGATACGGCAGAGAGAGCGTTGCAGACGACCACGCCATCCGACGTCGACGACGCCAATGGCGCCCGGATCCAGAAGTCCCTCCTGCGCCATGTAGTCCAGGCAAGCGGCGCGACGGTATGCGCTTCGCTGAACGACGAGAGCGCGAAACTCTGACACATCGAGAGCTCGAGATATCTCGGAGACACATGCTGCCGTCAGCCTGCCGTCTGGGGGCAATCGACGCAGTTGAGACTCTGGTGGCACATGGAACAGTAGCTCGAAAGGCTGTATATCAAGCCTATCCAGATGCTCGCGAAGGGTCCTCCCTTCAGCCCCCTCCAAGATCCATTCACGATCCGCCATCCCCACCTCGACCAAGGAAGCCAAGTGAAGACTCTGGCGAGATACGTACAAGTAACGACACTCCACATTCGGCGCGAACTTGGGAGCGAGGACTTTTGCGATCTTTGTCAGTATCTCTCCGTCGCGCGCAAGGAAATAGAGCGTACGCAATCGAAGTCGCACCGCTTCGCGAAGAGACCAGATAACGAAGCTTACTAAGAGCGGACCAACCACGTTAGCCGAAACATCCCACACTGTTTGCTCATGGCTGGAGAGAAACGACCTTCTAAGACGCACAGCACGCGCGCTCCCAGCGAAGATAGAAGCAAGAAGCTCTGAATCTTCGGTAAGTTCACAGGCAGACGCTTCGTATCGGCTCGGTCGTCCCTCGAGGTAGGGAGCCGCTGGCACCCCCCAAGCGCGCGCGCGCTGAACATCGGAGCCGAAATTATCGCCGACGTGCAAGATTTTTTTCAGCGGCTGAGCGGTTCGTGCAAGGTCGGCGAAGAGTTCGCCGCTGTGCTTCGTATGACGTGACACTGATGAGGCGAAAACAGCATCCGACGGCAGACGAACTCCGCACCTTGATAGCAACTGATACAAAACTGAGTGAGGTAGACAAGTGTCGGAAATTACATACGCGCGTCCTCCGCGCGAGACAAAGTCTTTAACAATATTGATATTCGCTTCGATCGGCCGACACAAGCTCTTTTCTAAAAAAATTTCTAACTCCAAA
Organism: Aurantimonas litoralis; assembly: GCF_026153195.1. Taxonomy (NCBI): domain Bacteria; kingdom Pseudomonadati; phylum Pseudomonadota; class Alphaproteobacteria; order Hyphomicrobiales; family Aurantimonadaceae; genus Aurantimonas; species Aurantimonas litoralis. The sequence goes on along the minus strand of NZ_JAPFBM010000017.1, from coordinate 24,950 downwards.
GCTTCGATAATGTTTTCACGAGAAATAAATGCATCACTGACGAGCTTTTCGTAAATCTCCTCAAGAGTCACTTGCTTTGGATAGGTCGCTTTTGCCAGGGTTTGCTCTGCTTCGTGCCTCACGCTCCGCCAGCGCGAAGGTGTCATTAAGATGATAGAACGCTCCCGAAGTGACAATCCGTGAATAAGAAAAATATCTATCGGCCGAGAGAGCGGGCGTGTTATCAACGTATCAAAGGCATCAATCGTCAGAACTTCCGCGAGCATTAACCGTTTGTCATTTGTACGCTTGATCGGCAAGGCTCCGTGCAAATGCAGATACATAGTGCGAAAAAATGGAATAGCTGCTTTTGCTGTCGACGAATCCTGCCACGTTCTCATCTCGAGAGTCCTTTCGTAGTCGCTCGCCCGTGGCTCAGACATGTTATATCTGGGAGACGACAGTTTTTAGCTTGCGAAGACACTATCATGTTCGAGATTCGCCCTCGCGGAAGCCGTTTACGTCGTTTGTACAAAGCGAAATTTGGCGTCTACGGGTATTGTTCGTCTAGCGGGAGAGAAATGGAAGCGAATTGGAGTCGTTCGATCTCGTGTCTCTTATCCGCCCTAGCGTACTCAGCATCGCTAGCCGGTCGTGCGAAAGATGTCACTCGCAGCTGCAGGAACGTCGTGCTACTAGGGCTGACGATTGGACAGGCTCTTCAGGCAGCGTACTCGCCAACGAACAGATCCTCGATTCTCGGATTGGCGGGGGACCGATCAGCCAAGTGCGCAATTCGCTGGCGCGCAGAGCGATAAGTGTAAAGGAGCCGGCGGTTCAAACCAATCCCTCGATAGAGGGCCGCGATCGCGGGATGCTTCCGGCGCAGCTCCTTGTAAACGCCGCTCTCCTTCGCAGTCCAAGGGAAGAATGTGCCATGCCAGGGCTTCGGATGTGCCATGTAGTGAACAATCGAAAGATTGGACATCGGGACGAGGTGAAGGAACTGCTTGGGGAAATTCCAGCGGTTCGAGATCAACATTAGAGCGGGCCCGGCAACCTCGTTGAGCGCGCCTTGGTCGTGCTTACCCGCGCAGGCTTCTGGGTCGCGCTCAAACAGCGCGAGGGCCTCCTTCCCTATCCAACTGGAGCGGTGAAACTTCAGGACGCCCGCGTTGAAATAGTGGCTGTCCGTCCCGTTCACGAGGACGTCGTGAATCGCAGTGTAGTCGCGAGCGGCGAAGAAACGGCCCTCTGGCACATAGGAACACTCGAGTTGGGCGAGGCTTCCCACGATTTGCGTGTCGCCGTCGAGATAAATGACTTGCGTATAGCGGTCCGGAAGCACATCCGGCAGGACGAGTTTGGCCATGGTGCTAACGCTGATGCGCCCAGCGAAATATCGTCGGTCCAGACGTCCGAGCGCTTCCTGCAGGGGCTTCGACGCATCAATAAGGATGACGCCGGCCTCGGCCAGGACCTCAACAACCGCGTCATCGTTCGCAAGCGTCTCAAAGGTAAGGATGAGAACGTCCGTGTCCGGGGCCGCAAAGGCGCGAGCCTGTAGTGCGGACAAGATGGTCGGAAACGCGTATTCGAGGTCGGTTACGTAGACGATGCACTGGTGGTCCATGATTAACTCCCTCATCTCTCCAGCTCGGCCGGCGCGCTGGCGTTCCCGCCCGGCAGTCGCGCAGAATTCGATACGGCGCCGCCCCGCAGGAGAGCCGGAGCGCTGCTTCCGAGCCGATGGGGTGCGTCACTTTGCGAGATGCGGCGATGTGGATCGCGCGATCGCGTGGTAAGCTTCGCAACATCGAGGCATGATTTTATGCGCGCAAGGTAGGGAGGTGAACGATGCTCAATGCGGCCATACTGTCCGTCCTCGCCTCGATCGCAGCCGGAGTCTATATCCGGGCATGGGCGTTCTTGTGTTTCACAGTAGTAATCGCGATGACGGCCGGGGTGATCCTTTCGGATGGCAGCGTATCTGGCGTTATCTTCACCCTGATGGGGTTCCTTGCGATCATGCAAATTGGATATTTCGTCGGCGCCTTCTTGGCCGAGTTCGCGCGACGCCACCAGCGGCGCACCGAGACAAAGCCGATCGGCGAGTCTTCGGCTCAACAGGCCCAGCAGCGAAACGGGCGCTGAGTGGGTGGACCGGGCGAGCGGATTAAGGCCTTTGATCTGGAGACTAGCCCGCGGGACAAGCGATGTGACCATCAGGCACGCGCGCCTTCGCTCTGAAGAGCGGTCGAGAGGCGGTCAGCACCTTGCCGCACCTGCAACTGTCCGACGTCGAGGGCTCTGCGCGCTCTTGGCCCTTCGTACATTGGCCCGAGAGCGTATCCCGCTGCCAGTCCGCTTGTAACGCTGAACAAAAGGCCGAGATCGGTGCTGCTGCCGGATACAGTAGCAGAAGTGATCTGCGCGAACGAGGAGATCAATGCAGCGAGCCCGAGGGTCCGCTGATTGGCAGAGGCCAGCCTCTGGCGCAAAACTCCGGCGACCAGACGGACGAGGAAAAAGCAAAAGAGCAAGGTTCCGAAAAGTCCAACATTTGACAGGAGCGCGACTAGAAAACTCGACGCACGGACCGTCCCCAAACCCGCGCCGAGAAGCGAGGTTTCGATGAAGCTGACGAGCGCAAGAGTGTTCCAGGCCGTTCGTTCCTCTCCCGACTGCGACTGCATCTTCTGCGCTATCGCCCCGTTGAACAGGTCGCTCATCGCCGCATAGGCTTGGGGCGATAGCATTAGCCCCATGAAGGCCAGCGGACCGACGATCAGGAGGCTCGCGAGGAAGAGATTGTGGCGGCGATGCGCCCGCCCGGTCGCCAAACTCACTAGGCAGAAGCACACGACCATGGCGATGACAACGAGGCTGGCCAAATAAGCTGTTGTCGAGGTGCTGAAGAGCACTGCCGCCGCAAGTAGTAGGGTGATGAGTCCTATTGCTCGGGCCGGATACTGATCGAGCCACAGGATCACAAGAAACGTGCACAAGGCGAGTGCAACAGAGCCGAAAGCACTGGCCTCGGGGTAGGAGCCGACGATGCGCTTGAAGCCGTGGAATGTTGCGCCAGTGTGCAGAGTGTAGTTCGCGTTCCGAATCGGGTCCAACAGATCCGCATGGCCAGTGAAATAAGTGCCTAGGTCGAGCACGGCGAAGAGGAGGCATGTGGCGCTCATCACGATTAGCGCGCGCACGATAGCGCCAGCGTAGCCGAACCGTGCGAGGCCGGCCACTAGCAGGAAGCACACGAGATCGCCGAGGAGATACACCGACTGCGTCACGTTCGACGATCCCGGCGCGAGCGGTGCAGCGATCGTCTTCATCATGCCGGAATGGTCGCGGGCGGAGGAGTAGACCAGCGTTGCGCCGGCGAAGATGCGCGGGAGGAAGATCGCCGTCATGACGGAGAAGAGAACATAGGCGGCGAACCAGAAGCCCGCGCCGCGAGAGCCCATAGCAGAACACGCGGCCGTGGCCTGACCGGGACGTAGAATAAGGCCGCAGAGGAGAAACGGCAGGAGAAAATGGCTGGGCTGGATGCTTGCGCCTCCGAGGACTGGCATCTGCAGCACGGCTGCACTGCCCAAGAGAATGGCGAGGCACAAAACGGCCATGGCGAACCGCGCGCCCAGGAAGATCGCGAGCAAACCGCACAAGATGACCAGATATCCAAGCGGCTCAATGTTCACTACGCGCACGCCCCGTCTTTTGATGTTCGATAGTCGCGATATCACCGCCCTACAAACCCACGGCAGCTCCAACGCGTCCGGAGGCGGTATCAGATTCGTTGCCGGTGGCTGCGCTCGCATCATCTCCGGCAACGCTCGGGCTAAGCGACTGCGCGAGATCGAGCGTCACCTTGACTAGATCATGCGGAAGCAGAACTGTCGTTTCCTCGGCGGCAATCGTTTGGGGCGTCCCGTCCTTCTTGCCCCGGACGATCTCGAAACGCGGTCGCGCGCCACCTTTGATAGAGTTGGCTTCCATTGCTTCAAACGCGCCAGCGCTGTAACCGGCTTGCTCGCCGAGGAGTTGGGCAACCTGCATGTCAACTTCAGTTTTGCGAAGAACTAGCTCAAGCGTGTTCAGCTCCTGCTGGTTTTCCGCGTTGCGCGTGTTGACGATGTCGGCCCGATCCCTCTTGCTTTCCTCTAGGGCTTGGCGCGCCTTGGTCAACGCGATCTCTAGATCGAGAAGCTGGCTCTGGGCATCGGCGAGGGCACGATCGAGACCAAACTGGCGTGCGTTGTTCGTCAAACCCCGGTCACGCAAGCTACTTACGGCTTCGAGTTCCTGGCGCGCCATGGCAACCTGTCGATCCTGCGAGACCATCTTTGCTTCAAGCGTCTCGATCTGCTGCTCGTAGAGACTGATCAGATCGTCGGTGCTGGCACGACGACTTTCGAGCTCGACTCTTCGCATGAGCATGAGGTCGAGTTCCTGCGCATGCCCCGTCTCGATACCGGGCGCGTCGGCTATTGCTCCCGGGATCGCAAACGTTTCCCGCCCTGCGATTTCTGCCTGCAAGCGCGCGCGTCGCATCAGGAGATCACGCTGGGTCGTCAATGCGGTGCGATAATCGCCCGCCGCCTGAATTCGATTGCGTTCGAAGGAGGCGGTGTCGAAATCGGTCGCCCGTTCGAGCCCGCCGGCCAGACTCACGGCCTTTAACACCGTCATCCCCGGTTCGAAACTGTAGCGGCCGGGGGTCGTAATCTTACCAGTCACGAAAATGGGCGCGTGTTGCACGATCTCTGCGGACACAAAGGGTTCGAATGCCAATCCCGTGCCTTCCGCCAACGCCGACGCTATAGCTTTCGCGACCTCGTCCGTAGTAAGACCGGCCGCCTTCACCTGCCCGGCGATGGGAATGGCGAGCGCGCCGGCATCATTAACGCCGTACGTGCCTTCAACGGCCTCCCAACCGATGTAGCGACCTTCGCCGGGTTGCCATTCGACAATGCGCAACGCAATCTTGTCCTCTGGGACGAGCGTGTAGGGCGCCGCCCCCGCGAGGCTTGAAAAAGCGAGAATACCGATAAAGACAACGAGCGTTGCGGCCGCGCGACTGCGGAAGGCCTTCCAGCGTAGCGAATGCTTCTCCATAAGCTCAACCCCTTTTAACGGGAGATAGCGCGGTAGCCGAGCGGCGCGAGCTCCCCTCCATGTCAAGGATCCGACCCGGCGAAACTCGGAATCGGACGACGTCCGCGAGAGCCGAGAGATTGCCTTTCAGACGGCCGCGACGGTCGATCTGCGCATCGCCCCGAAGGCTTCCGAAGATGTTGGCGAGAACATTGCGTCCCATCTGTGCGAGTGCACGCGGAGTCGACATCGTGCCCTTGGCGATGAGACGGCTCGGATTTGCGATCTGCGAGTAGCCAAGTCGCAGGCCGGGTTGGCGCCCGGAGCGCACGCCGAGATGCACGCCTACCGCCCCTGCCACCTTCAGGCAGCGACCATGTGCGGCCAACGCCCGGCTGAAATCGACGTCCTCGAGCCAGCCATAGAGTGGGAGCTCTTCGTCGAAAGCAAGAGAGTGTTCTTTGACGGGCTGCAACCGGATCGCCATGTTGCAGCCATAGGCATTGTAGACTGGTTGGATCAAACAACTATTGCGGTCAGCTTGATAAATAATCGCGAGCGAGTCCGAAAACGCTATCGGCTCACCGAGAATGCCGTCCGCGACCACGTGCCCGGTGGCGATTACGGCCGTCTCGTCGGCGGCGAAGGCCGCCTTCATGCGCCGCACATAGTCCGGCGCGGGGGTGAAGTCATCATCAAGGAACACTAAGAAATCGGACTGCGCGTCCAACGCGTCTGCGATAATCTGGTTGCGCTGACGCGTCAGGCCCCGCGGCCCGACGACGACGTGGACGTCGGGACAACCAGACATGTCGCCGGCGTCCTCCCACGCCGGCACGCAAACCACGATCCGATCGCCCGGATCGAGAATTGAAGCGAGGTAGACAATGGTGTCGCCCAGCGTTTGCGGGCGCCCAGCTGAGGCGATTCCGATTGTCGCTCGTATCATGCATGCCCCCGCGGGACTTTGTTGACGATGGCACCGAGCACCGTGCCCCCAAGCGTGCGGAATACATCAACTGCCGAAGCGGCAGCCTCCAGCCCGCTGCGGCCATGGCTCGCGACAAGAAGAATGCCGTCTAGTTCCGGAGCTATCGCGCGCACATCAGGTGTTGTGGAAAACGCCGCCAGATCGACGATTACCATGTCGAAGCGGCTTTTGAGGTCTTCGAGCTTAAGCGCAGTGCGCTGAGATCCGAGCCGAGCTGCCGGACTTGCGCCCGGGGATGAGCCGAGCGGCAGAAAAACGAGCTCATCGGTGATCGGCACGAACGCCTCACTGAGGCGGGAACTGTCTTCCAAGAGCTCTCCAAGACCGGGCCCGCTGTCCCGCAAGAGCGATAGGCTCAACTCGCCGTTCGGTGCCGCATCCACGAGCAGGGTCCTGCAGCCCGACGCGGCGGTGAATAATGCCAGTTCGAGCGCAATCGACGATGCACCCGAGCCGGGGTCCAGCGGAACAAGGCCGATCAGCGAAACCTTCTTCCGGCGTAGCGCGGACACAAAGGCGCCTAGTTCCTCAATGCCTGGGATCGTAGGCCTCAGATAGGCAAAGCCCGGCGCGCCGGGCTTCGATTTGGCGAAACGCGAGCGTAGACGCCGCACCTTCCAGCCCCGCGTCTTGCGCGCGTTGACGACGAAAGGAAGTTGCGCAAGTTCGGCGAGATGATCGGCTCGGTGGAGACGTTTGTCACCCGCATGGCGTGCCAAGCCCGACATTAGCCCGAGCCCCGCCCCGAGCAATAAGGCGAAGGCGAGGACCAGTCCCGATCGGGGCCGCGCTTTTGTCAAAGGCGGCGTTGCGTTGGAGATCACCGTCGCATCTGACATCGGATAGGAGATGCGCTGTTTGACTTTGGTATACTCGGTCAAGGTGTTCTCGTACAGCGCGCGCTGGGCATTGGCCGCGCTCTCCAGTTCAGCGAGCTGAAACTGGTTGCGTGGCCCTGTACCGCCGCCCTTGAATGCGGCAAGCGCGGCCGCCGCCTTGGCGAGCGCGCTTTGCTGCTCGGCGACGAAACGACCCAGCCATTCGCTATAATGCCGCGCACCGTCGGCTTTCATGGCGAGATTCTTCTCTATGTAATGTGCTGCGAGAGAATTCGCAATCTTTGCGGCAAGCTCGGGATCGTGCCCGGAAGCGGTGATCTCTATGATCATTGAGCCCCCGACGCGTCTGAGGCTGACGAGCTCCCGAAGTCGCGCTACAGCACGATAAAGGGGATCGATGGCATCCGCAGACTCGACTGAAGGGACGTCGAGTATAGTTCCCGCCATCTCGACGCCATCGCTGTACCGATCTACTTCAACGATAAGGCTCAGGAGCCAGCTTTTAATCTGTCGACGCAGGTCCTTCTCGGTCGCGGTGAAATCAGGATCATCTATTAGATCCAACGCTGAAGCGGTGGCGGCAAGGACGTCGGTTGAACGGGCGACCTCGATCTGCCCTTCCACAAAGGCATTCTCCGCCGAAGCATTCTGCGCCGGGTCTCCGGCGGTGGTGAACTCCACGAGCAGCTGAGTGGCCGCCACATATGTGGGCTTCGTAACCCAAAGATACGCCGCGGCAAGCGCACCGACCAGAACAGGCCCCGCCAAAATCCACATCCACCGCTGGCGCAGGAAAAATGCAATGTTGCGCCAGGACAGCCGGTAGGCGTCCGCAGGAGGTTGGCCGCCCGGCAATGCGAACACAGTTGGGTACTGCGTAGTGTGGGTAGACATTTGCGAACATTCAGATGGAGGCCTGGCCCGCTTGCTATGAGCCGAATTAAGGCAGTTAATCGCTTCGACTAGAAGCCGGCTTGCCTGGCGGTTCAGTAAGCTCCGCGCCTAGAAAACAGGACCGGAACGGTCTTGAGAATGATCTTTAGGTCAGCGGCAAGAGACCAGTTCGTGACGTAGCCAACGTCGAGCGCCACGCGCTGTTCATAGCCCACATCGCTCCGGCCACTCGCTTGCCATTGCCCGGTCAAACCCGGCCGAACGGCGAAATACATGGACTTGTGTGCGCCATAGAGCGCCAGTTCATCGGCAATCACCGGCCGCGGGCCGACGAGGCTCATTTCGCCTCGCAGAACGTTTATCAACTGCGGAAGCTCGTCGAGGCTTGTGCGACGCAGGACGCTTCCTACGAATGTGATCCGCGGGTCGCATTTTAGCTTACATGACGCGTCCCACTCCCGCCGAGCATCTGGATTCTCTCTCAACAATTCTGCGAGGCAGAGATCTGAGTCTTCTCGCATCGTGCGAAATTTCAAGCAACCAAACTGTGCACCTCGGAAACCAATCCGCGGGTGACAGTAGAACACTGAACCCTTGTCGGAAATCTTGATGATCAACGCAAGAATGATCATCAAGGGAAACAATGCGACTATGGCACATAGCGATACTACGACGTCGAATATTCGCTTAAGAGTCCCGCCGAGCGCCACCTGCGACTCACCTGTGTTGGTGGCATTATCTACTAAACGGAGCCCCGGAACGCTAAGCCTTCTCGAGTAATTTTCCAAGGTTTTACTCCAGATTCTGCTTCTCTAAATTCAGGATGACGAAGGGTTCCCATCCTGTCTGTGACCCCGGTCACAAAGTTAACTTTCGGTTAAACACGTTCGCAGGGCCTCGTCACCGGCAGCCTGCGCAAGAGATAGGGATAGATCTTGTGGCCCGGCGCAGGTTTCGAGGTGTTCGGCCTGCGGTAAATCGCCTCGATCGCCAGTCGCTTCATCAGCGTCGCGACATGAAGGCGGCCGACGACTATGCCTTCCCCGCCGAGGATGTCGCGCAGCATCCGGCTACCGGCAAAGGGATATTCCAGATGCAGCTCGTCGATCCGCCGCATCAACGCGAGGTCGGCGGAGGGAACCGGGCGCGGCAGGTAGTAGACGCTCCCCCGGCTGATCCCGAGTTCACGTGCCTGCCGGGCGATCGGCAGATCGTGCGACCGGTCGATCATCGTCTTGCGCTCGGCAACAGTCCGACCTTGTCGAGCGCGCCTTCCAAAAAATCGTTCGCCAGCGTCAGCTCCCCAATCTTGGCATGCAGCGTCTTCACGTCGACCGTCGGCGCCGCGGCAATAGCAGTCGCTTCCGGCCCAAAGACACCGGCGGCACCTTCCAGGAGCCGGGAACGCCACTGCGTAATCTGATTGGGATGCACATCGAACTGCTGTGCCAACTCGGCCAGCGTCTTCTCACCGCGCACCGCAGCGAGCGCCACCTTCGCCTTGAAGGCAGAGCTGTGGTTCCGCCTGGGTCTCTTTGTCATCGTCTCTCCTGATCACGGCCATCCTGGCCGCCTTCAGGCAGACAATCTACTCAGCCCGCTGTGCAGATTGGCCAAGCCACCTCAGTTTCCACCCGGCATCGAGGCGGCCGCTCAACCCTTTCGAAATGGCCTCTCAAAGAGGTAGCCGCCATGCGACGCATGCTGCGATCAGATATGGAAGAGCAACCGCGTGAAAGTTGGAACTCACCCGGGCAGAGGTACAGAAGTTCACCTGCCCCGATCTTCGACGACCGCTATTCCCTCGTTGAATTTAAGGGCGCTTCGGAGGCTCGCAGTAGGAGTCGATCGGTCTTTATCAATTCTAGTGTTGACCTCACGTAATCCCTCATGATTAAGATAATTTTCGGATTTGCTTGATGCCGCTGCGGCAGTCCTTGCGATCCATCCGCGCATATTACGATGCGGAGCAACCAGTGTGGCATAGTATCGCGCATGATGACCCATAGTGATCGGAAATCTGCACCGTCATCCGTCGTGCCCTGCAATTTCGATGCAGGTGTTTCCGCCGATCTGCCGTTTCCAGCCGCCGCGCACCGGAGCTTTCGACGCGGAGACGTTGTGATGGGCGTTGACGCTTCAAGCGACACATTTGCGTTCGTTAGATCTGGAATCGTTAACGGCGTTGCATCGCACTACGACGGACGTGAATTCATCCTAGACGTTCTGAGCAAAGGGAGGTTCATCGGCGAATTCGAGGTCCTTCGCCGATGTTCGTCGTCCCTCGAATTTCGGTCGGCGACCGACTGCACGCTCGATTATTATGACGGACGTCATCTTCGCGAACTCTGTCGGCGCGATGAGGAGTTTAAAGAGCGGATCCTTCGGCGCGCGCTCGAACGCGTCGTTGAACTCGAAGAACGCGTAGTCGACAAGGCTTATCACAGCCTTCCGGTGCGGGTAGCCAAGGTACTCTTGCGCCTATCTCGCGTCTATGGATCTGAGACCGGCGTTGACAGCGACGAGTTGGCGATTCTCCAGCATGATCTCGCCGCCACCCTTCCGGCGTCTCGCGAGAAGGTGAACAAGGCTTTGCGGCGTCTGCGCGAACACGCTGTGGTCGATATCCAGCACGGGGTCATCCGCATTCTCGATCGAAACGCCCTCAGACTTCATGCGGAATCCGATTGAACAGCGGCACGCGCGACTCCTCTCGGCCCCAAACGTGGCACAGGCAGTTAACATCTGGACCAGGTCTGGCGAAGTCGGACTCACCTTCTGGATCTGCGAGCATGCGGGCGTTCACAAACGGGGGGGGGTGGCGCGGGGATCACTGACCCTATTCCGCCCCGCGCATATCAGAGTTTCGGGATTGGGGATCGCTAGTGCCAAGTCTTTGTCAACAATCCCAGTCGAAGCCTGAGGGGACTCTCGTCGCGCTCCAGCGACCGGTGCAGGACGTCTCCTTCCGGCGGCCCCTCACCCATGGCGTCGGTCGGCTGGTCGTCATCGATGATTATTCTCTAGCGCGAGGCGGTGCAACAGCGTTGGCACTTGCTTGCGCCAAGGGAATGCGCGCGGCGAACATTCCTGTGGTCTATCTGTGCGGCGACGAGGGCGACAACGAGGAGTTGCGCACACTCGGGATCGAGGTAGTCGCCCTGGGGCAGAAGGATCTGCTTCACACCTCGCGTATGCGGGCGTTTACAGTAGGCCTTCACAATCTCGCGGCACGACATCTGATCGAGCAGTGGATTGCGCGCTTCGACGATGAGCGGACCGTCTATCACGTACACGGCTGGTCCAAGATTCTCTCGCCATCGATCTTCGCGGCGTTGAAGCCCGTGGCCCGTCGTTGCGTGATCCACGCTCACGACTTCTTTGCTGCCTGCCCGAACGGCTCCTTCTACGATTATCGTCGAAACGTGATCTGCGAGCGGCGTCCCTTGAGCTCCAGTTGCGTCTTAGCCCGATGCGACAAACGGAGTTACGCCCAGAAACTCTGGCGGGTCGCTCGCGGCTCGAGCGTGGCCGCGGGGCTCTCCGGCGAGCCGGACTTCGCGAAAATCGTCCTGCTCCACCCTCAAATGGTCGAGTTCTTCGTGCGAAGCGGCTATGATGAGAACCGGCTGACGACGATCCGCAACCCGGCGGGTGCCTTCACGACAGAGCGAATCTGCGCTGAAGCAAACGATGAATTCGTCTTCATCGGACGCCTAGACGAGGAAAAAGGCATCGAAGATGTCCTGACTGCCGTAGAGAAGTCCGGTGTCCGGCTTAAAGTCATCGGCGACGGGCCACTCATCGAGCGCGTACGCGCCAGCACCGGTGATGTGAAGGCCACGGGGTGGCTGTCGCATGCTGAAATTGCAGGGACGATCAGCAGCGCCCGAGCTCTCGTCATGGGTTCGCGTTATCCGGAGCCGTTCGGCATGGTTGCAATAGAGGCGGCCAAGAGCGGATTACCCGTCATTCTCCCAAAGAGCGCGTTCCTAGCCGGCGAGATGACCGCTGCCGGTTTCGCTATCTCCTGCGATACGCGGGATGCGGACGCCTTCGCTCATGTCCTGACCGATTATGCGAGATTCTCTGAAACTGAGGTCAAAGGAATGAGCGAACGAGCTTATAGCCTATCTCCCGCTTTTTCCCTTAACCACGACACTTGGTGTGTCGCGCTTCAAGACGAGTATCACGACATCTTGGGTAGAGAAGCTTTAGTCACGATCGGTCGGGATCGATGAGGCTCTGATGATGATCGGAACGACGATGGAAGCGGATCTGGCAACCGCAGAAGACACGGCCACGGTAAGCAGCGCCGGAACTGCAGGATCGCCAGACTTGGCTACCCTGCGCGTCGCCATCGTTCACTACTGGCTCGTATCAATGCGAGGCGGTGAAAAGGTTATCGAGCAACTCTGCAAGCTCTTCCCGCAGGCCGATATTTTCACACTCGTTTGCGACCCATCGCGGCTTAGCGACGATCTTAGATCGAAAGCCATCCACACCTCGTTTCTGCAGCGGATTCCGGGAGCCCGTCGACATTACACCAAGATGTTGCCGCTGATGCCCTTCGCGCTTGAGCAGTTTGATCTGCAGGATTACGATCTGATCCTTTCGAGCGAATCTGGGCCGGCTAAGGGGATCGTCCCCCGGTCTGACGCGGTGCATATCTGCTACGTTCATTCGCCGATGCGCTATGTGTGGGATCAGTTCCACGCCTATCGCCGGGAACTTTCCCTTCCGGGTCGTCTGGCTATGACGCTGGCCGGCCCTCCCCTCCGAGCCTGGGATGTAACCACCGCTGCTCGGGTCGATACCTTCGTTGCCAATTCATATTATGTGGCCGGGCGGATCCGGCGCTTCTACAATCGCGCGGCCACGGTCGTTTATCCGCCGGTCGCTGTGCTTGATTTTCAGCTTGCCCGAGACCGGGGTGACTTTTACCTCTGCGCCGGACAACTAACTGGATACAAGCGCGTTGACATCGCAGTCGAAGCCTGTACCGCCACCGGTCGCAGTCTCGTCGTGATCGGAGAGGGAGAGCAAGAGAAACGGTTGAAGAGGACAGCCGGCCCCTCCGTCCGGTTCCTTGGTCACCAGCCCTTCAGCGTCTTGAAGGATCACCTGACGCGCTGCCGTGCCCTTCTTTTTCCCGGCGTGGAAGATTTCGGCATCGTGCCGATCGAGGCCATGGCCTCGGGCCGCCCCGTCATCGCTTTCGACGCCGGCGGCGCGAAGGAAACCGTTTCGAATTCGGACGTGGGTCTGCGCTTTCCTAGCCAAAGCGCGGCATCGCTTATCGAAGCTCTGGATGAGTTCGAACGGCGGGAAGCTAACTTTGATCCTCTCGCGATCCGCGTCCATAGTAAGCAATTCTCCGAAGCGATCTTCCGCAGTCGGTTCGAGGAGGTCGTAAGACGCAGTTTTGCGAGGTGCCGCGCGGGCGGAGCCGAGGCGGTGTCCCCATGAGTTTGCGCCCGTCGCGGGGAGATCGACCGCCGGCGTCGAACGTTTCCATCTCCACGACGCGGGCCGGGTTTTGGCTGCTGAGCGGCAAGTTTCTCGCCCGCTCGCTTGACCTCGTCAGCCTCTTGGTGCTCGCACGGCTTCTAAGCCCTGAGGATTTCGGCCTGGTCGCGATCGCAACCACGGTGCTTGTGATTGTGGAAACCGTGTTCGACCTTCCTTTGGTCCAGGCGCTCGTGCGCCAAGGCGATCTCAGCGATTCCATGCTGACGACGGCCTTTACGCTCGGCTTGATGCGCGGCCTGACAATCTGTCTTATCATGGTGCTGGCCGCCTGGCCGCTGGCATGGATCTACGGCGACCCCCGGCTTACTGCCCTTCTAGCGGCGCTCGCCCTCGCTCCGGCGATGCGCAGCGTAGTTAGCCCGCGGCTCGTCCTCTTTATGCAACGCTTCGATTTCCGTCCGGAGTTCGCGCTCGACCTTATCCAGAAAGGCGCTACTTTGGCTGTCGCAATTGTGGCCGCAATCCTCACAGGGAGCTATTGGAGCCTTGCGATTGGCTCGGTAGTGGGACCCACAGCAGCCGCCGCCGCCTCATACGTCATCGCTCCGATGCGGCCGGCCTTCGGTCTATCCGAATGGGCGCGCTTCAAGGACATGATCGGCTGGCACACGGTCGCTCAGGTGCTTAGCGCCTTCACTTGGCAGATCGACAGGCTTCTACTACCCCGTTTCACCAGCCTGAGCGTTTTCGGCAATTTCACCGTGGCCGACAATCTGGCGAGCATCCCGCACCAGACGTTCGTCGGACCGTTGATCCGACCGCTGATGGCAGCCTTTTCAAAGTTCGAGCCGGGAACCCCGCCCCTCGCGGCCGCCTTCCTCAAGGCGACCCATGCGTTGGTTCTCGTGGGTGCGCCAATCCTGATTGTCCTAGCTTTCCTCGCCGAGCCAGTCATCGCCGTGGTTGCGGGCAGCGGGTGGGATGCGGCCGCGTTAATCCTCCAATGGCTTTGTTTTGCGAGCCTGATCGGTCTTCCGGCCATCGCGATGCCACCGCTCGCCATGGTGCTGGATCGTACGCAATACGCGACGCTGCGGATGGCCCTCGAATTTGCGGCGAGAGTCCCATTGACCGTCGCGGGACTGATGCTGTTCGGACTGATGGGAGCGCTCTTCGCTCGCGTCTCCTCGGCGGTCGTTGCTTATCTAGCCTCCGCGTTCCTCTCTCGCCGACTGATCGGCGTCAGCCTAGCCCTTCAATTTCGCACTCTGTTGTTATCACTGCTGCCGGCGCTGCCGATGATCGCCTTCCTCGCATTCGCCCAGTCCGAATTGGCCGGAGATATCGTGGACCTGCGTCTGATCCTAACCCTCGGGACCAGCGTAGCCCTCGCCCTAGGAATTTTTTGGGTATCGGCCCTTGCGCTGTGGACTCTGCGCGGTAGGCCCGCCGGCCTTGAGTCGACGATCGTTCAGATGGCGGCCGACCTTCTGGAAGGATGGCGGCAAATACCCCGTAAACCCTGACCGCTTCTTCACGGGTTTGAAGCGACAACTATCTTCAAGAGGAGTGTCTCAATGCGCATCTTGACGGCGAAGTTGCTCACTCTCATGACGATCGCTACACCGTCCGTTGCACAGGAAATTTTCCCGAAGGTGCTGAACATCTCGCAATTCGAGCGTACCTTCACCGAAGACTTCGATACGCTTGACGTCAGCCCCTGGGGCGAGAACGGATCGCGCTGGATCGCTCACACGCCGTGGAACGGCGACTTCGGCGACGCCCGTTTCAGCGATCCGCATCCGGGTTTCCCCTTCACTACTCAAAACGGGATCCTAACGATCGAGGCGCGGAAGGACGAGAATGGCGAGTGGCGCTCGGGCCTTCTAGCCTCCACCAATTCGGGCGGAGAAGGGTTCTCGCAGAAGTTTGGCTATTTCGAAGTGCGCATGAAGCTGCCGCCCGGAAAGGGCGTCTGGCCGGCCTTCTGGCTAATTGGCGTCGATCGATCAAATTATACCGCCGAGATCGATGTCATCGAGTATTACGGAAGAGTGCCTTCCGAATTCAGCAGCGGCTACCGCATCTGGACCGCGGACCAGGACGACGAGGATCCGAGCGACGGTCGTTGGACGAATGTGGAGGACGGATCGCTTAGCGCCGATTTCCACTCCTACGGCGTCGAGATTGGAAGCGAGGAAACCATCTTCTATCTCGACCGCGAGGCGATTTGGTCGTTCGAGACGCCGGAAGAGTTCCACATGCCGTTTTTCCCGTTGGTCAATCTTGCACTTGGCTCCGGCTGGCCGATCGACGAGACACCGAACCCGTCCCATCTTCTCATTGACTACATCCACGTCTATCAGCGCAAGTGATCCCCAATCCAGGTGAATGACGCCGTTTTCCCCGAGCGCGCCTTCGCCGCACACAATTTGTCAGCCGGCTTTTGCCGGCAGCATGCTGCTCCCAGCATGCCATCTCCACGCGCTCTCAATGATAGAGGCGAGATCGTGGCGCGGGCGCCAGCCGAGGGTCTCTGATGCGCGCCTGTTGTCCGCCACAAGCACCGGCGGATCGCCCGGCCGCCGGTCCGTGCGCTCGATGTTGAGCGGACGGCCCGCGACCCGTTCCACCTCCTCAATCAGCTCGGCGACGGACGTGCCCGTCCCCGTGCCGAGATTGAGCGCCGTACTGGATCCGCCGCCTAGGAGGTAGTCCACGGCGCGCACATGGGCGTCGGCAAGGTCCATCACATGGACGTAATCGCGTACGCAGGTTCCATCGCGCGTGGCGTAATCAGTGCCGAATATCCTAAACTGTTCACGCCGACCGAGGGCCGTCTCGATCACGAGCGGGACGGCATGGGTTTCGGGCATATGCCATTCTCCGATCCGCGTTTCTGGGTCGGCCCCCGCCGCATTGAAGTAGCGAAGCATGACGGATCGCATCCGATCGAGCCCAGCAAGGTCGCGCAGGATGTGTTCCACGAGCAACTTGCTCCAGCCATAGGGGCTGATCGGCGCCTGAGGATGATCTTCCGTAAGCGGCGAGAATTCTGGAGTTCCGTAAGTCGCGCAGGTCGAGGAGAAGACGACCTTATCGAGACCTGCCTCCTCTGCCGCTAAGAGCAATGACACTGTTCCGGCTAGATTGTTGTCATAGAAAGCGAGCGGAGCGTGGACTGATTGCCCGACCTCGATTAGAGCGGCGAAATGGACAATAGCCTCCGGCTCGTATCGGTTGAAAACGCTCCGAAGCCTCGCCCGATCGCGAATGTCGCCTAGCTCCAGCGGTCCCCACCGGGCGAATTCGGCATGACCATTCGTTAGGTTGTCGTAGACGACCGGAACGTAGCCGCGCTGGGCGAGAAGTAGGCAGGTGTGCGCGCCAATGTAGCCCGCTCCACCGACTACAAGCACCTTCTTTTCCATTCGCTAAAAAACCTAAATCTTTGGCGACCTGCCGGACAAGATCAATCGACATCTTTGTTACCTGGAACACTTATAGCGCACAAGCGCCCCTGACCTGCCACTGAGTATTTCCTCCACTTCGAGTTAGAGTCCGGCCTCGACGGAAGGACGGGCAGATGAAGCGGATGCGGTTTACGGAAGAACGGATCATCACGTGCTTTGGGAGCAGGAGGCGGGCGCGAGGGCTGGTGATCTGCCCTGCCGGCACGGGGTCAGCGAGGCGACGCTGTATAACTGGAAGGCGAAGTATGGCGGAATGGACGTGTCCGACGCCAAGCGCCTGAAGGCCCTTGAAGATGAGAACGCGAAGCTGAAGAAGCTAATCGCAGACCAGATGCTGGATGCCTCGGCACTTCGCGAGCTTCTGTAAAAAATTGTAGGGGCCGCCGCCAAGCGCGAAAGCCGTTGCGCATTTGCAGTCCGTAATGGGGCTTTCAGAGCGTGGGGCCTGTTCCTTCGTCGGTGCCGATCGCAAGATGATCCGCTACCAGTCGTGCCGTCCGCCGGAGACCGAACTGCGTGGTCGGCTACGTGACGTTGCCAATGAGCGCCGGCGTTTCGGCTATCAACGCCTGTTCGCCGTGCTGCGCGGGAGGGTGAGTATTCGGGGATCAACCGCATCCATCGGCTCTACCGGCAGGAAGGGCTGAAGGTGTCCAAGCGCCGGCCCCGGCGACGCGCGGTGGGGACGCGTGCGGCGCGAAAATCAGGGTGAGAACACGTATTGCTGCATCCAAGGATGTTCCTAAGGGATCAGGCCGTTGCCTCAGCCATTTGTTTCTGGAGGTTTTCGCCCCCGTGGATGTCAGGTTCGGTTGTTTCCCGATGCCCCCTGTCGCGCGAAGCCTTCATATCGCGCAGCGCGTCAGGGGTCATCGGCGGGTTGCGCATCCGCCTTGGCGCCGAACACCAATAGTCTGGCCATGTCTCCTCTCCGAATTTTCACTCGGCGCTGCACCGTGCGGATCAACCTGTCTGGATAAGCATTCGGATGAGTGGTCTGAAGCCTCCCCAGGAGTTCGCGCCCAGTCTGTGACGGGTCTCCGTGGAACCACTCTTTGAGATCTTCGGCGACTTTGGCCAGCGGATCGGGGGCGGCGGCGCCCGCGGGTACGGACAGTTTTCCCGCAACGTGGGCCTGATCTCACCCTCCATCCAGGCATGGCGCAGACCGCTCAGGAAAGCTTCGACGTCCTCCTTGGCGCCATCGCCACCGGCGAATGGCGTCACATCGGCCACCGCCGTCAGCCGCGCCTGTGCCTGTGCCTGTGCCTGGCGGATCTCGTGGAGCAGGATGACCGGGTCGAGCTGCACAAACTGCGCCGCAAGCGCGTCCTATAAGGCCGGCGCGACGGTGGGATGAGCCTGTACGCGCTGGAACGGCGTCACGGCGGTGCGCCTCCGATGCGTTCGTTGGCGTATACATAGATCCACTCCGAATTTGCGTACTGACTTAGTCGAACGTGCCCCAGCGGAATCATATTTTAGGCAGCATATACTCCCGGTTTTAGTGAAATAATGGTACTTAGTCGCATGACAAATTGGACCTTATGCGCAGATCCGTTGGACTAAAGTCCGGCCATCATTCGTAAGACGCGCAATTAGGTGTTCGAGGATGAGGGGGTGCAGGCGCGGCTCGCCGGATATCGGCTGCTGAAGGTGGACGTCACGGACGAGCGCCCCGGGTCAGCCGGACCGATGTCGGAACTGGCGGTTGTCGGGCCGCCGACCATGTTGTTCGTTGACCATGAAGGCTTCGAGATACCGGGATCGCGGATCGTAGCCGAGATCCCCGCCGAGGCCTTCATCGAGCGCATTCGTCTTGCGGAGGGCAACTGAGGTGGCTGCCCTGACACTGGGTCCCCTGGTCTTCGCCGGAGACCGCCTTGCGGCCATCATGGCAATTGTCGTGTTTCGGGGCGTCGCGGCCATTCTGATAGGACGTGTCGACGAGCGGCTGGGCAACTGGTCGCTGACGGTCGTGCCAATTGGTATCATCGCTGCCCGGCTGGGGCATGTCGCCCTTCACTGGGAGACCTTTGCACCGAAGCCGTTCCGCGTTTTCAGCATCTGGGAAGGAGGCTTCGCAGCGTTGGCCGGGCTTGCGGCCGCCCTTCTCTACACCCTCTACGTGTTTCAGGACGTTCGTCTCCGGATCTGGTCGATGGGCGCGCTCGCCGGCTCTTTCGTTGCCTGGAACATTGCCTGGCAACTGGTCGCGAGCACGGAGGCAATCGCGGCTCCCAGCGAAAGCTTTGCCATGCTGGACGGTCCGGCCCGCTCACTGGCCGATTTCGGTGAGAAGCCGATTGTCCTCAACCTCTGTGCCTCCTGGTGCCCACCATGCCGCCGCGAAATGCCAATGATGGTGAGGATGACCGCAATTCGAGCTGACGCGGTGTTCGTCTTCGCCAACCAGGGCGAAAGCGCGCAAACCGTGTCTCGGTTCCTGGCGAGAGCCGACCTCGAAATCGACCATGTCGTGCTTGATCAAGGGTATGCGCTCGCACAGCATTACGGCGTCTCCGGCTACCCCGCCACATTGTTTCTCGATGCGACCGGAACGCTCCGTTCGCTACATTTCGGAGAGATCTGGCGCGAAGCAATCGCGGCGGATATCGATAACGCCAAGGCGGAATGGGACTGACATGACTTTTAGGAACGCTCACCGCACAGGCCTGCTGGCCGCGGCTCTCCTTACGATGACGGGTTGCTCGTCTGTCGGCGAACTGCCCCGGACCGTGCTCGGCTACGCTGCGCCGAGCCTGATCGGCGATCCGCGATATGCCGCCTTCGAGGACAGTGGCCGCACCATCCCCGCCATTCCCGCTGCCCATCTTACCGATGAAAACCGGCGCCAGATCGTTGATTTCGCCGGCTCTGAAGCTCCGGGCACCATCGTCGTCGATCCGGCCGCGCATTTCCTCTATCTCGTCGAGGAAAACGGCAAGGCCATGCGCTACCGTGTCGGCGTCGGCAAGGCAGGCTTCGCGTTTACTGGCAACGCGACAATCGCCCGCAAGGCTGAGTGGCCGGGCTGGACGCCGACCCCCAACATGCTGAAGCGTGAGCCCGAACGGTTCGGCCCCTACGCGAGCGGCCTTGAGGGCGGGCTCGGCAACCCTCTGGGAGCCCGCGCTCTCTATCTCTATCGCGGTGGCCGGGACACCTACTACCGGATTCACGGCACCAACGAGCCCTCAACGATCGGCCGATCAGTGTCGTCAGGCTGCATTCGTATGTTCAACCAGGACGTCATCGATCTGGAAGATCGTGTTCCCGTTGGAGCGAACGTCGTTGTACGAAGTGCGCTCGGCACCGCTGCGTAGGGCATTCCGAAAAACGGATGCCAGTAGACGCTGACTGGCGATCTGACGTCGAGTTCGTCTCAACGCTGATCCAGTGCTTGATCGCTGTGTATCGCCGCGTCTCCGGATGCGAGCACTCTTGAATTACGATACGCCTCATGTGCGGATTTTCGATCCCGCCTTGACCTTCCAGTAGCTAGAATCTCCATCTGATACCGACGATCGGCGAACGAACGAGTGCTCGCTGATCATCGTTGCAGGAGAAGTGGCATGAGTACGATATTGCCTTCACCAACACGGAAGACGGCCGTCCTCTACCGGATGGTCATGGACGAGCATGTCTGCCCCTACGGGCTGAAGTCGAAGGATCTTCTCGAGCGCGAAGGGTACGCGGTCGAAGACAACTGGCTGACCACCCGCGAGGAGACCGACGCCTTCAAGGCAAAGCATGGCGTCGAGACGACGCCTCAGGCCTTCATCGGCGGCGATCGCGTCGGCGGCTATACGGATCTGCGCGAACATTTCGGCAAGTCGGTCCAGTCTGAGGACGAGACCACCTACCAGCCGGTGATCGCCATCTTCTCGGTCGCATTCCTGATGGCGCTGGCGGTCTCCTTCGCTGCCTATGAGACGCTCTTCACCGTGCGGGCGATCGAGTGGTTCTTCGCCATCTCCATGTGCCTGCTCGGCATCCAGAAGCTGCAGGACGTCGAGAGCTTCTCGACCATGTTCCTGAACTACGACCTCCTGGCCAAGCGATGGGTGCGCTACGGCAAGATCTACCCGTTCGGCGAGACGCTGGCCGGCGTGCTGATGATCGCCGGCACCCTCACCTGGCTGTCGGCGCCGATCGCGCTGGTCATCGGGACGATCGGCGCCGTGTCGGTCTTCTATGCGGTCTATGTGCAGAAACGCGAACTCAAATGCGCCTGCGTCGGCGGCGGCTCGAATGTGCCCCTGGGCTTCGTGTCGCTGACCGAGAATCTCGTCATGATCGGCATGGGCCTGTGGATGCCCCTGCGCATGATCTGGGGAGGCTGAAGCCTCCTCGTTCCAACCATGTGCCAACACTGCGGACAAGGATCGGGGGCGCTCCTCGTCTTCGACAAGACTCCGGCGTTGGCTCGCAAGACTACCCGACGGAAAAGCCACCTTTAGCAAGGAGAACAACGATGATGGGCGAACACTCTGGCGATATGGGATGGATGCCCTTTGGCATGGGACTCTGGGGCATTCTGGTCCTTGTGGTCTTTGTGCTGGTGATCGCGGCGCTGGTGAAATACCTGCGACGGTGATCGTGGCGGGTTCAGAAGATGCCGTTGGCCTTCTGGACCGCGCGAACATAGGCAACGATATCGGCGACCTGGCGCTCGCTCACGCCCACGACCGGCGGCATGCTTCCGAAGCCCCAGTGGTGAGCACGGACCCCCTGTGTCACGGCGATCAGGAATGCCTGGTCGCCATGGTGGTTCGGCTCATAGACCCGATGGATCAGCGGCGGCCCCTGTTCGGTGCCGCCGGCGTTCTCCCCGTGACAGGCAGCACAGTTCGCGGCGAAGAGTTCCTGTCCACGCTCCGCCCGGACGGAGAGCTGCGGGACTGTCACGGCCACGATATGCGCGTTGGATGCCGGTCCCCCGGACAGGGTCCGCCAGACAATGAACGCGCCGATTGCGAGCGCGCCGGCGACGGCCGCGATGGTCGCTTTCGATGCCCTCATCGGCGTCTCCTCATGTCACGTCGAACCAGGTCATCATGCCGCCGGCGGCATGCTCCAGCATGTGGCAATGAAGCAGCCATTTCCCCGGATTGTCGGCGACGAAGGCGATCTCGATCGTCTCGTCGGGCATCATCAGCTCGGTGTCGCGCAGGACCGGGCTCGCAACGGGCTTGCCGTCGCGAGAGACGACACGGAAGTGATGGCCGTGGACATGCATCGCATGGGGCCATCGGGTCTGGTTGCGCAGGGTGAAGACGATCGGACGGCCTCGCGCCACGGTCGCGAGCGGTTGGTCCATGTCGCCGGCCACCCCGTTGAAGGACCAGACCCGGCTCCTCGAGACGAGTTCGCGCATGTCCATCCAGCGGCCCTGATGCGTGGCGCCCTGCATGCTGCCCATGGCGCCGCCCTCCGTCACCAGTTCGGTCCTGAAGGCGTTCGACAATGCGGGCAGAGCGGCCGGGCCGGACTGCGGCAGCCCGACAGGATCGGCATATCGCGATCGCACGGGTTCCCCTTGAAGCGCGAACGTGGCCATCTCAAAGGGCCCATCCCGCGTCTGGAGCGACAGCGCGATTGTGTCTCCGTCCGCTCCGGCAAAGTCGACGAGGAGGTCTGCCCTTTGTGCGGGCGCAAGCTGGATGGTTCCGCTTAGCGCTTCGATGGTCGTCGGCATGCCGTCCAGCGCCAGGAGGTGCACCGGCAGACCCGCAAAGGCTATCTCCATGATCCGCGCATTGGCCGCATTGATCAGGCGCACCCGGATCCGCTCGTTCGGCCGGACGGCGATCTTTGAGCCCAGGCGTCCATTGACCGTCGGCGTGTTGCCGATGCGGCCGCCATGTGCCCATTCCATCATCTGGCCGAAGCCGTCTGCGATGGCGCCGTCCCGGGCAAGACGCCAGTCGTCGAGGACCAGAACGAGGTCGCGGTCGGCGCCCCGCCACAGCTCAGGCTCGTCGACGATCAGCGCCCCGTGAAGCCCGCGGGCATTCTGCTCCCAGGATCGATTGTGGGAATGGTACCAGTAGGTCCCTGGATCCGGCGGGACGAACTCGTAGGAAAATTGCTCGCCCGGCGCGATCGCCGCCTGCGTCAGGCCGGGAACGCCATCCATCCCGTTGTCGATCCGGATGCCGTGCCAGTGCACGCTGGTCGGCTGATCAAGGCGGTTCTCGACATCGACGGCCAGACGTTCGCCTGCACGCACCCGCAGCACGGGCCCTGGCGCGGTACCGTTGAATGCCCAGACTGGCGTGGGGCCTGCGAATGTCTCGGGCACGATCTGCGCCTGGCCTACGGCAGCGACGAGACGGTGCCGCGTGGCGGCGGAGGCCCTCGGTATTGCCGTCGTTGCAAGCATCGCGCTCGATCCGAGCAGGAAGCTCCGGCGACTGATCGGACATGTCATTGCGGACTTACTCCCTTTCGAGATCGGCGATCAGAGCCTTCATCTCGCCGATCTCCCGGCGCTACGCCTCGATGATCGCGTCCGCGAGCTTGCGGACGCGCGGATCGGAGATGTTGGCACGCTCGCTGGTCAGGATAGCGATCGAATGATGCGGGATCATCGCTTTCATCCAGGCGACGTCCGCGATCGTGTCCTGGCTGCGCACGTGATAGAGCGCGCCGGCGAAGGCGATGATTGCCGCGGCAAAGATCGCGATATTGGTCGTCCGGTTTCGGTACATGCCGAGCATGAAGGCCAGCATGATGACGGCCATCGTCGCCCCCATGACGATCGCCATCCACGCCCGGGTTTCGCTGAAGAGGACATGATCGAGGCTGTAGGTGTTCAGATACATCAGTCCGAACATCACGATGGTGGAGGTCGCGATGATCGCGCCGAAGGTCGAGTATTTCATGGGGCCGGCCTGTGGTGATGGTGGTGGTGTTTGGGACCTGCTCCCGCCGAGCGGTTGGTGCCGCCCGACGGGAAAGGCGCCTATTTCATCTCGACGACGGTCAACTTGCCCCGGATCCGTTCCGCCACGAACTCGATCGCCTGGCCTTCCTTTGCCGTTTCCAGCATCGCCGGATCGGCGACGACGAACACCATCGTCATGGCCGGCATGTCGAGATTGGCCAGTTCCTCATGCCTGATCGTCAGCTTCCCGGCCTTGGTATCGACCTTCTGGACGGTGCCTCTGGTGTAATCGGCGGCAAGAGCCGGCAGAGCCAGGGGAAGCGCAACGAGCGCGAGGGCGAGGGTTTTCACGAATTTGGACATGGTTTTCTCCTGAGAAGCGTTCAGTCGGGGGCTATTCGGCGGCGACGGTCAGCGGACCGTGCATGCCGGATTCGTAGTGGCCGGGGATGAGGCAGGCGAACTCGAAGCTGCCGTCATTGGTGAAGGTCCAGGCGATCTGGCCGCTCTCGCCGGGCTCCAGACGCACGGCGTTCGGATCGGCGTGCTCCATCTCCGGAAACTTCTCCATCAGCACCTTGTGCTCCTGGATCATCTCGTGCCCGTCCATGACGAATTCGTGCTCGATCTCGCCATCGTTGCGGATCTCCAGAAGCACGGTCTCGCCCCGCTTGACCGCGATGGACGACGGCTCGAACAGCATCGCGCCATCGTCGGTCTCCAGCATCCGCACGGCGATGGTTCGCCCCGCCTGCGCGGGCTCCGCCGGCTTGCCAAGCATCATCTCGTCGTGGTGCCCGCCCGAATGGCTCCCGGCCGCCAGGGCGGTGACGGGGGCAAGCGGCAAGGTGGCGGCGAAGAGCAGCATCGTAAGTTTGCGCATGAATGGTCCTCTTTGATTGTGGTTGGTGTCCCTTGCGTCCGGCCTCAATGGCCGGAATGATCGCCGCCGGCCGGCATGACCCGTCTGGCGGATGGCGTGTGGGGCAGTGCGGCACCGTCGGCGCTGCCAGCCGGCGCGACAGGGGCTTCAGGGAGCGATCCGGTCCATTCGTAGGCCACCGTTCCGGCAGGAAACTCGTAATCGCCCGGATCGGCGTAATCGTCGGCCGCAAGCCCGTCCCGGACCTTCATCACGGTGAACATGCCGCCCATTTCGAGGGCGCCGAACTGCCCCCAGCCGGCCATCATCGGGATCGTGTTATCCGGCAGCGGCATCGCCATCTCGGCCATTTCGGCCATCCCGGTTTCGCCCATCGGCATGTAGTCCGGTTGGATCTGGCGGATCTTCGCCGCAACCCTGGCCT
>NZ_JAPFBM010000016.1:0-29433 GCF_026153195.1 Aurantimonas litoralis | reverse complement strand
AACGCCCCAGCGCCCATGATACTTCGTCTCAAGACGCGGGAAAGTCGGTCGCCGCCAGGTCTGCAAATCGCAAGTTGAACAAAGAGACCACCTTCTTCACAACGCAACACACAAAGCCCCTCGCGCATCTCGCCGAGGGGCTTTTTGCGTTTATAGGCATGAGGTGGGCGAGGCAGGTGGCTGACGATGATTGAAGAGCATGAGATCGCCGCCGAGGGCGTTCGGGCGGTGATCCGCGACGCCGGAGCCGAACTTGTCAGCCTGCGCGATGCGGCGGGGGAGGACCTCCTCTGGCAGGGTGGCCCCGAATGGCCGCGGCAGGCGCCCGTCCTGTTCCCCATCGTTGGCAAGCTCGCCGGCAACGTCCTGCGCGACGCCGGCAAGACCTACACGCTCGGGCAGCACGGCTTCGCCCGGGATTGCCGCTTCGCCTGGATCGAGCGATCGACACGGCGGTGCGCGCTGCGCCTCACCGATGACGAGGCGACCCGGCACTCTTATCCCTATTCCTTCGTGCTTGACCTCATCTACGAGGTGACCGAGGCGACCCTGACTGTGACGACGCGGGTAACCAATCCCGGCGAACGGCCGCTGCCCTGCGGCGTCGGCGCCCATCCGGGGTTTCGCTGGCCTCTGGTCGACGGGATTGCCAAGACGGACCATGCAATCCACTTCGACCGGCAGGAGACGGGCGCGGCGCTGTCGGTGAGCGACGCGCTGCTTGGCGCCGAAAAGCCGCTGCCCTTCGATGGCCGGACGCTGCCCTTGTCGGAAGCGCTGTTTGCGCGCGATGCGCTGGTGATGCCGAGCGTTACCAGCCGCAGCGTGACCTATGCCGCGCACGCGCCGGACGGGGAGATTGTCCGGTCGATTACCATCGGCTGGGACGGCTACAAGGATCTCGGCATCTGGTCGCGATCCGGCGGTGCGCCGTTCGTGTGCATCGAGCCCTGGTTCTCGATGGCAAGCCCGGTCGGCTGGGACGGCGCCTTCATCGCCAAGCCGGGGATTCTCATCCTGCCGCCGGGCGCGAGCCGCGACTTCGTCTGGCGCGTGCACCTCGATGGGCAAGGTTCAGAAGCCGGGATCGTAGCCCGAACCGTTGGCCGACCTGGCATCGTGTGAGAACGGGATGGCGTCCCTCGCGTCAACGCGTATGGACTTTCGATACCATGTGGTATGCGATCGGCTTGGAACTGCGAAGAGGAGCACCCTCCACCGATGGCATTGTCACGGGATTCCGCCAGCCGGGTCGATCGGATCTGCCTTGCCATCCGGCGGGCGATCATCGAGCGCGCCCTGGCGCCGGGCGACAAGCTTCCGGAGGACGCGCTCGGCGAACGTTTCGGCGTCAGTCGCACGATCGCACGGCAGGCGCTGGGCCAACTGGCCGGCGAAGGGCTGGTCGATCTCCGGCGCAACCGGATCGCGGTGGTGGCAACGCCCACCTTCGAGGAGGCGCGCGACACCTTCGACATCCGTGTCGAGTTGGAGCGGCTAGTGGTCCGGCATCTGGCGGGCGCGCTCGGCCCGGAACAGATTGCCGAATTGAACGCGCATATTACGGCGCAGGACAAGGCCGCCGGAGGTCCCGAGGCGGCGTCGATTCGCCTCGCGACGGACTTCCACGTGCTGCTCGCCCGGATGACCGGCAAGCCGATCCTTATTCGCTATGTCAGCGAGGTGGCCTATCGCAGTGGCCTGTCGCTCTCGGCCTATGGCCGCCCGCACTCGCCCGAATGCGCCGTCAACGAGCATCGCTCCCTCGTGGAGGCGCTGGCGAATGGCGATCGCGACGCGGCCATGCGGCTGATGGCCGGGCATTTGGAAGCCGTGGCCGACCGGGCGTTCCTGCCCGATGCCGACCGGGGCACCAAGAATCTCGTCGATATTCTGGCGCCCTACGTCGAGGACTGACGCGGCGCGATAGCGTCCCGAGTCGGCGCGTGTCTCGAGCGCCGCGCTCTACGGTTGCCTAAGGCACCGCCGTTCGTCGGTGCCTGGTGGATCGCCCCGGAAGCACGCGGAGCCGCCGGGCTTCGAGGCTCTGCGCATCCGGAGGCCAGCGTTCACCGCTAGCTTGACCGCCGCTGGACATCCCCATGAGTGGGATGCCGGACGGTCCTCTGCCTTCATCGCGACGTTCGCGCTCGGCACCGCATTCGCCGGTGTGCCGACCCGTCCATTCCGGAAATCCGGAGAAAAACGACCTGCGGGATTGCGCCCTGGGATTATTCGCATACACTTTGCGCTCTAAAGTGCATGCGAAAAATATAGGCATCTGCATGCCGACGGTAGAAGCAGGTGCCGCGGGACGTCACGCCATCCAGTTCGATCTCCAGGCCGGCCGCGCGCCGGTGCGCTCCACCAACGAGACAGGGAAGACTTGCATGATCCGGACCCACATGATCGCCGCCGCCACCACCGCGCTCCTTCTGGTCGCCGGTCCGTCGCTTGCCGAAACGCTGACGGCGGGCGCCAATATCGGCAACGTACCCTGGGAGTTCCAGGACGAGAATTCCGAGATCGTCGGCTTCGAGGTCGACCTTCTCAAGGAAGTCGCCAACCGCCTGGGCTACGATGAGGTCGACATCCAGAACGTGCCGTTCAACGGCCTGTTCTCCGCCGTCCAGTCCGGCCGCATCGATGTGGCGATCTCCTCGATCACCATCACCGACGAGCGGCTCCAGTCGGTGTCCTTCGCGCAGCCCTATTACGACAGCGACCAGTCGCTCTCGACCCGCGCCGATTCCGGCATCGCCGGCAGCGGCGACCTGAAGGGCAAGACCGTCGGCGTCGACACCGGCTCGACCGGCGACATCTATTCGACCGAGCGCGAGAGCGAGTGGGGCCTGGCCGGCATCAGCCGCTACGAGGGCCTGAGCCCGGCCATGCTCGATCTCGCGGCGGGGCGCATCGACGCCTATGTCTCCGACATTCCGGCGGTCGCCTACTATCTGAAGGACAAGCCCGAGATGAAGGTCGTCGAGCGGCTGGCCACGGGCGAGCAATATTCGATGATGTTCGCCAAGGACAGCGAACTGGCCGGCAAGGCCAACGAGGTGCTGACGACCCTGAAGGACGAAGGCTACATCGCGGACCTGCACGAGAAATGGTTCGGCATGCAGCCGGAAGCCACCACCAGCACGGTGGAAGTGCGCGAGATGCCGAAGCCGAAGTCGTAATCCGACCGATGGGCCGGGCGCTTCGCGTCCGGCCCTGACGCCTTTTCCGGAACAGTCGGCGGCTTGATGGATATCGTCCACACCTTCTTCAATATCGACGTTCTCCTGCGCTATTATCCGCTGCTGCTGGAAGGCTTGTGGCGGACGATTGCGCTCGGAGCCCTGTCCATCGTGCTCGGCCTGGTCGGCGGCCTCGTTCTGGCGATGATGCGGATCTACGGGCACCCGATCCTGAAATTCCTGGTCGTCGCCTATGTGGACGTGTTCCGGGCGCTGCCGGTGCTGGTCTGGCTGGTCATCGTCTATTACGCGCTGCCCTTCGTCGGCATCCGGTTGTCGGCCTTCGCCTCGGCGACGACGGCGCTGACCATGATCTCCAGCGCCTATACGGCGGAGATCTACCGCGCCGGCATCGAGGCGATCCCGCGGGGACAGTTCGAGGCGGCTCAGTCGATCGGGCTCAGCCAGTGGTTCCTGATGCGCGACGTGGTGCTGCCGCAGGCGATCCGCATCGTCATCCCGCCACTGACCAACAATTCGATCAACGTCATGAAGGACACCGCGCTCGCCTCGGTGGTGGCGCTGCCGGACCTCCTGAAGCAGGCGACGCAGGCGCAGGCGCTGGCCGCCAATCCGACGCCGCTGATCGGCGCGGCGATCCTCTATCTCCTGCTGCTGTTGCCGCTGGTGCGTCTCGTCGCCGTCTTCGAGGCGCGCCATGCCAGGAAGGGAGCCCGCTGATGGAGGCGACCCGGCCGATCATCGAGATGCGCGGCGTCGGCAAGCGCTTCGGCAAGTTCGAGGCATTGAAGGACATCGACCTCGAGGTCGCCGCCGGCGAGGTCGTGGTTCTGCTCGGGCCGTCGGGCTCCGGCAAGTCGACGCTGATCCGCTGCATCAACCTCCTCGAGCAATATGATGCCGGCGACGTCGTCGTCGACGGCACGCGGGTGGAGGCCGGCCGCAGGCTGCAGAGCGTGCGCCAGGAAGTCGCCATGGTCTTCCAGGCCTTCAACCTGTTTCCCAACCATACCGTCCTCGACAATGTCGCGCTCGGTCCGGTGCGGGTGCGGGGCCTCAGCTGGCAGGAGAGCCGCGCCCGTGCCCGACGCCTGCTCGAACGGGTCGGGATTGCCGAACAGGCGGAGAAATATCCGGTCCAGCTCTCCGGCGGCCAGCAGCAGCGCGTCGGCATTGCAAGGGCGTTGGCCATGGAGCCGCGCATCCTGCTCTTCGACGAGCCGACCTCGGCGCTCGACCCGGAAATGGTCGGCGAGGTGCTGGACGTCATCAAGGGACTGGCGGGCGAGGGGGTGACCATGATGCTGGTGACCCACGAGATGGGCTTTGCCCGGCAGGTGGCCGATCGCATCGTCTTCATGGAAGCCGGCGAGATCAAGGAGATCTCGACGCCCGAAACCTTCTTCACGGCGACCCGGAACGAGCGTGCCCGCGCCTTCCTCGACGCCGTCCTCAACCACTGACGCGCGCGGGCAAGTCCGCACATTCTGGCAGAGACCGAAAGGCACATCCGATGGCACTCGACATGGACTTCGTCCGCCGGCAGTTTCCGGCGCTTTCCGGCGACTGGGTCTTCATGGACAATGCCGGCGGCAGCCAGGTGCTGTCGCGGGTTGCGGACCGGATCTCCGACTACCTCCTGACGTCCAACGTCCAGACCGGCGCGACCTATGCGCCGAGCCAGCGCTCGACGGAACGGGTGCGCGAGGCGCGCAACGCCTTTGCCCGCTATCTGAACGCCGCCGATGCCGGCGAGATCGTCATGGGCGCTTCGACCACCATGCTGATCCGGGTGCTGTCGGAGGCGATGACCGGCAGCCTGTCCGCCGGCGACGAGATCATCGTGACCAACACCGACCACGAGGCCAATATCGGCCCGTGGCTGAAGCACGAGGCCCGCGGCGTCGTCGTCAGGTTCTGGAACTGCAATCCGGAAACGCTGGAGCTCGATCTCGACGACCTGAAGGCCCTGATGAACGAGCGCACCAAGCTCGTCTGCGTCACCCATGCCTCGAACATCTTCGGCACCATCAACCCGATCGCCGAGATTTCGGAGATCGCCCATGAAGGCGGCGCCCAGGTCTGCGTCGACGGCGTCGCCTATGCGCCGCACCGCGCCGTGGACGTCCAGGCGCTCGGCGCCGACTACCACATCTTCAGCGCCTACAAGGTCTTCGGCCCGCATTTCGGGGTGATGTGGGGCCGGCGGGACCGGCTCCTCGAGCTCGACAACATCTACCATTTCTTCTTCGGCAAGGACGCCGTGCCGCACAAGCTGGAGCCGGGCAACATCAATTACGAGCTCGCCCATGGCTCGGTCGGCGCCATCGACTATGTCGAGGAGCTGGGCGTCATGGCCGGTGCGACGGCGGGCCGCGCGGCGATCGAGGCCGGTTTCCGTGACATTGCCGAGCAGGAGCGGGCGATCACCGCGCGGCTTCTCGATTTCCTCGGCAGCCGCAACTCGATCCGCATCGTCGGCCGCAATTCGAGCGCCGTCGAGGACCGGGTGGCGACGATCAGCTTCATTGCCGGCGATCGCGACTCCAAGGCCATCGTCGACCAGGTCGATCCGCACATGATCGGCATCCGGCACGGGGATTTCTACGCCAAGCGCCTGATCCAGGATCTCGGCCTTGCACCGCAGAACGGCGTCGTGCGGGTATCGATGGTCCACTACAACACGCTGGACGAGGTCGACCGGCTGATCGCCGCGCTCGAACCGGCGCTCTAGCCGCGCTTGTCCTATCCCGCTGCCCGGCCGAGATCGCACCGGGTAGCCCTTCCTTCGTTTCATCGATCCGGACCGCCCATGCCCTACGACCTCGTCATCCAGAACGGCACGATCGCCACCGCGTCCGACGTGTTCCAGGCGGATATCGGCATCCGCGACGGCGTGATCGTGCAGATCGGCCGCGACCTCGGTGAGGCGGTCGAGACCATCGACGCCACCGGGCGCTATGTCCTGCCGGGCGGGATCGACAGCCATGTGCATATTGCCCAGCCGTCGGGCGAGGGGATCGTCATGGCCGACGATTTCGAGAGCGGCACCCGCTCGGCTTTGTTCGGCGGCAACACCACCATCCTGCCGTTCTGCCTGCAGGAAAAGGGCCGGCCGCTGCGCGAGGCGCTGAAGGCCTATCACGCACTGGCCGACGGCAATTGCTACACCGATGTTAGCTTCCACCTCATCGTCTCGGACCCGTCGGACGCGGTGCTCGGCCAGGAACTGCCGGCCCTGGTGGAGGACGGCTACACCTCCTTCAAGGTGTTCATGACCTACGAGGATCTGCGGCTCAGCGACGGCCAGATCCTCGACACGATGGATGTGGCCCGCCGCACCGGCGCCCTTGTCATGGTCCATTGCGAGAACGAGGACGCGATCCGCTATCTTATCGGCCGCCACGAGGCCGAGGGCGATGTCGCGCCGCGCGCCCATGCGACGACGCGGCCGATGGCGGTGGAGCGCGAGGCGACCCATCGCGCCGTGTCGCTGGCGGAGGTCGCCGACGTGCCGCTGGTGATCGTCCATGTGTCGAACCGGGAGTCCATGGAAGAGATCGAGCGGGCGCGTCGCCGCGGCCGCAAGGTGATCGGCGAGACATGCCCGCAATATCTGATGCTGACCGCCGACGATCTGGACGGGATGGACTGGGAAGGCGCCAAGTTCGTCTGTTCGCCGCCGCCACGGGATGCGGAGAGCCAGGAGGCCTGCTGGGACGGGCTCGAACGCGGCGTCTTCGACCTGTTTTCCTCCGACCATTGCCCGTTCCGCTACGACGACCCGGCCGGAAAGCGCAATCCGAAGGGCATGACCAGCTTCCGGCACATTCCGAACGGCATTCCGGGCGTCGAATTGCGGCTGCCCATCCTGTTCTCGGAAGGGGTGAACAAGGGCCGGATCGACCTGCCGCGCTTCGTGGCGCTGACGGCGACCAACCAGGCCAAGACCTATGGCCTCTATCCCCGCAAGGGCACGATCGCCATCGGCGCCGATGCGGATATCGCGATCTGGGATCCGGCGATGACCCGCACGGTCCGGCACGCCGAGATGCATGACGGCGCGGACTATACGCCCTATGAGGGGCTGGAGCTCACCGGCTGGCCGACGATCGTGGTTCTGGGGGGCAAGCTGATGGTGTCCGACGGGGCCTTGGTCGGCCGCAAGGGCGACGGGCAGTACCGCAGCCGCGACCGCTCCTATCTGGCAACACGGCGGGATCGTCCGACGGCGCTTTGAGCCGCCGACCGGGATGGGGCCGCGCGAGCGGACTCAGCCCCGATGGCGCATGCCGCCATCCAGGTCGACCACCGTTCCCGACAGATAGCCGGCTGCCGGCGACGCCAGCATGGCGACGATGCGGGCGACTTCCTCCGGTTCCGACAGGCGGCCGAAGGGGCGGTTGGCGATCATCTCGCGCCAGCGCTCGGGATCGCCGAGCGCGCTTTCGGCGCGGCCGCGGGCGACGGTGACGATCCGCTCGGTTTGCGTCGCGGTCGGATTGACGCCGAAGACGCGGACATTCCAGTCGGGGCTCTTGGCGCCGACCGCCTCGGTGAAGGCGATGAGCGCGGCATTGGCCGTCGAGCCGCAGACATAGTCGAAGCGCGGCGACCGGCCGAGGTCGCCGATGATGTTGACGATGGTGCCGCTCTCGCGCGCCTTCATGCGTTCCAGATACAGCCGCGTCAGGTCGATATAGCCGAACACCTTGAGTTGCCAGGAGTCCTGCCATGTCTCGATCGGCAGGGCGAAGAGGTCGCCGCCGGGAATGGCGCCGGCGCAATTGACCAGGATGTCGACATCGCCGGCTTCCGCGACCAGAGCCGCCCGGGCGCCGGCCTCGGCGAGGTCGCTGACGATCGCGGTGACCGCCGTGCCGTGGGGCGCCAGCCGCGCTTTCGCATCGGCCAGGCGATCGGCATCGCGACCGACAATGGTCACGGCGGCGCCTTCGGCGGCCACGAGATCGGCGATGGCGAAGCCGATGCCCTTTGTGCCGCCGGTGATCAGCACATGCTTGCCGGACAGATGCAGGTCCATCAGCCGACACCCGCCCTGAAAGGCTCGGCGGCGGCGTACCAGTCGGCGATCTTAGACCCGCTGGTGAACAGCACGTCGTCGCTGGCCTTGAGCAGCTCCACCATGTCGCGCAGCTCCTGCAGGCGATGCGGCACGCCCATCAGATGCGGATGCAGGCCGATGGCGAGAACGCGCGGATTGGTGTCGATCTCGCGGCGGAAGAGGGCGAGCGTGCGCTGCAGCCGGTTCAGCATCTCGCCGGTCGCGTGCTTCTCGATGGCGTAGACGATGGAATCGTTGATCTCGAGATTGTAGGGCATCGCGATCAGCGGCCCGTCCGGCGTGGCGATCCAGGACGGAAGGTCGTCCACCACCCAGTCGAAGACGTGATCGACGCCGGCGCGGCGCAGGATGTCCGGGGTCTCCAGGCTTTCGCGCAGGCCCGGGCTGAGCCAGCCGCGCGCCGGCACGCCGGTGAATTCCTCGATCAGCCGCAGCGTCTCGATGACCAGTGCCTCCTCGCTGGCGCCTGCATGGTTTAGCGCGCGCTGATGCAGGCCGTGGCCGATGAACTCCCAGCCGGCGTCCAGCATGGCGCGGGCCGCCTGCGGATAGGCGGCGATGACGCCGGCATTGATCGAGGTGGAGGCTGGCAGACCGAGATCGGCGAACAGTTTCAGGATGCGCGGCAGGCCGGCGCGCATGCCGTAATCGGCCCAGCTGAAGTTCGGCACGTCCGGCACCGTCTCCTTGCCGTGCGGCGGGGTGATGATGGTGCGCGGCATCGGCTGGTCGAACTGCCAGTTTTCGACATTGACCACCAGATTGACCAGGATCCGGCGCCCCTGCATCGGCGGCAGGGACGGTCGCTCGGACGACATGCGGTAGGGAATGCGGGGATTGCTCATGCGGCCTGCGTCTCTGCCTGTCTGTGGGCGCTGCGCATCTCGGCCATGATCTCGGCCTTGTAGCGCGTGAAGTCGGGGGTGATCAGGTCGTCGATGGAGCGCGGACGAGCGAGCTCGATCGGGATCTCGCGGCCGATCCGCGCCGGCCGCGCGGTCATCACGCAGACCCGGTCGGCCAGGAGGATCGCCTCGTCGATGTCATGGGTGACGAAGACGACGGTGGTGTTCAGCTTCTCCCAGACTTTCAGCAGCAATTCCTGCATGGCCAGCCGCGTCTGGGCGTCGAGGGCGCCGAAGGGCTCGTCCATCAGGAGGGCGCGCGGCCGCATGACGAGCACACGGGCAATGCCGACACGCTGGCGCATGCCGCCGGAGAGCTGCGAGGGATAGGCCTTGGCGAAATCCTGCAGGCCGACGATCTCCAGAAGCTCGCGGGCGCGCTCCTCGTAGTCGGCGCGCGCCACGCCCTGCATCTTGGGGCCGAAGATGACGTTCTCCCAGACCGTCAGCCACGGAAACAGTGCCGCTTCCTGGAAGACGACACCGCGATCGGGGCCGGGTCGGCCGATGGTGCTGCCATCGATCAGCGCGCTGCCCTCGCTGTTGTTCTCGAAGCCCGCGAGGATGTTGAGGAGGGTGGACTTGCCACAGCCCGAGGGGCCGAGCAGGGCGACGAACTCGCCCTCGGCGATATCCAGATCGACGCAGTCCAGTGCCCGGATCGGGGTGGCCGCATGATAGACCTTGGCGACCTGGCGAAGCTTGATTTCGGCCATCGGGAATTCCTTCTCAGCGGGTCTGCGCGAGGCGCCAGGACAGGGCCCAGCGTTCGGCGAGGAGGATGAGCTGATCGCTCAGGAGGCCCATGACGCCGATCGACACCATGTCGGCGATGACCACGTCCATGCGGCCGACATAATAGGCGTCCCACAGGACGTAGCCGAGGCCGGACTTCACCGCGATCATCTCGGAGACGATGACGGCGGTCCAGCCGATGCCGAGGCCGATCCGCAGGCCGGTGAAGATCGAGGGCAGGGCAGCCGGAAGGACGACGCGCCGCAGGATGTCGAAGCGGTTGGCGCCCATCATCAGCGCGGCGCGGATCAGATTGCGCTCGACATGGCGGGCGCCCTGGGTGGTGTTGATGACGATCGGATAGAAGGCGCCGAGGGCGATCAGGAAGATGGCGCTGAAGCCACTGATGCCGAAGACGGCGACGGAGAAGGGCAGCCAGGCGGTGATCGGCACCGGGCGCATGATCTGGACGGTCGGATCGAGGATCTGGGCGCCGAGGCGGCTCCAGCCGATCAGGATGCCGGCGGGCACGCCGACGGCGATGGCGACGAAGAAGCCCTGGGCGACGCGCTGGGTGGAGAAGACGACATTGGCGAACCACGTGCCGCTATAGGGGTTCAGCCCCATGCCGGCCTCGCCGAAGGCCCAGACCCACCAGGCCGATACGACCCGGTCGGGGGTCGGCAGCACACCGCCGAAGAGCGAGCCGTCGGTGCCGGCGAACTGCCAGATGGCAATGATCGCGACCGGCAGCAGCAGGCCGAGCAGCAACTGGCCGACACTGCTGGCGAGAATGAGCTGGGGCAACGTGCTGCCCAGCGTTCGCGCGCCCGGGGCGGCGAGTCCGGCACCGTCCGGAACGGGCTGCTTGACGGAGGTATCGGACATGGCGGTCTCCTGGCTGCGGGACGGGTGCCCCGCCCCGCGTCGGATCGCGGGGCGAGGCGACAGGGCTTACTGACCCTTGGCGGCTTCGACGATGGACGGATCCCAGTGATCGGCGATCTGGTCCGAGACGTCCTGCTGGATCACGCCGAGTTCGGCGAAGGCCTTGGCCTGGCGCTCGATCTGCTCCTGGTCGACCACCGAGCCGAGGGTGATCGGCTTGGCAGCTTCCGCCGCCACGTCCGGTGCGAGACCGGTGAGGTCGGCATAGGCCGCGGCAAAGGCTGCCGGGTCGGCGGCGAGCTTTTCCTGCGAGCTCAGATAGGCCCAGACGAAGCGCTCGACGGCGCCGCGCTT
This sequence comes from Aurantimonas litoralis, assembly GCF_026153195.1. Taxonomy (NCBI): domain Bacteria; kingdom Pseudomonadati; phylum Pseudomonadota; class Alphaproteobacteria; order Hyphomicrobiales; family Aurantimonadaceae; genus Aurantimonas; species Aurantimonas litoralis. Next base: position 18,259 of record NZ_JAPFBM010000016.1, on the reverse strand, counting down.
TTCCTCCAGCGCATCCTTCGTCGCCATCAGCATGCCGAGTTCGGCACCGACGGCTTCCGACGCGCTGTATTCGAGGTTCTTGGCGAAGTAGCCGTAATCCTCGATCACCGGCACGGATTCGAACGGCTCCCAGGTGACGATGGCATCGACTTCGCCGCGCTTGAGCGCCTGGTCGAAATTGGCGCCGCCACCCTGGATGTTGACCGCGGTGAAGCTGTCATAGGGGATGTCGTTCTCGGTGACCGTCGCGGCGAACTGGAACCAGACGGCCGAACCCGGCGCGATGCCGACCTTCTTGCCCTTCAGGTCTTCCCAGGAGTTCAGCTCGACGCCCTTGCGGCCGATGACGTATTTCTTGGAAGAGCCGACGCCCATCAGGCCGACGACGTTCTTGGAGCCCTGCGACAGTGAGATCGCGAGGTCGGCAGGGCCGACGGTGGCCATGTCGAGGGAGCCGGACAGGAGCGCGGTCCGGGCATCGGCGTAGCGCGCGAATTCGACGGTCTTGAGGGTCACGCCGAGCTTTTCGAGCTCGTCGGAGATCAGGGTGATCGGCGCCAGATGCCCGACCTTCTGATAGCCGACCGTCAGCTCCACCGGATCGGCGAGAGCCTCGGGGGCCGGTCCGAGCGCGAAGGCCCGGAGCGGCACGAGGCCGACCGCGAGGCTGGCCGCCACTGCGAGGGAGTGGCGTATGATGCTGCGTCTGTTCATGTCGTCACCTATCGCGCCGAGGAAGAGGTCATTTTCGCTCAATCGGGGCCGTCTCGGCAGCGGCCTTGAAGAGCGGACGGCGTTTCTCGCTGAAGGCCTTGCGGCCTTCGGCGTAGTCGGAGCTGGCAAAGCAGGCCGCGACGAGGGCATCAACCGCCGCGGCGTCGCGCGCGCCGGCCGGGCGGGCCAGCTCGATGAGGGCCCGCTTGGTGGCGATGAGGGTCAGCGGCGCGTTGCCCGCGATGGTCTCGACCAAGGCGCCGCGCTCGGTCTCGAAGCTTTCGCGCGGATGGACGTTCTGGACGACGCCGAAGCGAAGTGCATCGGCGGCGCCGAAGGCACGCCCGGCGAACATGATCTCGGCGGTGGCGGCCTGGCCGATCCGCTGCACGAACATCTCGATTGCGGAGAGCGTATAGCCGAGCCCGAGCTGGGCCCCCGGCATGCGGAAGAGCGCGCTGTCGTCGGCCAGACGGAGGTCGCAGGCCAGCGCGAGTTCAAGCCCGCCGCCGAAACACACGCCGCGAATGGCGGCGACGGTCGGCTTGGGACAGGCGGCTAGCGTCGTCAGTGCCCGGTCGACCGCGACCTCGTAAGCCTCGACCTGTTCCGGCGTGTCGCGCAGGGTGGCGAATTCCGAAATGTCGGCCCCGGCGCAGAACGCCTTCGGACCGGCGCCTTCGAGGACGATGACGCGAATGTCCGGATCGGCCGATGCCTCGGCGACGAGGGTCGGCAGCATCCGCCACATGGCGAGGCTGAGCGCATTGCGACGCGCCTCATGGCTGATCGTCAGCATGGCGGCGTGCCCGTCGCGGCGAAGCTCGATCGAACCGGCCATGGCTCAGACCACTCCCTTGGCGCGCAGGGCAGCGATCTCGTCCGCCGACAGCCCGGCTTCGCCGAGAATGGCGTCGCTGTGCTCGCCGGCATCGGGGGCGGCGCTGTGGAAGGCGGCGGGCGTGCGGGTCATGGTGATCGGCTGGCCGACGACCCTGATCGGGCCGCGGGCCGGATGCTTTAGCGGGACCGCGATGTTGAGGTGGCGGACCTGCTCGTCGGCAAAGACGTCGGCGAGGCCGTTGATCGGGCCGCAGGGCACGCCGTGGCGGTCGAGAAGATCGAGCCATTCGGCCGAGTTGCGGCTGGTGAAAATCTCCTGCAGTAGCGCATTCAGCGCCGGTCGGTTGGCAAAACGGTCGGGCTGGGTGCGAAAGCGCGGATCGTCGGCCAGGGCGGGCCTGTCGATCGCCTCGCAGAAGGGGCGCCACTGGTTCTCGCCGCCGACGGCGATATTGATGTGGCCATCGGCGGTCTGCACCACGCCCATCGGCGTGACATAGGGGTGGTCGTTGCCGGCCTGGGCCGGTTCCTCGCCGTCGATGAGATAGCGCGCGGCCTGGAAGTCCATCATCGAGATCATCGCTTCCAGAAGCGAGGTGTGCAGCCACTGGCCTTCGCCGGATGTCTCGCGCTCCTGCAGCGCCAGGAGAATGCCGCAGGCGGCGAACACGCCGGCCGAAGAGTCGGCCACCGCGATGCCGGCGCGCACCGGACCCTGGCCGGGCAGGCCGGTGACGCCCATCAGGCCGCCCATGCCCTGGGCGATCTGGTCGAAGCCGGCGCGCATGCTGTAGGGGCCGGTCTGGCCGAAGCCCGAGATCGAGGCGAGGATGATGCGCGGATTGACCGCCTTCAGGTCGTCATAGGCGACCTTCAGCCGGTCCTTCACGTCGGGCCGGAAATTCTCGACCACCACGTCGGCATCGCGCACCAGCCGCATGAACACCGCGTGACCCTCGGGGGTCTTCAGGTTGAGCGTCAGCGAGCGCTTGTTGCGGTGCAGGTTGAGCATGTCGTAGCCATGCCGCGCGCCGCTCATATTGGCGTTCGGATCGACCCCCACCGGGGCCTCGACCTTGATCACGTCGGCGCCGAAATCGGCCAGAATCCGGCAGCAGGTCGGCCCGGCGCGCACCCGGGTCAGGTCGAGCACGCGGAGATGGGAGAGGGCGGAGCTCATGCGACGAGACTCTCGGTAGATTGCAAAATCGGTTCGGCGAGCGGCGGCATCCGGCCGTGCCAGGAGGAGGTCGCCTGGAAAGCGGTGCCGAGTTCGAGAAGCGCGCGGTCGCTGCCCGGCCGGCCGACGAGCTGAAGCCCCACCGGCATGCCGCGATCGTCGATGCCGGTCGGCAGCGCGAGGGCCGGCAGGCCGAGATAATTGGCAAAGCGCAGGAAGGCGCTGAGGGCGTAGAGCGTGCGACCGGAAAAGCCCGGCGCGGCAGGATCGACCTCCGCCAGCGTGGGGGTGCGGATCGCCATGACCGGCGTCAGAAGAAACGCGCTGTCGCCGAACATTGATGCGAGGAAGGCCGCCCGGGCCGCGTCGCGTCCATCGCGGTCGCACTGGAGCGTGGCGTCGTCGATCCGGCCGCCGTTCGCCAGCCGGCGCGCCAGTTCCGGGTCCTGTTCGGCCAGTGCCGTCGACGCGCCGAGACCGCGTGCGGCTTCGGCTTGCAGAACCCGCAGGGCGGCGTCGCCATTGGCGTCGACCGCGGGGCCGGCCGAACGGCCTTCCAGCGGGTAGCCGAGTTCGAGAAAGTGGTCGATGCCGGCCTCGCAGGCCACGCGGATAGACGGCTCCGCGCGCTGCAGAAGGTCTTCGGCGACCGCGATGCCGCGGTGGGACGTGCCAGCATCGCCGGACGGCAGAAGGTCTGTCGCTTCGGCGACCATCAGGATGTCGGCGGCGCCGCGGGCAAGAATGCCGATCGTATCGAGGCTGGGAGCCAGCACCATGGCGCCATCGTCCGGCACGAGGCCGGCGGAGGGTTTCCAGCCGGTAACACCGCAGCAATGGGCGGGGATGCGCACCGAACCGCCCGTATCTGAACTCAGGGCAACGAAGACGGCGCCGCTGGCGACGGCTGCGGCGGAGCCCGATGACGAGCCGCCCGGCGCAAAGTCCGGGTTCCAGGGATTGCGAGCCGTGGCGAAGCCGGAGGGCTCGTAGGCGAGCTTTGCCATCCGTGCGAAGCCGATGCAGTCGGCCCCGGCCGCGTCCATGCGGTCGAGGATCGCGGCCGAACGCTTGGGCGGGGCCGCGAAGGGTTCTGCCATGCCGCAGGACGGCGCGCGGCCGGGCCGGTCGAACATGTCCTTCGCGGCATAGGGCAGGCCGGCCAGAGGCCCGTCGGTGGAAGGGGCCACCCCGGAGGTGCAAGTCATGCCATCCGCGACGAACAGGCTGAACGCCGCGTCGAGTTTGTCCCGCGCGGCCCGGCAACGCTCCGCCTCGGCGACGCGGCGCTGCGGCGTCAAAGCGGTCCATTGGGGAAGCGTCGGCAGGGACATCAACGAGGCGCCTTTCGGATGCCTGTTTCTTGAGCCTGTTCAGCCTATGTGCGAAATCTGGTTCGGGGAATGAGAATTCAGCGTCGTCTGGTTTCGAATTTGGTGAAACCGCGGGTGCCGGTTGCTTTCGTTCTGGTCGCGACTTGCCGGAAGGCCGATCAACCGGCGGTCGAGGCGCGCTCGCGCAAGAAGGCGATGAGGCGCTGGGTCGACGCATTGGGCGTGTCGGAGGGCTGGGCGCAGATGGTGAAACGGCGCTGCGCCCAGGGCTCGTCGAGCGGCACCAGCGACAGCCGCAGGGCTGCCGCCAGCGGTCCGATCGCCCGCCGCGGCATGATGCCGATGCCGAGCCCGCGACCGATCATCTGGCACATCACCTCGAAGCTGCGGACCTGCACCCGGACCCGGGGCGCCCGGCCGTGCACCCGCGACTGCTCGGACAGAAGGCGATGCACGGCCGTGCCGGGCTCCAGGGCGATGTGATCGTCCTCGAAGAGCTCGTCGAATTTCAGCCGGCGCGCGGCCGCAAGGCGATGATCGCAGGGGACGGCGACGGCCAGCATGTCGCTGGCATAGGGATAGCTGGACAGGCCCGACATCTCGCTGCCGGCCACCACGACGCCGACATCCGCCTGCTTGTGATAGAGCGCCTGCAGCGTGTCGCTGGTCGGCCGCTCCTCCAGATCGATCTTGATGCCGGGATGCGCCTTGGCGAATTCCGCCAGATGCGAAGCAAGACACTCCACCAGCACCGAGCTGGAGGCGAAGACGCGGACGATGCCGCTCGCCCCGGAGCGGTGATCCTCCAGCGCCGCCTCCACCTGCTGGCCGAGATGCATGACGTCGCGGGCATAGCGCAGCACGATCATGCCGGCGGCGGTCGGCTCCACCCCATGCGGCCGGCGCAGCAGCAACGGCAGGCCGGCCTCGTGCTCCAAGAGGCCGACGCGCCGGCTCGCGGCCGAGGCGACGATGTTCATCCGCTCGGCGGCCCGGCTGATGCTGCGCGTCTCGCAGATGTTCACGAAGAGTGCGAGGGAGAAGAGGTCGTGGTTTCGCATGGGGGCATTAGAGAGCAGCGAGGCGGTCGGCGGAAGCGGGCCTGTACAGATCGTGCGCGCGGGCGCTACCAATAGGATGTTCCTATTTCCCGGAGCCTTCCTTGGACTCACGTCAGCTCGCCTATTTCCGCCAGATCGTCGACAGCGGATCGATGAGCGCGGCCGCGCGGGTGCTCGGCATCGCCCAGCCGTCTCTGTCGCAGCAGACCCGCAATCTGGAAACCCATCTGGGCACCGAACTCCTGTCGCGGACCGCGCGGGGCGTGGTGCCGACCGAAGCGGGGCAGGTGCTCTACGACCATTCCTGCCGGATCGGCAGCTTGATGGCCGAGGCCGAGGACGCGGTGCGGGCGATCGGGGCCGAACCGTCGGGCCGGGTCGAGTTCGGCATGCCGGCCTCGGTGTCCATGGCGCTGTCGATCCCGCTCGCCGAGACGGTGCGGGTGGAGATGCCGCAGGTGCGCTTCTGCGCCACCGAGGCGATGAGCGGTCATATCCGCGAACTCGTCACCAGCGGCGAGATCGACCTGGCACTGCTCTACGACCAGGACGGGATCGGCGATTGCCCCTCGCGGCTGATCCTGATGGAGGATCTCTGGTTCTATGCCGCGCCGGACGACTGGCCGTTTGCGACGCCGCCCGGCGTCCCGGTGCCGCTGGCCGAGGTGATGGCGCTCGACCTCGTCCTGCCGTCGCAGCGGCATGGGCTGCGGCGGCTGATCGACCGGGTGGTCAAGGCCGAACGGCTGCAGACGCGGGTCGTCACCGAGATGGATTCGCTGCAGCAGATCAAGGCGCTGGTCGCCCGCGGCAGCGGCCACACCATCCTGTCCCCGGCGGCGGTGCATGATCTGGCCGAGACCGGCCGGCTCTTGGGTAGCCAGATCATCTCGCCCCGCATGCGCCGCCCGGTCTATCTGGTGCGCTCGGCCAGACGGCCGGTCTCGGCGGCGACCCGGGCCATCGAAACCTACTGCATCCGGGTCATCGAAGATCTGGTCCGGCGCGGGATCTGGCAGGCCGAGTTTCCCGACAGTCAGAGCGCGAGCCTATGACAGCCGCGAAGACGGCCTATTGGACGGCACTCCGCACCGCGCACTAGTTTGCGATCTCATAGGGCGATCCCCTCAAAACACCGTCAGGGCGGAAGATCACCGGTTTGCGCAAGTCGCGCTGGCGGTCCGGCGGCAAGGAAAGGCAGACGATCGATGGACGAGGCGATCCGCAAGGAATGCATGGCCTATGTCGGGCGCCAGCGTGAAGCGACCGACAGCATGGCGCCCGAGACGGTGGCCAAGCAGGCGCATGTCCTCGGCGTCGCGGCGCCGGAGGCCGAACTGCCGGCGACCTGGCACTGGGCCTATTTCAACCACGGCTTTCCCATCGCGAACCAGGGCGAGGACGGCCATGAGCGGCTGGGCCTGTTCCTGCCGCCGGCGCCGTTCCACCGCCGCATGTGGGCGGCCGGCGACGTGACGGTGCATCGCCCCCTGCGGATCGGCGTGCCGGCGACGCGGCGCTCGACCATCACGGATGTCGCCTTCAAGAGCGGGCGGACCGGCGACCTCTGCTTCGTGACCGTCGACCATGCGATCGAACAGGATGGCGGGCTCGGGGTCGCCGAACGGCAGACCATCGTCTATCGCGACCGCGGCTTGCCTGAAAAGGCGCTGCGCGCGCCGGGCGATCCGGTGCCGGATGGCTATGTCGTCCATCCGGACATGGAGCTGTTCTTCTATTCGGCGCTCACCCATAACGGCCACCGGATCCACTGGGACCGGAACTTCTGCCGTGAGGTCGAGGGTTATCCGGGGCTGATCGTCCACGGCCCGCTGATGGCAACGAAGCTCTGCGATGCCATGGCGGGCACGGCATCCGTCCGCCGTTTTGCCTTCCGGGCGCTGGCGCCGGTCTTCGACACGACGCCGATCCGGCTGGTTCACCCGGCCGCCGGCACGGGCGGCGAGGGGCGCATCGAGCGCTCCGACGGGGTGATCTCCATGCAGGCGACGCTCGAAATCGTCTGAGAGACGAACTCCCTTAGCGGCCCTATTGCTCTCCGGCACGGGCGAGAAGGGCCTCGGCCTGGGCGACCAGTGGCCGGTCCAGCATGGCGCCGTCGAGCTGGATCGCCCCGCCGCCGGCCGCCTCCGCCGCCGCAACGATGCGGCGCGCCCGGTTGATCGCATCGTCGCCGGGCCGCATCGTGTCGTGAACGGGACCGATCTGCGCCGGGTGGATGCAGAGCCGCGCACCGAAGCCGAAGGCAAGGGCCCGGCGGGTTTCCGCGATGACGCGGTCGATATCGTCGATTGCCGGGGTCACTCCGTCGATAGGGGGAGCAAGGCCGGCGAGCCGGGAGGCCAGCGCCAGTTCGGCGCGGTAGATCGCCATCGCCTCCGCATCCTCGTGCAGGCCGAGATCGAGCATGAAGTCGATGGTGCCGAAGGCCAGCCGCACGACCCCGGCGACCTCTGCAATGGTGCGCGCTGCCGCCAGGCCGCGCGCGGTCTCGATCAGCGGGATCACCGGCTTCGGCATCCGGGCAACGTCATGAGCCGTTTCGGCCTTGGCCAGCATCACGCCGGCAATGCCCGGATGGTCGAGACACTCCATGTCGGCATCATGCCATGGCGTGCCGGCGGCATTGATCCGCACGAGGACGCCGGCGTCGCCGGTGAGCGCGGCGAGCAGGCCGGCCCGCGCCGCCTCCTTATCCGCCGGTGCGACCGCATCCTCGAGATCGACGATGACCGCATCGGCCCCCGAGGCGAACGCCTTGGAGATCCGCTCCGGGCGGGTCGCCGGGACGAAGAGGAAGCTGCGGGCGTTGGCCGGATCGCGCATGAAAGGTCTCGTCTCGACATTGGCGGGCGGGGCGGGCCGCTGGCATGACGCGGCTGCATCCGAAGGCCGATCCTACCTAGCCGAACCGCCCTTCGGAACGGGCTGGGCGTCTATCGACCCGATAGTCCGGCCCTATCCACCCGCTGACGGCGGGCAGTTGGCGCGGTCCCTCCATCGTGAGTGACGTCAGGGGCTTGTCGCCAACCCTTGCGAAAGTGATTCAGCCGGTTCGATCAGAACTGGAAGCGGCAAGCCTCTATCGCGGACGATCGTGCGGCCTCCATAGGAGACGGCTATCGCCTCCATCGTCTGCGCGATCTGCCGGTTTCCGCGCCGGACGCTATGCTGTCCTCAGCACAGGAGCGCAGCATGACCACGATCGACACCCATGACGAGATCCGCGAAGCGGTGGGCCGGCTTTGCCAGGATTTCCCCGGCAGCTACTGGCGCGAGCTGGACGAGCGCCGCGCCTATCCGACCGATTTCGTGAAGGCGCTGACCGAGGCCGGCTTCCTCTCGGCGCTGATCCCGGAAGAATTCGGCGGATCGGGGCTGCCGCTTTCGGCCGCCGCGGTGATCCTCGAGGAAATTCACCGTCAGGGCGGCAATGCCGGCGCCTGTCACGCGCAGATGTACACGATGGGCACACTGCTCCGGCATGGCTCGGATGCCCAGAAGCAGGCCTATCTGCCGCAGATCGCCGAGGGGACGCTGCGACTGCAATCCTTCGGCGTCACCGAGCCCACCAGCGGCACCGACACCGGCTCGCTGCGCACCACCGCCCGCCGGGACGGCGACGTCTACCGGATCAACGGCCAGAAGATCTGGATTTCCCGGTCCGAGCATTCCGACCTGATGATCCTGCTCTGCCGCACGACGCCGCTCGACCAGGTCGAGAAGAAGACGCAAGGGCTGTCGGTCTTTCTCGTCGACATGCCCGAGGCCAAGGCGAACGGCCTGACCATCCGGCCGATCCGCACCATGATGAACCACGCGACGACGGAGCTCTTCTTCGACGACGTGCCGGTGCCGGCCGCCAACATGATCGGGGAGGAAGGGAAGGGGTTCCGCTACATCCTCTCGGGCATGAATGCCGAGCGGATCCTGATTGCCGCGGAATGCATCGGCGACGCCAAATGGTTCATCGACAAGGCCGCCGCCTATGCCGGCGAGCGGGTCGTCTTCGGCCGGCCGATTGGCCAGAACCAGGGCATCCAGTTCCCGATCGCCAAGGCCTATGCCCGCATGCGCGCGGCCGAGCTGATGCTGCACGAGGCGATCCGGCTCTACGAAGCGAACGAGAATCCCGGTGCCGAGGCGAACATGGCCAAGATGCTGGCTGCCGAGGCGAGTTGGGAGGCGGCCGAGGCCTGCGTCCAGACCCATGGCGGCTTCGGCTTTGCCGAGGAATACGACGTGGAGCGCAAGTTCCGCGAGACGCGCCTCTATCAGGTGGCGCCGATCTCGACCAATCTCATCCTCTCCTACCTCGCCGAGCACGTGCTCGGCATGCCGCGGAGCTATTGATGTCGATCGCCGCCCGTCTCGCCCGTTTCGCGCTCACCGGAGATCCCGGCTCGCCGGCGGCCCGCCGCTTCGCCCGGCTGTCACTCTTCGACTGGGCGACGGCGGGACTGGCCGGGCGCAGCGAGCCGGTGGCGGTCGCGGCGCGGCGCATGGCCGCGAGTGAGGCAGGTGCCGGCGCAAGCCTTATCGGCGGCGGGACGGCGACGCCGCGCGCGGCGGCGCTTGCCAATGGCACGACCAGCCACGCGCTGGATTACGACGACACGCATTTCCTGCATATCGGCCATCCGAGCGTCGTCGTGATGTCGGCAGCCCTTGCGATGGCAGAGATGGAAGGTTCGTCCGGCCAGGCCTTTCTCGACGCGCTGGTCGTCGGGCTCGAGGCGACCTGCCGGGTAGGCGACTGGCTGGGGCGGTCGCATTACGAGGCGGGCTTCCACCAGACCGGCACCGCCGGCGCCTTCGGCGCAACCGTGGCGGCCGGGCGCCTTGCCGGCCTCGACGAGGCCGCGATGATCTTCGCGCTTGGGCTCGCGACGACCCGCGCATCCGGGCTGAAGAGCCAGATGGGCACGATGGCGAAACCGCTGAATGCGGGCTTCGCCGCCGAAGCCGGCGTGACCTGCGCGCTCCTCGCGCGGGCCGGCGTCGCCTCCAATCCGAACGGGTTCGAGGACCGCCAGGGGTTTGGGCCGACCCATGCGGGAACCGGACACATGGCCGCCTTCGACGGGCTCGGCGAGACCTGGGTCTTCCCCGACATTTCCTACAAGTTCCATGCCTGCTGCCACGGCCTTCACGCGACGCTCGAGGCACTGCAAAGCCTGCGGGACGACGGCCTGACATCCGACTCCATTCGCAGCGTGACGATCTGCACCAACCCGCGCTGGTTCGACGTCTGCAACAAGCCGGAACCGGCGACGGGTCTGGAAGCGAAGTTCAGCTATCGCCTCGTCACCGCCATGGCCCTTCACGGGCTCGATACGGCGGATCTCGCCGTCTACGACGCGGCCAACTGCGTGCGCCCCGATCTCGTGGCGCTGCGCGACCGGGTCACGGTCGAGGCAGACCCGTCGCTGACCGACACGCAGTCCCGCGTGTCCGTGGAGACGGGGGACGGCCGGCAACTGACCGCCAGCCGAAACCTTCTGGCCGCCGCCGACCCCGACACCATCGAGACGCGGCTTGCCGCGAAATCCGCCACGCTCCTCGGCGATGACCTGTCGGGCGCTCTCCTGCAGGCGGTCGACAGCCTCGGCGAGGCTGCGGATGTGACCGCATTGGCGACGCTTCTCGCAACGAAGGCGCCGGCCGACTGACTCAGCCAGACGAACGATTTTTGGTTGATGATCCACGGCAGGCCCGGGCGGCGCGTGATCATGTCTGCTGCCGTCCCGGCTTCGCCCTGACAGCAACCCCAGCGCGATGCCTTCGCGCGGGGATGGCGCTCGCCGTCACATATCCAGTTCCGCCTGCGGTATCCTACGGCCTCATCGAGTATTTGCGCACGCTCGATTTGATGCGCCAGCTTGGTTTATCCTTGCGCCGCGTGGTGCCGCATGGCGGCCGCCAAATGTCGTTGAACATCGCGGCGGGTCTGCATCTTGGCGGTAATCGAAGCCATCCTACCGTGTTTCTGCGACTACGCCGATGGTAGCGCCGTGGAGGATGGTTACGTAGGCTTTCCATAGGTTCCGGGCATCGGCTTCGAAGCGGAATCGGCGCTGTACCAACTGAAGCGGGAACTCCTGAACTGCGGCTGCGGCGCGCCATTGTCGGCGGCGTAGAGCGCGTCGGTATCCGCTTCGGTTGCCGCCGCGCCTACAGGCCGGCGAGATCCTTCAGCACTGAACGCGACACGCGATAGGTCAGGGCGGCGATGGTCAGCGTCGGGTTGCCGGTGCCGACGGTGGGAAAGGTGCCGCTGCCGAGCAGGTAAAGGTTCTTGTGATCCCAGCTGCGCAGGTCGGAACCGACCACCGAGTCGGCCGCAGTCGCGCCCATCCGGTATGTGCCCATGATGTGGCCGGCGCCGTACAAGTTGATGTCGTAGTGCTTCCCGTCCATGTCGAACGCGACTGCAGGAAGGCCGACGTCATCGACGAAGCGGGTGTAATTTTTCCCGATCTGCTTGAAAATTTTCTCGGTCGTGGTTTGCGCCGAGGCCAAGCCGCGCAGCGTGTAGTCGCTGTGCGAAATCGAATAGTTGACCTCCGGCCGCGGCAGGCCGAGTCCATCGGTGTAGCGGTCCGACAGGGTGATACGATTGGTCTCTTGCGGCTCCTGTTCGACCAGATAGCACAGCCGGACCATCCGGGTGTTGAAGTCGTTCAGCCGGTCGATCAGCGCCCGGCCGTAGAGCTTGTCGCCGTCCGGGTTGAGTTGTGACTTGTTGCTGCCGTGGACGAAGTCCCGGAGCGAGGTTGCAGGATCGTCGTCGGCCCATTCCCAGCCGACATTGCCGACATCGATCCGCCAGGCCGAGCGCTCCTTGCGGAACGGTCCGTCGCGCAGGCTCTCGACGCCGGAGCCGCTGCGCGGACCGCGATAGGGGAAATATTGCCGCGTGCTCAGTCCCCATCCGAGATAGCACAGGTGATCCATCAGGTTGCGGCCGACCTGGCCGGACGAATTGGCGACGCCGCGGCGGCCGTTCGACATCAGCAGCAATTTCACCGTTTCCACGGCATGAGCCGCCAGAACGACGATCTTCGCCGTCACCTGCTCGCGGCTCACGGCATAGTTTCCCGGCTCGCCGGTATATTTCAGGTAGCTGACGCTAGAAATACGGCCGTCGGCGCCGACCGTCAGATCGCAGGCGACCGCCCGGGTGAGCGTCGTGACGTTGTGGGTCGCCTCGGCCGCGCGCAGCGTTACCTGCGCGTCGTACTTGGCCTGGATCGGGCAGATCGGGATGCAGCTGGAATTGCCCTGGCAGGCAGGCCGGTCGTTGCGATACTGCGAGTTGCGCCCCTGCGGGGTGCAGGTCATTTCAAGCGGCTGACCGTCGACTGTCAGGCCGGCGATATCCTCGCCCAGCCGGGTGTCGGAGACGCTCTGCGGAATACGCACCATCGGATATTCGTAGCCGGGCGGAAACTGCTCGCCGAGATAGGGCTGCAACGCGCGCTGGTCGGCGATGGTGGCAGAGACACCGATCTCGTCCTCCGCCCTGGCGTAGTCGTCGAACAGATCGGCGATATCGAGCGGCCAGTCGACCAGCACGCCATAGGCCGACTTCATCCGGAAATCGTTGGGCACCAGGCGCAGGCACGTGCCCAGCCAGTGCCAGGTGGTGCCACCGGCCAGCCGTTCGTAGGTCGACAGGAACGGCAGGTCCGAGCTGGCTTGATAGGTCAGGTAGCTTTTCTCGTTGAGGGCGGCGATCCGCTTCGGCCTGTCTTTGTCATTCAGTGTCGGCCAGCCGAAGGTCATCGCCGTCGTCGCGCGCGGGGCCGCTTCGGACGCCGGATCATCGGCATAGGGCGGGTAGGGGGTCTCCGGCAGCTTGCCGGTCGCCGTCAGATAGGTGCCGTGAAATGCCTTGCGATTGTCGCGATCGAGGGGACCGGATTCCAGAATGAGCACGCGCTTGCCCTGCGTCGCGAGTTCCTTGGCCATGATCGCGCCGGCGATGCCGGCACCGATGATGACCACGTCGTAAGTCGCGTTCGCGGGCATGGCGGGCTCCTACAGAAAGTCGTCGAGGGGCGCGGGAAGCGTAGCCCAATAGCCGAATTTCTGGTGGCTGACTCCGGTGGGATGGGCCTGGATCGCCCGCCACGCCAAGCCCTCGGCATAGATGTTGGCCGACGGGATCGCGGCATCGGCGCCCGGCGGCGCGATCTGGCCCAGGTACCAGAACACGATCAATGCTCGGGCGGTGTCGGCCACGGCCTTGTCCGCCTCATCGTCCAGGATTCTGCGGGCGATGTCGTCGGGCGTTTGGCCGCTTGCGAGCCCCGTCCGGTAGAGGCCCAGCAGATCGCCGGCGGCGCTGCCGTGGATCCTGACGAACTCGCCGTAGAAATCCGCCGATTGCTGCGCGAACTGCAGCGTCTGTTCGGAGAATCCGGTCAGCAGGCTGGACAGCGCGAAGAATTCCTTGGGCGGGGCGGTGGTCATCGCTTACTCCTTCGCCATGACGCGCGACAGGATGTAGGTGAAGTCTGAGGACTTGGCCGCGGGCGTCGCGGTGGCGCGGTTGTGGCAGCCGATACAACTCGACGACACCATCGGCGTGTCGCCCTGCATGAAGGTCTCGATGGCGGTGTTGGCGAGATACGGCGGAAACGGCCGGCCGGTCGGGTCGGTGGTGTCGGTCGGTTTCTGCGGGTACTGGGTGCCGATCAGCATGTAGTTGGCCCAGACCGTATCTGGGTTTGCTTTTTTCAGCTCGGCCTGGAATTTGGCGTTAAGCGCGGCGGTCTCGGCATCCACCGGGGTCACGCGCACCACCTGGACCGGAACCTGGCCCGGGCGTGTCGGATCCCAAGGTGTGTCCGGCAGCGCGTTGGGGGTGCAGGACTCACCCGATCCGCTCTGCAGACAGTCGGGATCGTGGAAATTGTAGTGTCCGGTCTTGTCGGCGCCGGCGTCGGGCGCGTTGTCGACATGCTCGAAAGTTGACCAGATCCATTGCGGTGCGGACTCGGTCTTGGTCGAAATATGCATGCCGACCAGGCCAAGCCGCATGCGGGTGCACTGGTCGCCGCTGACGACATAGGCGTCGATGGTGTGGAAGCGCGCCGGATCGTCGCCGTCACCGAGCGGTTTCCACGCCGCCTTGACCATGGTAGCGCCTTCCGCGCCGATGGCGCGCGACCGGGCCGGGAAGTCGATGGTGCCGAACGCTTTCAGTCCGGCCTGCGTGTACAGCCGGTTGTCGACGATATAGTCGTACATCAGCCGGTTGACGACGATCTCGTAACGCACGTAGCTGGCGTTCAGATCGATCAGCGGCCCGGCCTGGGCCTGGACCGAACTCGACACAACGCCTTCCGCCTTGGTGGCGTGATACAGCACGCGCGCCGCCTTGGCGGCCCCGATGGCCTGGCAGGCCGGCGGAGGGACCTGCGGAGTGCCCCAGGCGGGGGGCGTCTCGCCGTCCGCGACCAGGATCCGGTAATCCTCCATCCAGGTGCCCCAGACTGTGGCGTTGTCGCCGTTCGCGCCGATCGTTTGCGCGTCAGCCCGGCCGTCGGCTCGCACCGGCCAGTTGAGCGAGACGAAGCTCTTCCAGGAAAATGTGTCGTAGTAGGAATGGTCGCCAACCGGATTTTCGGCGATCACATCGGCGGGGACGCGGCTACTCAGCGCCACCGTGCCGTCCAGCGTCGAGTCCGGCGCGCTCGGAATCCCCGTGAACAACCCGAACCCCGCCGCCGCCGCCGCGACCAGGATCGCGGCACCGGCGATATACCCCGCTTTGGAAATCTGCATGGCTCGGCGCCTTGGCTGTGTCGATCAGATGTCGGCGTAGTAAAGCGAGCTTTCGGCGATCGCGGGCGGCGTCGCGTAGGTCATCACGCCGCACGTCTCTCGCTTGGCGCTGAAGACTTTCTTGAGATCCCTGACAATCCCGTGACTGGAGGACCCGATTTCCAGATCCGGGGTGGGCATGGTGCCACCGCTGGCCTTGGTCATGCACCTGAACGCTCCGAAGATGTTCCTTCGCGAACCGACGAGGCGCTGGCCCACCCCCTCCGCGCGATGCGGGTAGAGGCTGAAGTCGAGAATTTCCGACTGGTTGGAGGCGACGACGCCCGCGCGCCCGTCGAGATCGTCGATCTGGAGGCTGAACAGCTTGCCCCCCGCCGGTTCCGTAACCGGCGCCGGAATCGTCAAGTCCCAGCGGGTACATGTGAGGTTGTTCAACGCCGGGGTCGTGTAGGTAAACGGGTGGGTCATCACTTTGTTTTCGCCGAAATTGTGCATCCCCCAATAGACCGCAATACGGTCGTCGCAGGGCACCCACAGCCGGTAGTTGCCAATCGTCTTGGTGTGGTCACGGCCGAGGATGAAATCCGAACTGCTCAATCCAAAGGGCGTCTGCGCGCGGCGCTCTGCGCCATAGGAGACGATGTTGATCTCGCATTCATGCGTCGGCTCGGTACCGAGGCTTGCCGGTGGCTTGTCGCCGTAGGCGATCGGCTTGGTGATGTCGGCATAGGCTTGCGGATCGTTGACGCCGGAATCAGAACTGTAGGCCATGAAGTTGATGTTCATCATCCCCATCGGCTCGTCGGTCGCCAGGTCGTCGAAGGCGAAGGCCCTCAGGCTCGCCGACTGGTTCGCCAGGATCGGATCGAGGACCGCGATCGGCACGGCGTAATAGACCCAGAGGGCCGAAAACGAGCCGTACCAGAACGGCGGATTGCCGGGTGTCGGCATGGTGCGGTGAACGCCGCCGGACTCTGTCATCACTTTCTCCCTCCGATATTCGCTGCCGTCGCCGGCAATACGCGTTCCTGGGTTTCCCGTAGCAGGCTGCGCGCGGACCGAAGGTCGTCGGTGTCGAAGCCTTCGGTGAATGTTGCGAAGACATCCGAGAGCGCGGCGCGCGCGCCGGCGAAGCCTTGGCTTTGCATGTGCAGTCGTGCCAGCATCAGTGCCAGGCGGAGTTCGAGCGCGCGGGCCTTACGCGATCTCGCGTCGGCCATCGCCTCCGACAGGCGGACGACGACCGCCTCGTTGTCGAGGTCCGACCGGTCCAGTAGCAACTGGCAGTGCACCCTTTCAATTTCCGGCGCCCACCAATGCTCCCCGGTGCGAGCGATGAACTCGACCGCTTCCTCGATCGAGCGGAGCGCCGCCTCAGTCTGGCCGTGATCTTTGTCCGCCTCCGCGAGCAGGCTGAGGAAATAGCTCAGTCCCAGCCGTGAATTGGTTTCCTGCCAATGGGTCAGGCCGCGGCGGATGCGTTCCGACGTGGCCGCGGGCTCGTGCGAGTTCGAGGCAGCCCAGCCGAGCAGCACTTCCGTCCAGCCGACCCAGAACTGGAAAGCGCGGTCCTTGGAAAATTTCAGCGCTTCTTCCGCCAACTCGGCCGTGCGTTTGCGGTCGCCGCAGAACTGATAGGTCCAGGCGGCGAAGCTTTTCGACAGGGCGATGCTGAATTTGTGCTCGATGTCGTGGGCGATTTCGATGGCGCGTTCGCTCTCGCGCCGCGCCCGGTCGGGATAGCCGAGCAGCCAGTCGGCCCAGCCGGCATAGGCATACGAGGCGACCCAGGGATCGACGACATCGAAGGTCAGCAGCCGGGCGCGCGCCTGCGGCGTCGCCTCGGTGTCGATGACGTGCTGCAAATGCAACCTGGCCCGTTCGATTTCGCCCATGTAGAACAGCGTCGCGCCGATCGCGCGATTGGCGGCGATGTCGAACACGAGGTCATCGGATTGCCGCGCCATGTTTGACAGTTGGTCCGTCAATTCGAGCGCTTCCCGGTAGTTCGCCCGCAACAGGTAGAAGCGCCACATGCCGTAGACCACCGGAAACAGATCGGGGGTTTCTCCCATGCCGCCGCACAACTTGCGCGCCCGTGTGTAAGTCTGCTCCAGTTGGTGCGACGCGTATCCCTCGGCCGAGGCCAGCGGGACGGCAACCGTGATGAGGATCTTCAGTTCCTGGTGATCGCGCTCCGGCGAGGGTGGCAGAGAGTCGATCTGCTTGAGCGCTTTCGTAAAATGATCGATCGCCTCGCGGTTACCCGATCCGGCCATCGCCTTCTGCCCGGCGCGCACCCAATAGAAGATCGCCTTGTCGGGCTGGCGCGCCCGCGTGTAGTGGTGGGCCAGGACTTCCGGATCGGCAGCGGCGATGTCCGGCGATATCGTCTCCAGCATCCGCGCGATGCGCAGATGATAGAACACTCGGCGGCTCTTCAGCAGAGTCTGATAGGCAGCATCCTGGACCAGCGCGTGCTTGAACTTGTAGGTCGATTCCGGCGGCACGCCATAGGCGAAGATGAGCTCGGACTCGGCCAGGGAGGCGAGGGCGGAGTCGAGCTCCTGCGCGGTCTTCGGCTCAGCGACGGCAGCGAGCAGGGCGTAGTCGAAAACCCGCCCGATGCAGGCGGCGATCTGGGCCACGTCGCGCGCCGGCGCCAGCCGGTCGAGCCGCGCCATGAGCGAGTCCTGCAGGCTGTCGGGAATCGCGAAGGCCGACAGCGGCTCGCTCAGATCATAGTGATCGCCGGCGTCGATCAGCAGTCCGGTTTCGAGCACCGTTCGGGTCAATTCCTCGACGAATAGTGGGATACCGTCGGTTTTCGATAGAATGTGCTGGACCAACTCCGCCGGCAACGTCTTGCCCTCGGCGACGCGGTTGATGATGGCTGTGCCTTCCGTCCGCCCCAGTCGGCTTAGCGTGATCGAGGAGATATGTGCCTGACCGTCCCAGTGGCTCGTGAATTCCGGCCGGAACGTGACAATCAGCAGCAGCCGGAGGTCCGGTGCCCGCTCGATGACCAGGTTGAACATTTCGATCGAGGTCGGATCCAGCCAGTGGGCATCCTCGACGATCATCAGGATCGGCCGGTCACTGCTGAACCCTTCGATCAGACGGACCAGCGCGGCGAGCGTCTCGCGTTTCAGGACACGCGTATCGCCATCGGGCACCCGGTATCGGTCGCCGGTCGGCACGGACATCATCGCGGCGACCAGCGGCACGGTTGCGGCTAGAGCAGATCCGGCCTATTCCGGTTCATAGCCGGCAGCGGCGAAATAGTTGGCGCATTCGTCTGGCTTGAAGAG
>NZ_JAPFBM010000015.1:0-38014 GCF_026153195.1 Aurantimonas litoralis | reverse complement strand
CGGGGCAGCGCGACAAATACGGATACTCGTACGCGTGTCGAAATCGCCGAGCCGAGTGCCGAAACGTTCGACCTGCCACTGTCGGTCTTTCCCTCAGCGCACACGATGGATCTCATCGACAGGGCGATTGCTGGGGAAAGCTTCGTCGAGACCCGTCTCTATGACGGCGACAACGAGGCAGGGAAACTGCTGACAACGACGGCGATCATCACCCCCGTCCAAGGGGAGGCGACGCCGCCCGCTCCTGCGAATCCTGACGGGAGCCCTTCGCTGGTCACTGCAATGCGCGACATGCGCAGGTGGCGGGTGGCGGAGTCCTATTACAACAGCGACAGCAAACTGGACGGCCTGCCGCTGTTCCAGACAAGCTACATCCTCTACGAGAACGGCGTTTCGGACGACATCATGATCGACAACGGCGACTACGCGTTCTCGGGTTCATTATCCAAGCTCGAGCTCGCGTCGGCGCCTGACTGCCGGAATCGCTCGTGAAATGTGCAAATCTGATACACGATCCCCATCGCCCACGCATCTTCCATTTCCCGAAACCCGCGGTTGAGAGGGGGCGCGAGCGTGAACTCCCACGATCTGATGCCATGCATGATCAGATCGATGGCGGCCTTTGCTATGCCCTACATCTTGAGGCTGCGCAGCATGGTGACGAGCCGTTCGACGAACCACCTCCGGCCGTCGTCGACGATCCAAAGGTCGACCTGGACCTGCTGACAGGCAACGAGCGTCCTTCGGCCTAGCCTTGTAGCAACAGGGGCTTCGTCCGGTAGGTGCCGACCGTCCGTGGGCCGATCACCAGCGTCCGCACGACCCCTCTGCCTGCCTTGCCGTCGATGCGGAGCTTGGCCACGCCGTGCTCGCGTGGAGTGAGGGACGGCCGGAGCGGTTCCCCTGTCGCCGCGATGTCGCGAGCTCGGTGAAAGCCAGCAGCGTGTCAGCGTGGGGGAGCGGGGGCGTGTACGTGAAACCGCGCACCCCGACCAACTACAGCGAGCCGGCGCGCCACCTCATCACCGGGTCGTCGTGGACGTGCGGTTCGATGCGAGGACGGCGCCCACCCTGTGAACTACGACACAGGCCCTCGTTCTGTCAGCTCACGAGGGCGGCGAGGTTCGTGCGGATCCGTTTTGCCATCTCGCCCTTGGGAATGCCGAATGACGACGCCAGCATTGAGGTGGCCCTGCCGACATCGGCTGGCCGGGCAGCGTCGTCTCCCTCTCGCGCGAACGGACCGTCTGTCTCCGTCAGGATCCGGTCGATCGGGACCACGGTCCTGACGATGGCCGACATCCGGTCGGACCGCATCATCGCCGCGTTGATCGAGAACCAGCATCCGAGGTCGACGGCTCGCCGCGCTTCGGCCTTGCTGCCGGAGAACCAGTGCAGGACGACGTTCGACCGTCCCCGGGGTAGGTGCGCCTCCACCATGTCCAGAACCAGCGTGGCCGCGCGGACGCTGTGGACCGAGAGCACCTTGTCACCGGCAGACGCGCACGCCACTAGGACGCGTCGGAACACCTCGCGCTGGCGCTCCAGGGAACGGAAGTGGGCACGTCCGGCGTCGAGGCCGACCTCTCCGACGTACCGTGTCTCGGGAAGCAGCGCCTCGAACAGGGCGATCTCGTCCCCGTGGTCCACGACAAGCTGCGGGTGCAGGCCGAGTGCAGCCCTGACGTGTCGGGTCGCCGAAGCGAGATTGTGGTTGCGCCGCCAAGCGCGAGGCGTCGTCGTCACGGCGAGGGTGTAGAGCCCCGCCGCGTCGCACTCGCGCACGAGCTCCTCGAAGTCCGGGAAGAGGTCGAGGTGGCAGTGGAAGTCGACCAGGGCCTCAGCCATCGCGACCATCAAGCGGCCTCGCCTCGACGTCTCCGAGGACCTCGGCGACTTCCGCCATGCCGCGTCGGTAGACGCCGACGAGGTCTGGCACGATGGCGGCGTCCTCCAGCAGCGGGCCTGGCTTGTAGACCCATGTCTCGGCCAGTTCCGGCCTCTCCCGAAGGCGGGCGATCGCGTATTGGAAGCCTCGCACCTGCCGTCCCTTCGCTTTGGTCGTATCGAGGACCTCGGAGGTGAGGTCGTCGAGTGCATACCCGGTTTCGTCCCTGCCGTCCCACGGCGTCCGCAGGAGCGAGGCGCGACGGATAATGCAGGGGAGGCAGTAGCCGCAATGGGCGTGGTCGCCCGCATACCAGCGCCTCGTCGACGGGTGCGCGCAGGACAGCGACAGCGGCGCCAGCGCCTCGAGGGCGGCCGGGTTCGCGCACCCGTCGACCATCTCACCCTTGGTGCGGTCCCAGTAGGGGTTCACGACGCGGCCCTGGATGCCGACGGTCGCGAGCAGCTCGTTCCAGCGGTGGATGTAGAAAGGATGCGTCGTCCGCGTGCTGTTGCTTCCCAGCCGCGTGACGTCGAGCGGCACGTTCAGCGAGATCAGGCCGTTCTCCGGAACCCGGAGATCGAACGGTCGGCCGAACGACGACCCGGCGAACGCCGCGGCCGCGAAAAACAGGAAGGACCGACCGCGGGTGGAGTTCTCGCCTCCGATCCCGGCGACGAGGTTGCTCGGGATGGTCATGGCCAGGCGGAGCCGGACCGGACGCGCGTGATCCGCCTGACGGGCCGCAAGCTCGCGGAACAGCCTGCCTTGGGGCGCGCTCACGCCGCCTTCGCCGCCGTGGCTGACGAAGAGCGGAAACCCGCCCGCGTGAAGTTCGTCGACTGCCCCGATGAGACTGTCGAGGCCGCCGGAGAACAGGGAGACCCCCGTGAACGGATGTCGTGTCCGCGATCTCGGCTGACGCGACAAAGGCGGGCGGCCTGAGCGGGGCAGGGGGCGGAAGCGGACCGCCCACAGGTCGCCGGTCAGGAACCGGAGCATGCGCTCCAGAATGGCGGTCGCCCGATCCCAGACGGCGACGTCGGAGACGGGAACGACGATGCTGATCTCACGCGTCCACCCGTCCTGTGAGGCCTGCACCCGGTTCAGCCGCGTGTCCGCCGCATGGACGTGGGCCGCCAACGTGATCAGGTCGATGCCGACCGCAGTGGGAGTCAGGTGCCAGCCAGCGAGGTGCTTCAGGGCGCGGTCCACACCGAAACGCAGGCTTCCCGCGGCGTCGAGGAGATCGAGGGTGGTCGCGACCGTGTCCACGGCGCGCGGCGGCCGGAAAGCGTCGGCGGGGCCCAGGCGTCCGAAGATGACGTACTTGGTCATGCGTCGCCTCCGTCGGGATCGTCGGCGTAGCCTTCGAGCACGCCCATGGCCATTGTATAGATCCGTTCGATCGCCGAACGGACGCCGGCACCGGACATCAGTCGGCCCACCCCCGCCATCGCGGACCTCACCGCGCCGTCGACGAAGTCCCGGACGTCGGCCTCGGCCGACGCCGCGTCCTCGATGCTGTCGGGGAGGAGCACGATCCCATTGGCCACCGCGTTCTTCAGTCGGTTGTCGATCGTCCCGACGATGAACCGCTCGATCAGGAGGTTGATTGTCTCGGCCGTCGGCCTCTCGAGATCGATGCCATCGACGTCGGACAGCTCGTCCACCGCCGTCATGTAGGCGTCGCGGTTCATCGACTCGTCGAGGTCGCCGCCCTCGCCGCAGACGACGTCGACGAGCGAGGCATAGATCTCGCGGATCGAGCGCTGCGCGAGCGCGCCGAGATCGAGCCTGCGGATCACTTCCCTGATGCCGTCCCGGGACGCGTCGAACAGCAGGTCGGCCAGCCGCCCGGCGGCACCGCCGCTCGACGTGGCCGCGCGCCGACCCGCCGTCGCCGCGCCTCCCGCTCCCTGCCGGACGTAGGAGGCGAGGGCGCGGGCGACATGTCCCCGGTCTTTGCTGCCGCCACCGCGCAGGTGCCGGTTCATGAGCGTCCGGCCGGGACGGAAGTAGGCGTTCGGCGGCGGCTCTGGGGGGCCGGCAACTGCGTCCCGGCGCGCGTTCCGGTCGCCTGCGGCGTCCGGCCCTTCGTCCGCTCCGTCGGCGGGCGGCGGCGCGCCTTCGGGCTGGCCGTCAGCTCCCGAAAGCCAGGAGGGAAGGAGCGGGTTGCCGTTCTTCGGGCCGGCGAAGGGTGTCGAGGTTCCCATCCGTCACTCCGCGCCGCCGTCGACGGGAACGTGCTTCAGCGCCCTCTTGAGCGCTTCGGAACCTTCCCGGGTCCACTTCGCTTTCAGGGCCGCGAGCCGGGCTCGGGCGGCAGGCGTCGTCACGCCGACGTCGAACTTCGTGGCCGCCCAGCCGCCCAGCTTCTTCGGGGCGATCTGCTCCGCCGTCTCGACCAGGCGCAACTCGTAGGCAGGGTGCGCGGCGACGAGCGCCAGGAGGCCCTCGACGACGGCAGGCGCCTTCCCCGACGTGTTCTCCGTCAAGAGCTTTGACTTCAACCCGCGGAAGACCAGCTCCACCTCGGCGCCCTTGAGCGACTTCAGTTTCGCCTGAGGCCCGCGGGCCTGCATGCCGCCGGCCAAGAGGCGGTCGAGGATCGACCTGACCTCTTCCGACATCGGCTTCGCGCCCTCGACGAAGCTGTGGCGGTCATTCACTACGAAGAGGTAGGGCCGCAGGTTGAGGGAGCCGATCGCGGGCTCCACGGCAGCCCAGCGAAGAATGTCCGGATCGGTCGTCCATGCCGTGACAAGGCCTCCCTCGCCGGGAGGGCCTTCCGCGACTTCCGGCCCGTCGACATCGTCGTCGTTCCCGTCGCTTGCCGCCTGCTCGCGACCCTTCCGCACCGCGCTTTCCATCTGCGCGACCTCGACGCATCGCCCGTCGTCCGATGCCGCGGCCGACGCGCCCATGTGGGCGAAGACGGTCGTGGGCAGGTACAGTTCGGCGAGCATGATCTTGGCCAGGACTGCGGGCTTGATCGCGTCCCCGAACCCGCGGGCGTCCGAGATCGCGAGGCGGAGCATCAGGGCGTTGAGGAAGCGCTTGATGAGACGGGGATTGCCCTTCGTGCCCTGGGCGAGGACCGGACTGATCTCCGCTGCCGTCGCGGCGGCCTCAGCCACCTCCGGGGGGACGTGCTCGCCGAAGGCGACGCGCAGGTCCGAATCCTCGATCGCGACGCGCTTCCAGGGTTCAGACATCCGCGCACGCGCCCTTTCGAGGAGTCGCGTGAACGGATCGCCGCTCTCGTCGACGAGGGAGCCGACGAGCATCATGGTCACGTAGATGCGTGTCTCGGCCTCGCCGAGGGACGGGATCCGGAACGGGACCTGAATCAGCTTCTCGAGGTAGGCTCGCGGGTATCCGCGGTAGGCCTCCTCGTCGGGCAGGTCCTTGAAATGCTGGCGGACCGCGTACTCGATCATCCGCTCGTCGGCCCCGACGACGAACGCCGTCTTCGGCAGCGAGACGAACAACCTGATCGCCTCGAGCGTCTGGATCGCCGTCTCCGGCAGGCAGCGGTCGAGGTCGTCCACCAGCACGACGAGGCGGCGGATCTTCGCGTCGGACAGGAGCTGCGCGAAGGCCGCGCGGAACTCGTTCAGTTCCTGCGGCACGGTCTTGGACGGGGCACCTCCCTCCTTGAGCACCCCCTTCACCTCGGCGGCGGCGGCCTCGGCGTTCTCACGCGTCATCAACTCGCCCGGGGCCGACATCGCGGAACCGACCACCGTCGCGATGGTCGCCACGGGAAGCCCGGTGGCCAAGTCGAATGCGAGGCCGCCGATCCGCTTGGTCGCCTTCAACCAATCGATGCTGTCCCTGACACGCCCGAACGTTTCCTTGACCTTGGCGTAGGTGCCGCGGCTCTCGACGAGCTGGGTGACGACGCTCTCGATCAGGGCGATCTTGGCGTCCTCGAATCCCTGGTATTCCCACCCGTTGACGCGGATGCAGAGACTGTCGCCCGCTGCGGGTCCGGCGCCTTCCTCGAACTCCGCCTCGATCATGTTGAGGACGCTCGACTTGCCCGCGCCCCAGTCGCCGTGGACGCCGATCGTCACCGACGTATCGGCGCGCGACCGGATGAGTTTGACGACGACCTTGGCGATGGCCTCGTTGCGCAGGAGATCGACGCGCGTCTCCTGGTCGACGATGTAACCAAGGGGCTTTTCGTCATCCGACATGCCTATTCACCCCCCCCCGATTCGACGGTCGCTCGCGTTGGAAGTCTATCCGCGATCGTGGAGGTTGTGGAAGTCGGCGCACGGTCTTGTCACGCCGACGGGCGATTGGCTCGAGTCTGATCGAAGGTCCCCTCGGGATGGACCACCCGGTGGGGGCCGACCGGGCCGATCCGCGCGTCGTCCGGCTCACAGCCTCGCCTGCGGCCCGGCGGGTCGCCACGTCGGCGGCGCCGTCGAGCCAGATCACCGAAAGGGCTATGCCCTCGTCACGTTTGCTCCACGGATGGTTGGCGGTCGTTCGGGGGTTCCAATCGGAAAATTTCTCCGATTTGCGAGGGGCGTCCGGAAAATTGAAGGCTCTTCGAGCAATCATTTTCTGGAAGCAGATCGTCATTGGCATCATTGCCACGGGTTGGGCTTTGGCGGCCCTCGGAACCGAGCCCAAGGACGCGGTTCTGGTCCGCGAAAGCGTATGCGACCCGACGTCCTCCCGCGCCTCTGATGAACTAATTAAATCGCCGGCAAAGAAATCCGGATGCGCCAGGAGGCACCCTGGATGAAAGTGGCATCACCACCGTGATTGCGGGCTACCTGCCTCACGATGGCGAGACCAAGTCCTGCACCTGGTGAGCTGGGACGGCCTTTTCGGAAACGGGTGAAGATGTCTTCACCCAGAGCTCCCGACAGCCCCGGCCCTTCGTCCTCGACATCGACGTATATGAACTTATCCGGAGACGCGTCTGTCTTGATACGCACACGCGCAGTGCCGCACCCGTGGACAAGGGAATTATCCAGGAGGTTGCGGACCATGTCGCGCAGATCGTCTGAAATACCCCTGATCACGACAGTATCCGGGACGTCGATCTCGATTTCCCGGCCCGCCTCTTCGGCTAGCGGAAGGACCATGGCCGCCGCTTCACGCACAATCCTTGAAAGGTTGACGGAGACCATCCCTGTCTCCACGTTGGAATGCGCCGAGGTTTCCTTACGTGCAAGATCCAAGAGCTGGTTGACGAGCCTGTTCATCGTCGCGATCTCGCCTTCGATCTTCGGCCAGTCCATGACGTTTCTGATCTTCGCCTGCTGGAGGCGAAGATTCAGGACGGCCAACGGGGTGCGCAGTTCGTGTGCAGCGTCGGCAGTGAGCCGTCGTTCCTTCGTATAGGCGTCGGCCAGGCGCTCGAGCGCACCGTTCACTGCGGCGACCAAGGGTTGGATTTCGTTCGGCAAGCCTTGGGTGGCGATACGGGCGGATGGGTTCGCTGGCCCGATGCGGCTCGCGTCCTTTGAGGCGCGCGCGACGGGACGAAGGCTCCAATCCGTGACCGCCCAGATGATCAGGAGCGAGATGAGTGCGAATGGCATCAATACGAGGTAAAGACCTTCCGCCCCCTCCTCAATCAGGCTGAAGGCAAGCGCGTCGTCATCGGGGTCGCTGCGGCCCACAACCAAGGTGTGGCGATCAGGCGCTCCCGCCGAAAGGGTTGCCATAGGATCCGGCATTGCCCCAACGAAGCGCAGCGGTCCGAAGCTCCCCGATGGGGGAGCTTCGATAAGGGGAAGCGGAGCGGAAAGGTTCGAGGACGATGCGATCGGCATCTGCGCTCCGTCGTAGAGCGTGTAGTAAAACCCCGAGGCGCTGGAGGCGTATAAGGCTGCCGATCCGGGGGCGATGTTCACACGGACATTCCCGTTGCCGGCGAGCGTCATGGCGTCAATCAACTCTCGCGCCTGACCTTGCAGCGTTCGTTCGTGGAGGTCGTCGCCGACCGCGTAAGCCTCGAAGTAATAATACCCCGCCGAGCCCCCGACGCCGAGAAGGAAGACCAGAGACATCGCGACGACCAGGCGGCGACGCAGACTATACTCACGTCCCAAGGTCATCTCCAGGAACGATCCGATAGCCGATTCCGCGCGCGGTCTCGACCCGCACTCCAGCCTTTGCCACCGCCAGCTTCTTTCGCAGGCGAGAAACGGATGCCTCCAGCGCGTTGCTGGTAACCTCCTGATCAAACGAGTAGAGGCGATCCTCCAGCGCATCCTTTACCACGATGCGGCCCGCGCCGCGCATGAGCACCTCCAGAAGGGCTGCCTCTCGACGTGAAAGTTCGAGCGGAACATCGTCGACAAGCGCGTGCCGCGCTGTCGCGTCGAACGTCAGGCTACCGCAGGTGTATGTGAACGAGGCCCGTTGACCCGGGCGGCGAAGCACGGCGCGCAGCCGCGCCTCCAATTCCAGCAACTCGAACGGCTTCAGAATGTAGTCGTCGGCGCCGGAGTTCAGGCCTTCCACGCGGCTTTCCAAACTGTCGCGTGCGGTGATGATCAGGGCCGGCAGCCGATCAGCCGTAAACGCCCTGATCTGCGACAGGACTTCCATGCCGTCCATATCAGGCAACCCGAGATCCAGTACCATCGCATCATAGGATCCTGTCGCCACTGCGGCGAGAGCCGCGTCTCCCTGCGCAACCGCGTCAACCACGAACCCACGTTGAATGAGATAATCGGAAATGATCTCGCGCATGGCCGAATGATCTTCAAGCAGCAGGATCTTCATCGACGCGTCCTTGGTCGACAGGTCGCTCGACCAGCCTTGACCCCAAGCTGCCTCCTCATCCTGACCGCACTCTGACGCGGACGAAAGGTTCCCCGTCGCCGCGGGAGCGAACGGCGAGAACGCTCTGAGGTCCATCATTATCACGGAACACCTTACCTCGTCAGGATGCCGTCAGCTTCTCCCGCGAGGGTGGGTGTGAACGATTGCTTCGGGGGATCGCCAGAAGCCCGCTTCACACGAGACAGCCGACTTCGCTGGCGGCTGAGACGATAATGGGCGCGACAGCCCGACGGGGAACCGAAGCCGATGTTTGACTGGATCGTTGCGCTGGTGGAGCGGACAGGGAGCATCGGCGTCGCACTTCTCATGTTGGCCGAGAACGTCTTTCCGCCTGTCCCCTCGGAACTGATCATGCCGCTCGCCGGGTTCTCGGCGGCCCGGGGGGATCTCAATATCGTCGCGATCATCATTGCCGGTACGATCGGCTCGCTCCTGGGTGCACTGCTCTGGTACTACATAGGCAAGTGGATTGGCGCCGAAAGGCTCAAGCGCTGGGCCTCCAGACATGGCCGATGGCTAACGATCACGCCCGAGGAGGTTGATCAAGCTTCGAACTGGTTTCATCGCCACGGCGGCATGGCCGTCTTCATCGGTCGTCTTATACCCGCGGTGCGGACACTGATTTCGGTTCCCGCAGGTGTCGCCGGAATGCCGCTCACCCCCTTTCTGCTCTACACGATCCTCGGCACGGTCATCTGGACCGCTTTCCTCGCCGGGGCAGGTTACTTTCTCGAGTCCCAGTACCAGAGGGTGTCCAACTGGGTGAACCCAGTCTCCAACGTCGTGATCGGGCTGTTCGTCCTTTGGTACATCTATCGCGTCGTCACGTTTCGAGGACGCAGGACATGATGACGGAAGCCCCCTCGAAGACCGCAGGCGAAGGTGCTCCCTTCCCGGACCCCGCCGTTCCTAGCGAGGCCGCCAGGGCGGGGCATGGCCTGGGAAAGGTCCAACGAATTCGAAAGCAGGTTCTGGCTTTCGGCTGCGCGATCGCCGCCGCACTTCTTCCGTTCATCCAGTCGACATGGCCGGTGAGCGGCATGGCGCACGAGGCGGTCGAGATTCTTGGGCTCGCGCTGATTGCCCTCTGCGTCGTGGGGCGCTCGTGGTGTACGCTGTACATAGGTGGACGCAAGACAGCGGAGCTTGTCGATCTCGGCCCTTACTCCGTCAGTCGAAATCCCCTCTATCTCTTCTCGTTCATCGGTGCCGCCGGCGTGGGCGCCCAGAGCGGCAGCATTTCCGTTGCGGTCCTATTCGCGGCCCTGGCAATTGCCGTCTTCCGTCCTGTCGTGCTTATCGAAGAAGCTGCTCTCGCCCGCTGCTTCGGCCCCGCGTATCAATCCTACGTTTCCCGCGTACCGAGGTTTGGCCCGCGCCTGCGGAACTGGCGCGATGCTGAATGGCTCCGGACGCGGCCCGAGCTTTTCCTACGCACCCTTGTTGACGGCTTAGCCTTCGCGGCGGTCGTGCCGCTCTTCGAGGCGATCGACTGGCTACAAACGTCCGGCTATCTCCCGGTGCTCGTGCACTTGCCTTGATCTGGACGGGGCACCCAGTAATCTGCATCGACAAGGTATTCAGATGTTTGATCTATTACTCGCCCTGACGCTTGGCGTTGTGGAAGGGTTGACAGAGTTCATTCCGGTCTCCTCGACCGGCCATCTCCTGCTTCTCGGTCACTTCCTCGGCTTCGAGAGCAATGGTTACACGTTCGAGGTCCTGATCCAATTAGGGGCGGTGCTGGCGGTGGTCAGCGTATATTTCAGGAGACTCTGGCAGATGTTGATCGATCTGCCTCGCGATCGCAGGGTCCAGCACTTCGTTACCGGAATTCTTCTTGCTTTCCTACCCGCTGCTATCGTCGGCGTTCTCGCGCACGACTTCATCAAGACAGTACTGTTCGACTCTCCGATACTGATCTGCATCACGCTCATCCTGGGCGGCGTCGCGCTTCTCGCGATCGACAGATTGACCATGCAACCAAGATATTTTGACATCGTGCGATACCCGTTGCCGCTTTGCCTGAAGGTGGGAATCTTTCAGTGTCTGGCGATGGTCCCCGGGGTCTCTCGCTCCGGAGCGACGATTGCGGGAGCACTTTTGATGGGCGCCGACAAGCGCTCGGCAGCGGAATTCTCGTTCTTTCTCGCCATGCCGACGATGGCGGGCGCGTTCGCCTATGATCTTTTTCAGAATCGGGATTTGCTGACCGCCGATGATGCAGCCCAGATCGGAGTGGGCTTCTTTGCGGCGTTCGTGACCGGCGTAGTCGTGGTGCGTCTGCTCCTCGATTTCGTGTCTCGGCATGGCTTCGCGCCGTTTGCATACTGGCGGATAGCTGTGGGCACTGTTGGTCTGGTTGCGCTCTGGATGGCCGGATGACGACGCAATGCCTCATTGAAGGCGCAGAGGTCGATCGGCATCAAGCAGCCAGCCGTCAGCTACCCGCATGTGAACATGGAGCACTTACGTCGGGTACAGGGGCCAAGATCTAAGCGAGCATCAGGCCTGAGTTCGGCGCGTGATGCCAGAACGCGCCGATCCCGTACGAGCCTGAACAGCCCATTCGTCCCGGATCTGCTTTCTTTCTGGCTGACGAGCTATCAGGTCTGTGAAACGCGATCAGTTCCTGGGTAGGATTCGCTCGACAGCAAGCCTACTACTTATCGACGGGAGTTCGGCGCAATGCCGCTGTGAGCCTGTCGATTCCCAAGGCGGCCGAAACAGCTTCAACGAGCCGTTGAACGAACTCAATGAACGGCTCGATTCTTGGGACGCTCACGGCGGCGCCGGCCAGGATTCCGACCCCGGCGCCAGTGAGAATGTCGATCGGAAAGTGAATGCCGATCGCCACGCGGGACCATGCTACGAGCAACGTCGCCGCCGTCGTGAGCGCTGCGAGCTGGACCCTTCCGCACAGCGCGAGCGTTGCGGCCACCGCAGCCATGATGGCCACATGATCGCTTGGAAACGAACTGTCGCTCGCATGATCGAGCACGTTGCCGGCCAGACCTATCATGAAGGGTCGCGGTTCGAACACGAAAAACGAGACGATGCCGGAGACCGCCAAAGCGACCGCCGCGGAGATGCAGGCCCGGATCCCTGCCTTGCGATCCGAAACGTCATTCCGGATCCAGAGGCCGATCAATACGATCGGCACAGCGAAGATCACCCATTGCGCAACCCACGTCTCCAGCGGCGCGAGGGGAGCGGCGGCTAGATCATGAACAGCGCTGTAGATCGAAAGGTCAAATGTCGTCGGCATGGATCCCTCATTGTCCTAGTAGGAGAATGGCGGGTCAGGATCGTCCGGACGTGGCCGGGGCTATACGATTTGGTATAGCTGACGCATTTACAGCGAGGACGCTTCGTTCCCGCAGACGGTGTGGCCTGGCGGGATTGGCGCCGTTCGCGACCACCGGGCCGGGCTCGCTGCCCGAAACATCAGACCACCCCCAGCACGAGAAGCCAGGAGCCGACTGCGAGGCCGCCGTTTGCAACCAGCAGGCAAAACACGGCAGCCGAGCCGAGATCCTTGGTCTCCTTGGCGAAGGTGCTCCATTCCGGCGACAGGTGATCGACGATGTGCTCGATTGCGGTGTTGATCGCTTCGGCGGCGAACAAGATTGCGAAGCAGATCGCCTGGGCGAGGATTGCCACCATAGACACGCCCGTCAGGGCATGTAGCAGGAACACGACGGAGGCGACGAGCAACTCGTGGCGGAACGCCTCCTGCCGCCACAGAACGCGCAGGCCGCCGATCGAGTACCCTGTGGCCGCAAAGACGTGGTGGAGGCCGCGCTTCTTCGGCACCGGGCCGGGAACGGATCGGGTGCGGCTCATGCGCGGGGCTCTTCCGTGTCGCCGCTGGTGTTGCCGGCGTCAGGATCTCGGCAGGGCGTGGTCAGGTCGAGCGCCGGTTCGTAGACCGCCGTCTCGACGTCCATCAGGCCGAGCACGGTGTGAAACAGATTGTCGTGGCTGAGCGCGTCGCCGCTCTCTTCGACGAGGCACGCCCGATCGAGCGCCGCGTCGTGCGAGAACCCATCGGAGAACCAGGCAATCATGGGGACGTGGGTCTGTTCGACTGGCGCCATGAAATAGGGAGCGGCGTGAAGATAGAGCCCGCTCTCGCCAAGCGATTCGCCATGGTCGGAGACGTAGATCATGGCTGTGTCGATCCGGTCTTCGTGCGAGGCCAGCACATCGATGATCTGCGCCAGATTGCGGTCGGTCTGGACGATCGTGTTGTCGTAGGCGTTGGTGAGCTCCTCGGCGGTGCAGTCGGCCAATTGGGGCGTCCGGCAATCGGGCACGAACCGTCGTGCTGACTCATCGTAGCGCTTGTAATACGCCGGGCCGTGACTGCCGATCTGGTGGAGGACAATGACGCTGTCGGTCTTCAGGTCGTCGATGGCGATCTTCAATCGGTCGACGAGCACGTCGTCGCGGCATTCGCCGCCTTCGCAGTAGCGCGGGTCGCCCGCCTCCGGGAGGTACTCGTGGGGGAGGCGGTCGGCGATGCCCTTCGAGCCGGTGTTGTTGTCGAACCAGGATGTCGCAACGCCGGCGCGGTCGAGGACGTCGAGAAGGTTCTCGGTGGATTTACCCTTGCGGTCGGAATAGTCGCTCCGCCCATAGACGGAGAACATGCACGGCAACGATACCGCGGTCATGGTCCCGCAGCTTTCGACGTTGGAGAAGGCGACGACGTCGCGTTGGGCCAGTTGCGGATTTGTATCGCGATCGTAGCCCAGAAGACTGAAGTTTTGGGCCCGGGCGGTTTCGCCAGCGACGACGACGAGAAGCCTCGGACGCTCACCCGCATTCGCTGGGGCCCGCCAAGCATCTTCGCCGAGCGCCGCCACGACCAGGTTGCGGTCCGCAAAGTGTCGATCAACGACCTTGCCGAAACCGACGATGGCGCCGGCAGGATTGAGGCTCGCCATGAGATCGCGATGATTGCGGAAGGTCGCGGCGAAGGTCGAGAAATTGGCGAAGACGATGGCGAGGACGACCAGGATGGCTGGCGCGATGAAGGCGGTGTTCCAGCCAGCCTTCGCCAGGATAGTGCGATGACGCACGCGCACGAGACAGATGGCGAGGGCGGGCAGCGCGCCGAAGAGGATGACGTGCAGGAGAAAGTCGGGGGTGATGAGGGCGCCGGCTTCCGCCGGCGTCGTGGCGACGGCGTTCTGGATCATGTCGCGGTCGACGACGATGCCGAAGCTGTCGACGAAATAGGAAGAGACCGCGGCCACGAGGACGAAGAGGATGAAGGCGGGCTTGATGACGTATTTCATCGAGAACATCGTCAGAAGGGATGCGCCGAGAAGGACGATGGCCACGCCAAACGCCGCGAAGGCGAAGGGGTGGCCGTCGAAATAGGTCCATCCCTTGATCCAGAACGCCTGGTTGGCGGTGGCAAGAACGAAGATGGTGACGAGCAGGCTGAGCTGAATGCTAGTCAGGCTGGGGCGTTTCATCGGCAGGAAGCTTCCGGGGCTGTTTGGACGGCGGACGGGCCGCGCAGCATTCGATGTGTGGTGAGAGGGCCGTGAGCCGAGGGCATGCGCAGGGTGTCATCGGCCCCGGTCGTTTCGCGGCAACCCGACGGGTCAGGCCATGTGACGCATGCGGGGCAGCATCCGCTTGAGCGCCCCGGTCCTGAACCAGAAATGCTGGGCCAGCGCCCCGACGACATGCAGTCCGATCAGGGCGAGCAGCGGGTTCCAAAAGAAGGTGTGGTAGCCCGCCAGGTCATCGCTGCCGGTGAACCAGGCTGCGAGGCCGAGGATCGGCATGGCGAGGAGGACTGCGTAAAGCAGACCATGGGTGATCCGGGCGAGCATCGCGGCCCAGTTGGGCTCGTTTTCGGGATGCGGCGGGCGTCCGTTGACGAACCGGTCGAGTAGGCGAAGCGCGGCGGCGACCAGCACGAACGTGCCGAAGACGATGTGGGTATAGCCGAGCAGGATCGTGATCTGGTCGAGGGCCTTGCCCTCGAGCGTGCCGTCCCAGAAAGCGACCATGAACTCACCCTCGATCCACTGGACGACGATCAGAATGACGATGGTCCAGTGAAGGAAGACGTTGAGGGCGGTCCAGTCGGACCGGTGGCGTGTCGCGGCCATGATGGTGAGCTCCGGGGAGGCGAACAGGTTTCAACCCGTTCTGCAATCGGCAGATGCTCCCGGCATTGCCGAAACTATACGGTTTCGTAATCCCGGCAATCGCGGGGGCGGGCGAGTCTTGACCGGCTCACCGCCGTTGGGCGGAGCCAGATGGCGGGGAGACGAGATCGGTCGGACGGGCCCGTACCTGGGCAGCAAGAGGCCGGGTTACGGCGTCCGGAGGAACCGCTTCTGGCTGTACCGCGACAAAGGCCAGGCCGAGGACGAACGGATCGAGCTCCTCCTTGGAGTAGCCGGCGAGAAGGATGGGCCGCTCGCCTCCATCGGGGCCGATCCGATAGGCCGAGGGCCAGAGAGTCAGAACGTCGCGGCCGTCCTGGCTGGGACGAGTGAACGTGGCGACCGGCATGCGGCCTTCGTGCAGCAACGGCAGGGTGGCACGCTCGGACAGGGCGCCGGTTGCGGGAAGCAGCGCCTCTGCCAAACCTCCCGTGGTCGTGGGAGACCAGCCGGCCGAAGCCAGCAGCGGCGCCAGCTCGGCAACGTCTAGGTCGGTCTGGAAGAGGATCGGTCCGGCCGCGTCCCCGCCCATGGTCAGGCGATGGCTGGCGAGCGACTTCCAGCCGTCCTTGAGCCATGCATCCTTCGACATGTCGGTTGTCAGGCGCATCGGCGCGTAGTTGCGGGTCCAGGTGCCGTAGTCGCGCCACAGATGAAATCCGTAGGAGCCGGCGAAGACGGCGAGGAGGACGACGACCAGCGGCACGAGGCGAATTGTCCGGTCTCTCAGGTGGGTGGTCAGGGCGAAGACCGCCGCCATCAGGATACCGAAGCTCATGCCAGCACTGACGTCTGTCAGCCAGTGGGCGCCAAGATAGAGGCGCGAGAAGGCGACCGTCAGGGCCGCCAGGGCAGCGATGCCGAGGACGATCGGCCGAGAACCGGACTTCAGATGCGAGGCCACGATCACCGCCAGGATTCCGAAGAACGTCATGGACAGGGTGGCATGACCGCTCGGGAACGAGAACGAGGAGACGCCGGCATAAAGGTCGGTCGGTCGGGGCCGCTCGATGGTTCCTTTGACGAGAAAGACGAAGAGTTCCGATCCGGCCATCGCCAGGGCTGCGGCGAGGGCGACCCGGACATGCCGGCGGATCGCCAGCCAGAGCACGAGGGCGACGGTGAGGCTGGTCAGAACGAAGCCGTCGGCCGCCATGGTGATCGCGGTAACGATCCTCGTGCCGGCATCACTGCGGTAGGACTGGAGGAAGTTGTAGACCGCCTTGTCCGCCAGCTTCAGCTCGGGATCGAAGAGCAGATTGCCCAAGAGCAGCAGGAATCCGGCGGCGGCTAGCGCGGCAACAACCATGATGGCGGTGCGCCCGACGATGTTGTCGTCGTTGGAAAGGTAGCGAAGTTCCAGCCGGGCGAGCCGGCTTGTCGAATTGGCTCGACGCTCGATCCGGACGCGCCGCCAGTCCGCTGCCACGGGCCAGACGAAGGCGATAGCGATCTTGCCGGCATACCAGGCCAGGAGGAGCACGGCGATCGCGCCAACGAGCAGGATCGCAAGGCGCGGATCGAGCGAATGGACCCGGGACAGTCCGATGCCGATTCCGGCCGCTGGGATCAGGTGTGCCGCTGCCCAGACAAAGGCCGAGACCACGTTGACGCTCGTGAAGCGGACGACCCCCATTCCGACCATCCCGGCAATGCCCGGCACGATCACCTTCACGCCGGGTACGAAGCGGCCGAGGAAGACACTCTTGCCGCCATGGCGATGGAAGAAGGCTTCGCCCCGCTCGATCAGCGTCCCGTAGCGCCGGAATGGCCAGACCGTGCGCAGGCGATCCCGGTAATGATGGCCGATGGCGTAGGACAGAGCATCACCAGCGGTGGCACCCGCAGCCGCGACGACCAGAACTGGCAAGAATGGCAGTTTGCCGGCGCCGATCATGGCGCCGACCGCGATCAGCACCACAGTGCTGGGGACGAAAAGCCCGATGATGAAGAGTGCCTCGCCGAGACAGACGGCGAACAGAAAGGTGTAGGCCAGCAGAAGGTGCTGGTCGACGAGGGAGAGGAGGGTTTGCGTCATGAGCTTCTTCGGTGCGTGCTGCGGGCAGGCCAGCACTACCGGGCGAAGCTTCGCGCCAAATGTCTCGAACTATACGGTTCGGTATAGGTACGAAGCTCGCAGGCTGGGTTGTCCAGCCTGCGAGCACGCCTTCGCGGAGGATCGCGAGGTCCCTATTCGCCCGCGATCTCACTGTCTCGCGGGTTCGCAATCATCGCCAATCTCTCCTGATTCCTCTTTCTCGATTCAGACAGGAAGAGAACGGCTGCAAGCAACGCCAGCGTGATCAAGGACGCGTACCCACGCGGCAGATCAAACCCGCCATGGTCGAGCGGCTTGGTCAGGAGGTCGCCGAAGGTTGCGCCAAACGGGCGGGTGAAAATGAATGCGATCCAGAACAGGAGAACGGCGCTGATCCGAGTTGCATAATGCAGGGCGACGACGGCTCCGATGACGGCCGCGGTCACCAGGGCACCCTGAATATAGGAAAGCCCGGCGTTGTCGGTCAGCCAGTCTCCGAATGCGGTACCGAGGCTGTTGGAAAACACGATAGCGAGCCAGTAGAAGGTTTCGGCATCCTTCCTGCGGATCGGATAGACTGACAGATCGCGATCGCGCCAGTACCAGACGCCAAGAGTTGCCGCCAGACCGGCGACCAGGATCAGCGATCCGACCGCGTACCCTAGCCCGAAAGAGCGGTCCATCAGGTCCGAGACCTCTGTTCCGGCGGTTGTGGTCGCAATGATGGAGGCCCAGAAGAGCGCCGGATGGTATCGATCGCTGCGGATCTGGGTGAACAGCAGCGCGATCAGGATCGCGAAGGTCACGCCGAACCCGATATAATAGCCGAGGTTCAGGGTCATGGAGATGAAGTCGCCAGCGGTTTCGCCAAGCGTCGTGGCGAGGATCTTCATGACCCAGAATGCCAAGGTGACCTGCGCTACCTTACTGGCGGTTGACGTGAGCTTGTCCATCGAAAACGGCTTTCCGTAGTTGGGAGGGGTGGGCGGAAGCCCGGGGTCCCAACCGATCTATCGAGTTGCGTTTGCGGGGTGATGGAGCTGCTTATACGCTTTGGTAATCCAGCCTTTACGTTGACGCAGAAACGCCTTCGCGACGGGTCGCGAAGGCGTCGGGCCTATCGGTTTATGTCTGAAGGATCAGTCGGCGACTTCGCCGTCTTCAGCATCCTCGCCCTGCTCGCCATGTTCGGCCTCTTTCTCGTCCGAGGCGTTCTGGTCAACCTTGCCGGTCTTGATATCGACCATGACCGTCTTGACCGTGCCGTCGGCATTGGCCAGCTCGATTTCCCAGGCGTTGTCGCCTTTTTCGTCAGAGATCGTCGCGTCGAAGGCATGGCCGCCGACGGCCTGTTCCGCCTTGGCAATGGCATCCGTCAGCGTCACTGTCGCTGACATCACCTTCTTCATCTCGGCCTGATCCGTTTCGCCTTTGCCAATGTCCGCAGCCAAGGCAGAGCCTCCTGCGGCCAGGATCGCAACCAGACCGATTGCTGCGGCGTGAAGGCGGGTGGGGTTCGTTCGGATGTTCATGTGAGTTCCTTTCGGTTGCAGAGCCTGTCGTTGGGCTCGAACGAAAGGTGGGGGGCGAACATGACCGCCAAAGCTCCAGGATTATACGGTTGTGTATAGGTGGCAGTCGCGTTCTGAAGGGTTGAACGCATTCGGCCGCCCGGAGCTACCGGGCGGCCGAGGAAACAGAAGGATCGTGACGGCTACTTCGCGATGTTGACCCGCTCCTGCGCGTCGAGAGTGTCAGCTTGTGAGGAATCTCCTGGCACGAGCGTCTCCTTGTCCGTGTCGGTCGCCATTCCCGAATGTGCGCTGCCGGCGGCGATCGCATCACGGACGCGGTCGGCGTTGGCATCGGCTTCGGACGCGTCCCCGGGGACCAGAGTGCGGGGGGCGACGCGGGGCGCATCATGCCGGACTGCAGGATGCTCCGCGATGTCGTTGCGGGTGTCCTCGGCCTGCTGCCCGGCACCGGCACTCGAACCAGGGACCATGATGACCTTGTCATCTCCGGTCATCGATCCGGCAAAGGCAACGTTCGAGCCGGCAAAGCCAGTGACGAGGACCGTGGCGGAGGCCGCAGCGAGTAGGGTCTTTTTGAAGCTGTTCATCTCTTCTCTCCTTGGGACCGGGTGGTGTAAGGAGCCGTCCCTCAAGCTCTGAAAAGAAGATGGTGCCCCAAGATTGCCGTTTCCGGTCCGCAAGATTGTGCTTTCGTTATCTTGGTGCAGCGCATGAGCGCATGGATGTCGTGGCTGACGGCCTGCGCAGGACGGATGAAGCGCGAGGTCCTTGTGTTGTGGGTCGCGGCGCGGGATCGGCGCACGCCGTGGGCCGCTCGCATGGTCGCTTTCCTGACTGCGGCCTACGCGCTCTCGCCGATAGACCTGATCCCGGACGTCATTCCGGTTCTGGGCTATCTCGACGATCTCGTCATCGTGCCGCTGGGGGTCTGGCTGGCGCTACGCCTGATCCCCGACGATCTTGTCGCGGTCTTCAGAGTGATGGCGATGCGGATGGCGGAGCGACCGCTCAGCCGCACGGGGCTGGTGCTGGTTCTCGGTGTGTGGCTGATCGTGGCCATCGCGACGCTGACGTATCTGCGGCGCGTTTGGGGTTACGGTGAGTGATCGGTTGCCATCGATGGCGATCGCGATGCCGAAGTTTGCGAGACCGGCGCGGCTCGTTTCCGATCGATCTGCTGCCGTTGCCGCCTTCATTCCGGCCTTCGCGATCCGAGGTCTGCATCCGCGTTCTCTGGTTGGGTCAGCGCGCCAGACGGTAGCGGATGACTTCCTCGGATCGTTGGTGATGACGCGGGGTGACCCGTTCGCGAGACTGTTCCTCAATGTCAGTGCGCGGTCCGATCTCCAGGGACGCTGGAATGACGATCTCGTTTGGCTTGGCCAGCGCACACAGGCGTGAGGCGAGGTTCACCGTGCGGCCGAGGACGGTGAAGTCAGCCCGAGCCGAGGTACCCAGCGCCGTCGCGATGACGTCGCCGCGGTAGAGCCCGATGCCGGGGCTGCGTTCAAGCAACGAACATGTACGAATGCAATCCACGGCGGCGTCGACAGATTGCGCAACGGCGTGCTCGCCGCGGAAAACGGCCAGCACGCCGTCGCCGATAATCTTGTCGATCTCGCCGTTGTGACCGGCCACCACATCGGCGACCCTGGTTACGAAGGAGTCGATCAGCGCAGCGACTGCATCGGTCTGAGAGGCTTCCGCGAAGCTGGAGAAATCGCGAAGGTCGACAAACATCACCACAGCTTCGAACCGCTGGGGGGCTGAACCGGCATCGAGTGCATCCCGGACCGCAGCCATCGGCAGGAAGCTGCGCAGACGGCGATGAACCCGGTCGACATAAGCGGCCTGGGCGTCGATCGTGCGCTGGGCGCGATAGACGACGAAGGTCGTCGCGGCGATGGCCGAGACAAATACCGCGCAGAACAGCCCCGCCCAAAAGATCGCCGATGTGGAGATTGCCGACTCCAGCGACCGCGCCGGCCGAGTGACGATCACGATCGCACCATCGACAGCGTTGGCAGAACCGAGCGTTCCCAGCGATGTCCAGTGAGCGGGAAGGATAAGGTCTTCAACGAGGATCGTGCCCGCTTCCAGGATCTCCGGCCTCAGGGCTTCCAGGACGGGCACGTTGCAAGCCTGTGAGCGGGAAACGGCAAGGGAGACGTCGCCGCGAGCAGTCACGACGGATAGGCATGTAATGCCGAGTTCGTCGAGTTCCCCCTCCAGATGAGCAATGGTCGCCGGTTGAGCGGCGTTGGGAAGATCGCTGGCCGACCGCCGCGACAGGATCGTGCGGACCAGCCCGATCTCGGCTTTCGCGAACAGAGCTTCGGCGCTGGCGGAAATGCCCGAAACCATGGCAACCGCAAGCCCGACACTTGCCATGACAATGATCGGAAGTAGCACGAGGCCGAATACGCGCAGCAGCGGAAATGGGGTTCCCGGATGGTCCGGATTGCTGGCTGGCTGGCGCATCGCCGTTCGACCTGTTCAACATGCTGGCGCCGGGCCGGGAGCTTCGACGCTTGGGCTGTTGGCGACGGGGTTACGGAAAAGTCCTGAAAACGGACGCGGGGCGCCCGATAAAGGCGCCCCGCGTCTCAAAGTGACGGGCCTGAATTTCTGCGACCTGCGATCAGGCGCTCAGTGTCGCTATCGCATTGGTCTCGATCTTGTCCTTCTTCGTGATGCTGAGATAGCTCACCAGGCCCGCGATGGTGACGAGGAACAGGACGCTGGTGCCGGTCGTGCCGAGGCCGAGACCGCCATTGTTTGTCGGCTGGGACAGCAGGTCACCCATCGAGGCGCCGAAGGGGCGGGTCAGGATATAGGCGACCCAGAAGGTGAGGACCGCATCGACGCCGAACCTGTAGGCGGCGTAGACCACGGCGATCAGCGCGCCGAAGATGACGGCGGAGACTGCGTAGCCGAGGCCGAAATGCTCCGCGATGAGGTCTCCGGCGGATGTGCCGAGCGCGAAAGTGAACAGGATCGCCGCCCAGTAGAAAAGTTCGCGCCGGCGGGTGAAGATCGAATGGATGGAGAGCGTGCGCTCGCTCGCATACCAGGCGAGAAACGTCGCCGTCAGGGCGAGGGCGAACCCGATCGTGGTGGTCACCAGGCTGATGCCGAGATCGTCGACCATGTAGTCGGAGACCAGCGTGCCGACGATGCTGACGAAGACGACGACCAGCCAGTAGCTCGTCGGCACGTATTCGCGCAGCTTTAACTGAAAGGCGATGATGCCGACCAGGAGCGCGCTCATGATGAGCGAGGTCACGACGAGGCCAAGCCCGACGTTGAAGATGAGGAAATCGGCGGCGGTCTCGCCAACGGTGGTTGCCATGATCTTGATCACCCAGAAGGCGAGGGTGATCTGCGGGACCTTGTTCAGCAGGGTTTCCGTCAGCGGCGATGGTGCGGGGTTCATGTGAGGGCTCCGGTCGGACGTGACGCCGCGGCGCGGCATGTCGCCTGTCGTAGGGCCGGTAGATGGCGAGCGCCTCTCTGCACCTATACCGTTTGGTAATCGTCGGGCGCAGCACCTGTCTTCGCAGCAGGGAGGTCAATTCGGACCTTCAGACCCGGGGCTCCGTCGAGGGCCTCGACCGTGCCATGGTGCAGTTCCGCGATCGCGGCGACCAGCGACAGGCCCAGACCGCTGCCGGGCGTCGTGCGGCTGCGGTCGAGGCGATAGAGGCGCTGGAAGATGCGCTCGCGCTCTTCCGCCGGCACGCCGGGGCCGTCGTCGACCACGTCGAGCAGCACCCGGTCGCCGACGCGGGTGATGCCGACGCCGATACGTCCCGGGGCCGGAACGTGGTTGATGGCATTCTCGAGGAGATTGGCCAGCGCCTGAACCAGGAGTTCCTCGTCGCCCTCGATCATCGCCGATGGTAGCGCGAGTGCGACGAGGTCATGACCTTCGTCCGTTGCCACATCGCCATAGACATCGCAGATCCTGCGGACGACGTCGGCCAGGTCCAGCCGGCGGAACCTGGCGCGGCGGGTGCCGGCCTCGATCTGGGCGATGCGCAGCAGCGCGTTGAAGGTCTCGATCGCGGCCTCGCTTTCGCCGATCGCATCATCGATCGCCGTCTCGTACTCCGCCGGTGTCCGCTGGGCACGGCGAACGCTCTCCAACCGTTGACGCAACCTTGCGAGCGGCGTCCTGAGGTCGTGGGCGATATCGGCCGAGACCTGCTTGAGGCTCGCCAGCAGCGTCTCGATGCGGCCGAGCATGACGTTGATGTCGAGAGCGAGACGGTCGAGTTCGTCGCGTCGCCCGGACACCGGGAGCCGCAGATCGAAGCGGCCATCGACGATCTGGCGCGTCGTGGCGGCAATCTCGTCGACCCGCCGGGTCGGCCCGATCGAGACGAGAAACCCGCCGAGCAGCGCGAGGAGGGTGGTGACCAAAGCCCCCCAAAGCATCGCGGACAGGATGATTTCCTGGGTCTCGTCGAGCACGTGGGAATTGCGGCCGATCATGACCTCGTAGGCACCGATCCGTTCGCCGAGACTGAGCAGAAGCACCTCGTTGTCGGTGTTTTGGGAGGCAGCCCTTTGCAGGTCGGGCGCCCCCTCGAAATGTTCATCGGATAGCTTTTCGTCGGCCCAGCCTTCACGCCAGACCGTTGCGGGAATGTTGCCGATGACGGCCTCCTCGCCAGAAACCTGTCGCATCAGGAAGAAGCGGTCCTCAGAGGCCGATTCCGCAAGTTCGGTCATCCGGACTTGCAATTCGCCGTCGCCGCCCCGCCGATAGGCGTCGCGCAAACCTTCCATATCGTCTGATATCGACGAGCGCAGGATGCCGGCCATCTCCGAGGATGCCGCCAGATAGGTCGTCCCGAGGATCGCCAGAACAGAGGCGACGAAGAACAGCGTGAAGATCAGCGCGACACGGAAGGAGGTCGTGCGGACCTGTTCAGGCAGGAACATTCAGCACATATCCCGAGCCGCGGATCGTCTTGATCATCTCCGTCGAAAAGGGACGGTCGACCTTGCCGCGCAGCCGGCTGACGTGAGTCTCGACGACATTCGTCTTGGGGTCGAAATGGAAATCCCACACGCGCTCGAGCAGCATGGTGCGCGTCAGCACCCGGCCACGGTTGCGCATCATGTATTCCAACAGGCGGAACTCGCGGGGCTGGAGATCGAGCGGCTGCCCCTCGCGCCGGACCGTTCGGGCGATCAGGTTCATCTCGAGTGCGCCGACCTTCAGGACAGCCTCCTCCTTGCGCATGGGCGAGCGCCGGGCCAGCGCATTCAGGCGGGCCATCAGTTCGGAGAAGGCGAAGGGCTTGACGAGATAGTCGTCGGCCCCGGCTTCCAGGCCCTCGACGCGGTCGTCGAGCCCTGAGACAGAGGTCAGGAAGATCACCGGGGTGTCGCGGCCGGAAGAGCGGAGCGCCCGTACGATCGACAGACCGTCCAGGCCGGGCAGCATCCGGTCGATCACCATGGCATCGTAGTCGCGCGTGCAGGCGAGCTCGAGGCCGACCGGACCCGAGGCGGCGTGGTCAGGATCATGGCCCTCTTCCTTGAGCCCACCGGTCACATAGTCGGCGGTCGAACGATCGTCCTCGATGACCAGGACCTTCATTACATCCTCTCCTGTGTTGACGGTTTGGCCGCCGTCGCGGCCTCGCTGAACGCCACGAACCGTTCGAAGGCACGATCCATCGCCCCGGTGCTGCTTCCGAGCCAGGGGAAATGCCCATAAGCGAACGAGAGCTGATCGGCTGCGACCCCTTCGGATTTCCCGGCGATGGCATACTCGTAGATTGCCGAGGCAAGTCCCGTCCTGTCCGATCCACCCATACAATGGATCAAGAGGGGCTTGGGGGCATCCGCCATGGCCTGTTCGATCTCCTGCATGGTCGCAACGTCGGGCTCGCTGCGCGCAGAAATGGCGATCGAGCGATAGACTATGCCGCGCCGACGGGCGACGTTCCATTCCTCACGATACCATGAGGCATCTGGATGGGCGCCGCGCAGATTGAGGACAGAGCGGATGCCGGTAGATGCGGCCAGCGCGTCGAGGTCGGCCGCATTCAACTGACCGGATCGATAAACTGTGGCGTTTTCAACGGTGTGAACGTTCCCGGAAAGCTGGAGATAACCAGCATATGACGCCGGGGCTGCCGCTGCGACCGCAATCACTACGAATAAGCCACGAACCATGTGGAAGGGCGACTGCATCGGCGACATCCTTCTCGGAATTCTCGCCTATGGCTAAACGTGGGATCTCGCCCGCCGCATGTCAGGACCTATACGCTTTCGTATAGTCTGTCCGCGAAAACTAGGGCAGTGGGCTACCGTTCTCCGGATGCCGCCAAACGCCTCAGAAAATTCGGGTACGGTCGGGCCGACATCGGCCAAGCGCCGGAACGAACGGAGGTGCTCTTCTTGTGCTCGGACCTTAAGTGCGCCGGCGGCCGGACTTCCGCCGCCGAACCCTCGCCCGGGCCGTTCTTTTCCCATGCCACCGATGCGGCAGCATCCCCGTGTCACAGCGGCGCTCCAGAGAGAACGCGGCCGCTGGTTTTCAGGAGCAGCAACCGCATGCTGGGGGTCGAGTTCAATCTGCGACGGGGCCACCGAGATAGCGTTAGGTAATCCCGAAAATTCCGGCCGTCGTTACGCCATGGTCATACGTGCACTGATCCACCTCGGGGACGGGCTTCGAAATCACCGCGCAAGACGTAAGCCATATGAACATACGTTGTGAGGCCAAAATGGGATTCGCCCCGGCGGAGCGCGAACTGGGGAGGCGAGAAGGACCGCTGTCGCGATCAAAGATTCGGGGCAGTAGGTCATGGACCGCCTGAGGAAGCCAGCAAGGTTTATGCGCCACTAGAAAGCAACTGCCACCAGCGAGATCCTCTCGATCGGACGCGCGTCTTTATTCCTGTCCCTGCAAGCCGCCCCCTCAGGCAGGGGGAAGTCACTGGACAGATGAGCCACTGCGCCATTCGGCAGTAGCCTCCACATCATGGGAGACCGAACGACGCGGTGTTCCTGAACTCCGGAATGGCTTCCGGTTCTTCGGTTGGGGCACGGAGCTGAAAGCCCTCGTCGGCCATGTCGCGGATCTCGACGGGTACGCCGTCATTCCCCACGGCAAGCCGTCCGACGATCTGGTACGGTGCCGACCCAACGTAGGATGTCGCCTCCGCGACCAAGGCGACCACTCTTTCCCGGACCGCTTCAGCGGTCCATCCGTTCGGGAGACCCTTCACCGAGATGTAGTCCTCGTCCCAGATTGACAGGCAGTTCCGTTGGATGTGTTCGAGGATGCGTTGGGGAGAGTAGTGAGGTGGCTTGCCGGACGCCGCCATGACCAGAGGTCCAAGAGGGCACAGGTGCTCGCCAATCGAAGCCAGATCGACGAAGTCACGGGCCTTCCTCCGGCTAGACGCGGCCAAGATCTTGTTGACCGCCAGATCGGCGGGCGCCAGACGTGCACCCCAATCCGCGTCGCGGATGAGAGGGAGGAAGCGTCGCTTGGACTCGCTCATCCATTGGATCTGCGTCTCCTCGCCCCGATCACGAACGACGGCCTCGACCACCCCGTAGACGTCGACGTCCACCCGTACGCTGTATCCAGCTTTCCGTAACACCTCCATGTCACGGTCGGCCGCTGCCCCGATTTCCTCGTCCGTGTCGTGAAAAATGTCGATGTCATCCGACTGACGTGGCCAGTCCTTGTTCAGGACCACGCCCCCCGCGACGTAGCTTGTTTCGGATCGGTTCGCAGCAAGTTCAGCAAGAATGCGGCGTTGGAGGATGGTTAGGGCCATGCGGTTAGAAC
Source organism: Aurantimonas litoralis (assembly GCF_026153195.1). NCBI lineage: Bacteria > Pseudomonadati > Pseudomonadota > Alphaproteobacteria > Hyphomicrobiales > Aurantimonadaceae > Aurantimonas > Aurantimonas litoralis. The sequence goes on along the minus strand of NZ_JAPFBM010000015.1, from coordinate 11,709 downwards.
GAGCAGCTTGCCCGAAGCTCGCGGCCGATCACGAAGGCGCGCGCGTCGCCGCGCTCCATCAAGGCACTGGCTACCACCCGTGCGCGGGATTCCGTACTACCGAGGGCGGACAGGTCCACGTTGTCGAGAACGCGTACCCCATAAAGATCGACCGCCTTCTCTAGCAGGAGCTCCAAACGCGCGGACGATACGGACATCGGGACAACGGGTTGGCGCATTCCTGAACTCCTTCACCCCGAAATATAGCAAGATCGCTCGAGAACGACAACGTGCTCGAGCCCCACAGAAGCGCTCGGGAGCATCGACTGCGCTTCGAAAGACCGGAAACAAGTCTTCAGTCGCGTAGAAGCGATGGTTCGATACTCCAGTCCGGATTTCAGCCGCTCCCGGTAACGTTCTCTACCCAACTATTGATCTTGCGATCAATCGGCGCGGCGCCAAGGGAGTTTATTGATGAAAAGATCAACGAATTGCCTCTGAGATATCACGAACCGTTATGCGATCCGGCGGCGGTCGGCTCTCGCATCGCCATGACTGGCGATCACGTCTTCAATCATGAATCAACCCCATTTCCTGCTCGACGCAATCTCGCGGATCGTCACCATAGCGCCCGACAACAGAAGCCCCGGATGCCGCTCCATACCGCCATTCGCCGGGTCATCGTTTGCCGCCCGCCCCGCAAAGCACGTCGAAATCCATGTTGAGGGCGAGAACCTGATGGAGGATGAGATCAAGCCGCTCTACGCGCTCATATCCTTGCCCATTTGAAAATCGTGTGGGGTCCCATAGTCGGGGCGGGAAGCGGTGTTGCGTCCGCCCGACAGGAGGATAGGGTTTGACCACCGGCTGATTGGTTCACAGGAACGGGAGACACAGCCATCCAACCCCCTGCGGGGCTGCTTGAAGTGAGACGGCTCCCGGCATCGTGCGCTGAAGTGTCAGCGGCGGACAAGAGCGCCGCTCGGTCCGCTCGAGCACCCGCGTAAGCCTCCCGTTCATCCTGTCCACTTCTTCGACCCTTTTCTTCGCTTCGAGAACCGGATGCAAAGGGGATGGGCAGTCCATGGACTGCCAGGATTGGGAGATCTCGTACGTATCGTACAGAGGGAACAGAACCATGTTCGAGAGCATCACGGAAACAACCGGGACCGCGCGTCCCGCGCCGATGGAGGAACTGACGGTCGGCGCGTTCGCGATGGAGACGCACGCGCAGAGTTCGAACAACGGAAACTGGCATGGACGCCCCGTCGCTCTGGTGGCAATCTGCCGGCGGACACTCATGGTCGCCGGTGTCCACGTGGCTCGGGACGGGGTCACCTTCTACGAGGTTATGCAATGCCTTGCCGACGCCTTCCTACCGCGGGACGCGGTGGACGTCGGTGCGGTGAACCCGTGGCCCTGCGAGGGCGTGGCGGACCGCGCGTTCGTCCATGCCCAGCACGACTTGACGCCCGCGCCCTTCCGGCGCTTCCGCGAGGCGCTTGGATTGGAGGTCTTGCCGCATCACGGCCCCGAGCCCTTGGTCAGCGACCTCGCAGAACGATGGTCGCAGGAGGCGGGTATTGAGATCGACTCGTTGCATGACGGTCGCGCTGCGTTGGTACATAGGTTTGCGGACCGTCCGCTCCCCGGCGGCGACGCCATCGAACTGGAAAACGTCGACCGGAAACTGCGCCGTTGGATCGTCGACCGCTACAACGCCGTATCCGTTCCTGGCATTGAACGGTCGCCGCTCGACCTCTGGCGGGAGGCTGCGATTGGCTTCGTCCCGCGCTTCGTGCCGGAGGATGCGCCGGGAGACCTCTTCCGGCCGGAGGCGTTCCGCACCATCGGCCCGCGCGGCGTCACTTGGGGCGGACGCACTTATTGGAGCGAAGCGGTCCCGGACCTTCTCGAGAAGTGGGGCGGCACACGCGAGTACGAGATCCGGGCCGATCCGGCGAGTCCCCTAAGCGTCGAAATTTGCACGCCTGAGCGGAAGTGGGTGCGCTTCGATGCCCGTTGGGTGTAATCCGTCGCTCATAAAGCGATGACCCCGCCATTAGTCAGCGCCTGCCAACGAACGTTCCGTTCCGCCGCCGATAAACTGCGATGGCTGGCGATTACACCGATTAAGGTCAAGGTTTGGTATCCGCGCTACCTTCAATCCGCAGCTCAAGCCTGAATTCGAGATGCTCGAAGTTCAGGGCTGCGTCATGCTCGACGAAATCCCCAGTCGGTGATGCCGACGCCAACTCAAGTATACCGCGGGGTAGATCGTCGGGGGCAGGGCGAACCTGCGCTCCGAGAGTTGCTGTATCTCCTCCACGATCCGGTCGGTGTCGTACTCCAAAGCTTCGACAACGGCGTCGAACCGCTCGGCGCTGACGACCCCGACAAGTTGGATGGGTGAATGAGTCCCTGATCGAGACACACGTGGATGTCATAGATGTCCCGCGCCCTCACAGCCTCAGCGCTCATTGCCCAGTTGGAGTTGCTCCGTCTTTGACAAGCTCGGCTGCGATCTTCCTGAGAGTTACGACGATGGCGTGGTTGGCTCAACTGGTCTCGGATCAGAAGCGATGGCAGATGCCTCAATTGCACCGATACCCTTCGCCATTCCGGTTGCAAAAAGCGTCCCCGAAGTCTCGTCCAGGGTGGTTCTCTCTGTTCGCAAGATAGCCCGAGCACGTGCTCTCGGATGAGCGCATCCTGCTGGAGCAACTCCCTACCCGGTCGATACGCAGCCTTTGCGCATTGTCCGTCGTGGTCATGCCCGTCGCCTTCTGGAAGCGCCTGAGAAACGTGCGATCTCCAAGCCTTGCCCGACGATTGCCGCAAGGTCGAAGCCCCGCGCATCCGTCTCCTGCATCCAGTGCTGGACCTTCAGGATTGGAGCGCCTCCGTGGTTCAGCCGCGGCGAAAAGGCGTTGCGACAGCTCATTCCGGGCGCTGACCCGGGGTACATCTAAGATTGCCTTAAGGTGCGTGGCGGATCTCGTTCTTCACGTAGAAACGAAAGGACGCCAGCATGGCCCAACCGCTCAACCGCAGAACCCTCCTCGCCCGTGGCGCGGCGACCATCGCAACCCTGTCGTTCCTGAGTGTCGGCGCTGCTCACGGGCAGGCTCCCGCCTTCGCAGCCGCTCCAACCCCCGACGAGGTGTTTCGTGATCCTGATATTCCTGTCCTTGGCAATCCGGATGGAGACGTCACGATCGTCGAATTCTTCGACTATCAATGCCCTTACTGCAAGATGAGCCACCCAGTGCTGACGGACGCAGTTGAAACCGACGGCAACGTCCGGTTGGTGATGAAGGATTGGCCGATCTTCGGCAATTCATCGCTCTACGCCTCACGCCTGATGTTGGGTTCGGCCGGCACTCCGGACTACGAAGCGGGGCTTTCCGCGGTTATGAAAACGCAGGCGAGGCTGACGAAACAGGAGGTGGACGCCGCCCTCGTGGAAGCCGGACTGGATCCGGCAGCGCTCCTTGAACGCTATGGAAAACGCCGTGAGAGCGTCGAAGCGCTGATCGACCGGAACAGCAAGCAGGCACTCGCCTTCCGCTTGTCAGGGACGCCGGCGTTCGTCATCGGCCAGCGCGTGTATGGCGGAGCGCTCGACGGCAACGGTTTTGCTCAGGCAATCGCGGACGCACGTTCAGAGGGCGCGCCGCGATGATTACCCGGCGCGGGTTCGTTGTCGGCGCGGGGGCCGCGGCATCACTTGCTCCGGCCCGCGCCTCGCAAGCCAGCGGCTGGGTCGGTGGCTTCGACATCGGCAATGCGACAATGGGCACACATTTCACCAACGATCCATTGTTGAGTGAAGCCAGCGTTGCGAGTACGCGCCGAGCGGCCGACGCCTATCGAGATTTGGCTGCACAAGGCGGCTGGCCGCAGGCGGACTGGGTCAGCGCGTTCAAGCTTGGCTCACGCCACCCGCAGATCGCGCAACTGCGCCGCCGTCTTACAATGGAGAACGATCTCAACCAGGCTTACGCGTCAGGAGACGTGTTCGACAGCTTCGTAGACGCGGCCGTGCGCCGTTTTCAGGTACGCCATGGCCTGGCCGTAGACGGGGCGGCCGGCCCCGAGACCCTCGCCGCGATGAACGAGCCTGCTGGCTCGAAGGCTCGACAGCTTGAACTCAATATACCGCGCATTGCGAGCGGATTAGCAACTGAAGCGCGCTATGTCTGCGTCAACATTCCTTCAGCCGAACTCGAATTGGTGGAGGAAGAGAGCGTGGTCGAACGTCATTCGACCATCGTCGGACGACCCGACCGCGCGACGCCACTTCTGACAAGCGCCATCTATGAGGTGAACTTCAATCCTTACTGGACAGTTCCGGCCAGCATCGTGCGCAAGGACTTGATCCCGGCAATCCGTAACGACCCGACCTATCTGGAGCGCATGTCGATGCGCATATTCGACCACGATTGGGACGAGGTTTCGCCCACGTCGATCGATTGGAACGGCGACCAGGCCATGAACTATATCTTTCGCCAGGATCCGGGCGCCGACAACGCACTCGGGCGGGTACGCATCAACTTCGCCAACGACCACGCCGTCTATCTCCACGACACGCCGCAGCCGGGTCTGTTCGGTGACGCCAGCCGCTTCCACTCGTCAGGCTGCATTCGCGTTCAACGCATTCCGGAATTCGTTGCGTGGCTTCTCCGGGAGACGCCGGGTTGGTCGCTGACGCAGGTCCGCGCAATGCTCACCAACGGACAACGCAAGGACGTGAAGTTGGCCCGCGAAATCCCGGTTCACTTCGTCTACATCACCGCATGGAGCGCGCCGGACCTCACCAGCAATTTCCGCGACGATGTCTACGGGCTCCTAACAAAGGCTTAGGTGCCGCGGGAACACTCGCAAAGCTCAACTTTGACTGTCAAACGAATGCCGCTGGGGGCACGCACGACAAGATCGATGTGGATCGCCTCGGCGGAGCAGGCCCGCTTTGACGGTGCATCTTACCGATGATGGTGGACGGGTGGGGACGACCGCGCTGGCGACAGATTTGTGCTGTAGATCGCTTGACCCACTGCCAGGCCGCGCTCGATCCGCAGGAAGACGTGGCGGATCGGGCCTTTCGGAAGAGGCCATGGCCGATAGTGCAGCCGACGAGACCACCCGCCGACACAAATCAGCGCCGCGCCGACAGGATGGCGGGACAGTTCGCGTGCATCCTCGGCTGACTTCCCTCTGAATCTCTTGCTTCCCCGGGACGAAAACAGTTCGCATGGGTTGCCGATCAGGGTGATGTCGTTTGCGACGGTCTCGGTGCAGGGAGCAGCGCAAATCCGACCATTGCCTAAGTGATGGCTTGGATCGGTGGGCGCGCCTAGGCGACGGAGCCTGCCGCACGCCGCACGACCACTTTCGCGCCGACGGGAACGCGGTTTTCGAGGTCGATGATGTCCTGGTTGAACATGCGGATGCAGCCGGACGAGACCGACCGGCCGATCGTCGACGGCTCGTTGGTGCCGTGGATCCGGTAATAGGTATCCCGACCGCCGCGATAGAGATAGAGGGCGCGCGCGCCGAGCGGGTTGCCGAGTCCGCCTTCAAGGCCGCTCGCGTAGGGGCCGAACCGTTCGGGCTCACGCTTCAGCATGTTTGGTGTCGGCGTCCAGCCCGGCCACTCAGCCTTTCGAGCGATTGTCGCGTTGCCAGTAAACGCGAAGCCTGCCTTGCCGACGCCGACACGGTAACGCATGGCCTTGCCGTTCTCCTCCACGAGATAGAGGAAATGCGCGGCCGGATCGACGACGATGGTACCTGGAGCTTCAGAGCCGACGAAGTCGACGATCTGGCGCCGGTTCATCTCGGTAAGGTGGGCGGCGGGGATGGCCGGGATGGAGCGGCCATTGTCCTCGAAGGCGGCATATCGCGGATCGCCGATCAGGCTCGGTGCAGCGTAGCCGAGCACGGTCCGGGGCAGTTCGCCGACAGACGAGCAACCCGTCATCGTAAGGAGAGCCGCGGCCAGCAGGCCTGTGCAGCGAGCGTTTCTCAAAGTCATGTCAGTCCTATTCCGCCTTGGCGCCATCGATACCCGCCGCGAGGGCTTCGCGCGAGATCTCTCCGAAATGTAGCGAACGGAGCGTTCCGTTCGCATCGAGAAACAGCGTGGCCGGATAGCCGGAGACGCCGTAATGCCGCGCGAGGGCAAAACCACGATCAAGCAGCATATGGTCGATTTCGAGATCGGCCCTTGCGAGAAACTGCGACACGGTTTGCGCACCTTCGCCCTGGTTGGCGAAGACGAACACCGCGTCGTCGCGGTTCTCCGACATCGTCGCCATCATTGGCATCTCGCGGCGGCATGGTGGGCACCATGACGCCCACAGATTGAGGACGGTCGGCTTACCGGCGAAGTCCGGCAAAGACCGGTCGGCGCCGTCGAGCATCGCGAAGCTTTCGGCAGGTGGGGCGACGGCGGTGGTAGCAGCGACCAGTTGCCAGGCAGTGTTCCAGACTATGAAGGCGCCAGCCAGCGCACCGACCGACCATGCACGCAGGCGATACTCGCGAAAGGCGTAGAGCGTGTAGAGCAGGGCGGCCGCGAGCCCGACCCATCCCGAAAAGCCGCCTTCCCAAACGCTGATAATCCGAAGCGGCTCAGGTGCAAAGGTCCGCCAGTGCATGGCAACATGCCCCAGCCGGGCCGCGACGAGACCGATGACCACGACCGCCAGCGACCAGTTGCCCAGCCGGCCATCGATGCGGCCGGAGAGGATCGCGGTGACGACGAGAAAGATCACGAGGGCGATGATAGCGGCCAGTCGGTCGCCGGCGAAGACCAGCGGGCCGAGCGTCAGGGCGGTCATGTCAGTTGGCCCCCGCAAGGCGGATGCGCTCGAGGAAGTCCTGGGCGGAGGTCTCGCCAACGACGCGCGATCCGGGCGCCTCGGCGCCGTTGGGGTCAACGAAGAGCATGGTCGGCGGCCCGACGACCGAAAGCTCCGACATCAGCGAGGTCGTCCCGGCCTGCTCATCGGTGACATCCACCTTGAGCAGTCGATACCCGGCGAGCCGCGCCTGCACGGCCGGATCGCCGAACACTTCGCGCTCGATCACGTCGCAACTGACGCACCAGTCGGCAGTGAAGTATAGCAGCGTCGGCCGGTCGCCCGAGGCGATCGCCTCCGCGACCGCTTCCGGTGCCTCCACCATGTCGAAGCTCAGCGTTTCGGCGACGCGTGCCGCGCCGTTCGTGGCCAAAGGCGCAAGCGGACGCAAGGGATCATTCGCCCCGGCGACCGCTCCGACCGCGAGCGTGCCGCCATGGATCACCGCCAGCACGCCTGCCGTCTGGCTAAGCCGGCGCCGCGTGCCGCCCGTGCCACCGAGACCGATCAGCGTGACCCCGATGCCGATCAGCAGTGCGGCCCAGAGCCACAGCGAGACCACGGGCGGCAGAATGCGGCCGATCATCCAGATGGCCAGCGCCAGGAAGGCGATGCCGAAGGCGCGGGTGACGACCTGCATCCAGGGTCCGGCCTTGGGCATGATGCCCGCGCCGAACGTGCCGAAGGCGACAAGCGGCACGCCTTGGCCAAGGCCGAGCGCGAAGAGGGCGGCGGCGCCGAGGCTCACGTTGCCGGTTTGGCCAATATAGATCAGCGCGCCGGCGAGTGGCGCCGTGACACAGGGGCCTACGATCAGCGCCGATGTGAAGCCGAGCGCTGCCGTCGAGCCGATACCGCCACGTCTGACCCTGGCGCCGGAGACGGCACTGGTCCAGGCGCTCGGCAGTCGCAACTCGAACAAGCCGAACATCGACAGCGCCAGTCCGACGAAAACCAGGGACACGACGATGATCGCGGGCGTCGATTGCAGGGCCATCTGAAGGTTCTGACCGGACCATGCGGCGGCGACGCCGAGCAAGCCGAAGGCCGTGGCCATGGCGAGCACGTAGACCGAGGAATGTGCCAGCCCACGCTTTGCCGAGGAGCGGCCCGTCTGACGGCCGAGCTGCCCGGCAAGAATTGGATACATCGGGAAGACGCAAGGGGTGAAGGCGAGGCCGAGGCCGAGAAGGAAGAACATACCGACCGCCCAGGCTGCACCGCTGTCGGCCAGCAGTGACGCGATCAGGCCGCCCGAAGCGCTATCCACCTGAATCCCGGAGCCCGGTGCCGCGGCTGTCAGTGGAAGATCACGAACCGCCGCCTCGTCCGCTTCGGTCGCCGGGGCAGAATCGCGGAAACCGTCCAGCCAAGATTGTTTTGCGCTGTTTGAAGCTGCGCTTGTCGGGGACTGTTCCGAGGCGGCTGGCCCGTTTTGTGCGGCAAGCTCAACCGTCCGCGTCACCGGGCGATAACAGATGCCGTTTTCCTGGCATCCTTGAAAGGACACCGCGATCTCCCTGAGCCCGGCCGGAGCCGAGGCCAGCGTCGCGGTCGCCGCGTCGTGGAAGACCTCCATCGCGCCGAAATTGGGGTCGTTCTTCGTCTCGCCTCGGGGCAAGTCGAGCCGGATGCTCTCGCCTGTCGGGCTCGTCGCGGCAATCTTGTCTCGATAGAGGTAGTAGCCCTCCGCGATCGTCCAGCGCAGTTCGACGCCCCCGTTGTTGCCCGTCGCCGTGCTGGTCAGCGCGAAAGCCTTGTCGACGGCCAACGGCTCCGACTGTGCGCCTGCCGCAAAGGGGGTCGCGAGGGTGACGGCCATGATGGTCGCGGCCAGGAAACGTCTCATCGCCATGAACCTTTAGGATGAACTTCTCTGAAGGGGTGGTCGGATACGCACCTTAAGGCAGCCTTAAGTTGGGTCGGCAGGATTGAGGTCGTCGGCAGCAACGAACCGGAGCAGGCCGGCGCATACTGACCGTGGAGGATGACGGCATCATCGGGAACGGGCTAAAGGTCGGGCTCGTCCTAAGCGGCTTCACCGCCGACCTCGCCAATTGCTGCGAGGCGACGCTGGCAGTCGGAGGGTTCGACGCGGTTGAGCGCTTGCCACCGTCTGGAACTATGTCAGCACCCGGGCGGAGGTCGACCACGTGCTCGACGCAAGGCTGATGGAGGCGGCGCGGATGGTTTCTTCGCTCGTCGACATCGACTTGACGGTCGCCTCGCCCGCACGACCTGAGCCGCCGAACCGCGGAGATATTGCCTGCGACCGCCAGCTTTCCTGCCAGATCTGGCCGCTGACGGGCACGCTGATCGACAAGTCCGACCGCGCGCCGGAAGCCCGCCTGTCGGATCAACGCGACGGCTTTTCCGCGCGCGAGATCGATAGGGAAACCAGGCGTGTATTTGCGGTCGAGAACGCGGCGTTGGGGATCCAGGTTCTGGTCGGGGACGACCTCGACGTCCGGGCCCGACTCGTCCGGGAGGCGATGACGGGTCTGCTCCTGCCAATGGCTCTGATCGTTCCGGCTCTCGGAGCCCTCATCTGGTTCGGCGTCGGTCGAGGGGGCGGCCGCTCGACGAGCTCGCCGAAAGCCTGCGGCACCGCAAGGCAACTGACCTGCATCCAATCTTGGCAAGCACAGCGGTTGCGGAGATTCGGCCGGTCACGACCGCCCTCAACGGCCTGTTCGAGCGGGTGCGCGAAACGGGCGACCGCGACGCGTCTTCCTCGCCTATGCCGCTCACGAGCTGCGCACGCCGCTGGCCGGACTGAAAACCCATGCCGCTGATGCCTGCGATGCGGCCACTTGCGAGAAGCAGAAGGGCCACCGACAGCTCGATGAGCAGTCCGCCACCGAGGGCGGAGAAGGACGAGAACTGATTCATGTCCTAGTTCCTCGGTCCCGGTGCTGTAGGGTGTCGAAATGGACTGCTCGTCCCCAGGACGGCAGAGAACGCCTTGCAGGGTGGCGATGAGCGCCTCCATGCGCGGATCGGCGATCCGGTACCTGAGCGTCGTCCGACTCTCTCGACTGAAGGCGACGATCTTCTGCTCGCGCAAGACCGTCAGGTGCTGGGACAGAGCCGACTGGGACATGTCGACGGCCTCGGCCAGCGAACCGATATGGGCTTCCCCAACTCCAGGAGCTTGCAGAGGATCATCAGACAACGCTCGTTCGCCACCGCCTTCGGATCGCCGCGACTTCCGCGGCATTCGACTCGAGTTCCCTCATGCCTTCCATTTAACCCTGCCAAATGGTAATTTAGCGATAGCTAATATTCAGAACATTGAGATAAAAGCGGAGCTGAAAGCGATAGTTTTCACCGGCCGCGGCTTAAGGGCGTCGATGCCGGGTGAGACAGGAAAATTGAATTCGATCTCGCCTCCCGTCCGTCTAACAGACCTCTGCCGCGGTCAGACCGCCTGGCCGAACAGGGTGCCGATCCCGGCGGTCAGCGCCATGGCCGCGGCGCCCCAGAAGGCGACGCGTGCCGCGCCGCGCCAGACATTCGCCCCGCCGGCCCTGGCGCCGATCGCGCCGAGAACACCGAGGAAAATAAGCGAAGCACCTGATACGAAGGCGATGAGGAGATCCGCTGGCACGACGAACACCATCATCAGCGGCATCGCGGCGCCGATGGCGAAGGTCACCGCGGAGGTGAGGGCGGCCTGAACCGGGCGCGCAGCCGTCACCGCAGATATGCCGAGCTCGTCGCGTGCATGGGCGCCGAGCGCATCCCGCGCCGTGAGTTGGATGGCGACCTGAGTGGCCAGTTCACGCTCGAGGCCGCGACTGACATAGATCTGCGTCAGCTCATCGAGTTCTCCCACCGGATCGTCGCGAAGTTCCCCGGTCTCGCGGGCAAGATCGGCGTTCTCCGTGTCGGACTGGGACGAGACAGAGACGTATTCGCCCGCCGCCATCGACATCGCGCCGGCAACGAGACCGGCAACGCCGGCGATCGCGATCTCGGGCGTCGCTGCGGCGGAGGCGGCTACGCCGACAATCAAGCTGGCCGTCGAGACAATGCCGTCATTGGCCCCCAGGACGGCGGCGCGCAGCCAGCCGATGCGCGCGACGAGATGGTTCTCTGGGTGGGAAAGAGATCGCGGCATGAGGGACTCAAGACAAGGTGACCGGGATCGTCGGCTGCGGTGAATGTGGCACTGCACTGAGCGCGGTAAATCGCTCGGCCGACCCGTGGGCGATCCGCCGCCGTCATCGCTTCACGCTGGTATCTACCAGACGCTCATGTTTCCCCGCAAGATTCATCAATTCTTTCTTGCGGCATTAAAAATGACATGGCCGGCTACGAACATAGCCTCCTCTGCAGCAGTTTTCCACGGGACGAAGGGGGCGGTGAAGAACCTTTACGCCGCCGAGCACCCTTACTCGGCCGATCCTAGCGCAGAACAGACCGCGGCATTGGGAACCCCCTTTACCTCTCCTGTTTCGAAGAGCGTCTTAGAGATCCTGTCCAGTGTTGTTCTCTTCGCTCGGAGGATATTCCGTGAACGCTCGAGGCAGCCGACTAGGATTGCCTCAAGCGATGTCCTGAAGATCGGATCGCGGGCGACCCGTGCGATCGCAACCCCTTTTGCGCCCGTGGCGAAGTGCGCGAGGCTACCACCAAGGCCATAGGAGACCAGAAGCTGCGCCGCAATTTCGGTCGCTTGGTGTAGGTCGCTGCCCTCCATGCCGCCGCTACCGTCCCCAGGGCTGCCGAGCACCAGCTCCTCCGATGCCCTGCCGCCGAGAAGGATCGCGATTTCGGCGAGGTGGCTGTTTCGGGTTCGATCGAACCCTTCCGTCCGCCGAAATTCGGTCATGCCGCCCACCGCTTCGCACACGTCGCG
>NZ_JAPFBM010000014.1:0-40839 GCF_026153195.1 Aurantimonas litoralis | reverse complement strand
TTCTCCTCGGCATAGGAGCGGGCAGTCTCGAAGATCAGCCGCTCGTCCTCGGAGAGCTGGTCCTCGAGCCGGAACGGATCGGCCCAGTCGAAACCGGCGGACGGGGACGCAGACGGCGAAGGCGCGGCGGCCGAAGCGTTGGACATGGCGGGGTTCCTCTCGAACGGATGGCGGCCGGGCCGGGCATCGGACGGCCGCTGAAAAGGCGGCGCGCCGAATCCGGATCCCGGATGCGGCCCGCACTCGCGATCCGTTCTATCGCCCGGCGCCGCCGGGGAGCAATGGCGTGGGGCGGGGACAGCGACACTTCGCCGGCCCCGCGCGCATCATGCGGCCATCGGCCTTGCGGTCACTTGCCGCCGAGAAGATCGGCGAAGCGGTCCCGCAGGATGTTCTTCTGCACCTTGCCCATGGTGTTGCGCGGCAGTTCGTCGACGAAGACGATGCGCTTGGGCTGCTTGAAGCGGGCGAGCCGTTCGGCCAGCGCGCCCGTCAGCTCGGCCTCGTCGAGCGCTCGCTCGGCCACGACGACGCCGACGACGCCCTCGCCGAAATCGGGATGCGGCACGCCGATGACGGCACTTTCGACGACGCCCGGCAGTTCGTCGAGGGCCAGCTCGACTTCCTTGGGATAGATGTTGAAGCCGCCGGAGATGATCAGGTCCTTGCCGCGGCCGACGATCGTCACATAGCCCTGCGGATCGATCAGGCCGAGATCGCCGGTGATGAAGAAGCCGTCGGCGCGAAATTCGGCGGCGGTCTTCTCCGGCATCTGCCAGTAGCCGCAGAAGACATTCGGACCCTTGACCTCGATGACGCCGATCTCGCCGTCGGGCAGCGGCTTGGCGGTGTCCGCATCGACGACCCGCAGCTCGACGCCGGGAAGCGGGAAGCCGACGGTTCCGGCACGGCGCTCGCCATCATAGGGATTGGAGGTCGACATGTTGGTCTCGGTCATGCCGTAGCGCTCGAGAATGCGCTGGCCGGTCCGCTCCTCGAAGGCGCGGTGGGTCTCGGCCAGGAGCGGCGCGGAGCCCGAGGTGAACAGCCGCATATGGGCGGTGCGCTCGCGGTTCAGACGCTCGTCGGCGAGAAGACGGGTGTAGAAGGTCGGCACGCCCATCATCGCGGTCGCCTGGGGCAGGTACTTGAACACCTGCTCGACGTCGAATTTCGGCAGGAAGATCATCGTGCCGCCGGCGATCATCGCGGTGTTGGACGCGACGAACAGGCCGTGGGTGTGGAAGATCGGCAGGAGGTGCAGCAGCACGTCGTCGGGAGTGAATCGCCAGTAGTCGCGCAGCACTTCGGCGTTGGACAGGAGATTGTCCTGGGTGAGCATGGCGCCCTTGGAGCGGCCGGTCGTCCCCGAGGTGTAGAGGATCGCGGCAAGGTCGCTCGGCTGGCGCGCGACCGTGGCGAATTCGCCGAAGGCCGCATCGGCCTGCGCGTTGACGCTTCCGGCATCCGCGGCGCGGGCGCCAAGCGTTTCGAGGCGCGCGCCTGCGCCCTCGGCGGTGGCGGCCAGCCCGTCGCGCTTGGCCGGGTCGCAGACGAAGACGCGCGGCTTGGCGTCGTTGAGGAAGTAGTCGATCTCGGTCGGCGTATAGGCGGTGTTGAGCGGCAGGAAGACGCCGCCGGCACGCACCGTGCCGAGATAGAGCATCAGCGCTTCGATCGACTTGTCGGCCTGCACGGCCACCCGGTCGCCCGGCTCGACGCCCAGCGCGACGAGGGCATTGGCAAAGCGCGCCGAGACCGCATCGACGTCTGCATAGGTGAATTCGCGGCCGTCGGGCAGGATCGCGAAACACTTGTCCGGCGTCGTGCGTCCCGTGGCGAGGAGGCCGTCGAAGAGCGGGTTTGTCATGCTACGTCCTTCATGGAATCAACTTCGCCGCGCTTGGGGAGCAGCGACGTCACGGCCCGGCTGGCGGCGATGTCGCCATCCGCCGCATAGGCCTCGTGACGCTGCTCGACGCGCGGCAGGTCGTACAGATAATTGACCATCAGCCCGTGGGCCTGGGCGAGGCCGCCCGGCGAGACGTCGCCCAGATGCATGATGCGGTTGAGCATCGCGCCATTGCCGAGATGGAAGCGGGCGACCGGATCGACCGGTCCGCCGCGCGGGCGCCGGGCGCGCAGGAAGTAGCGGGCGCCAAGCGACAGCAATCCCGGACGGGCAGCTTCCGCCTTCGCCGGATCGCCGGCCCAGCCGGGCTCCCCGACGATCTCGATCGCGCGTTTCTCAGGTGCTTCGAGCCGGTCGATCGTGGCGGGCGGCAATGCGGCGAGCCAGCCGGCAAAGCCGGGAACCGGCGACAGCGTCACGAAGGTGCGCAGGTTCGGCACCGCGTCCATCAGATCCTGCGCCACCTGCTTGATCAGGAAGGAGCCGAAGGACACGCCGGCGAGGCCCTTGTGGCAATTGGAGATCGAATAGAACACCGCGGTCTGCGCGTCCTGCGGCGACAGGGCCGTGCGCTGGGGGTCGAGCACCGAGGCGATCGACGCCGGGATCTCCGCGGTCAGCGCCACCTCGACGAAGATCAGCGGATCGTCCGGGATCGAGGGGTGGAAGAAGGCGAAGCAGCGCCGGTCCGGCGGGGCGAGCCGCTGGCGCAGCTCGTCCCAGTTGCCGATGGCGTGGACCGCCTCGTAGCGGATGATCTTTTCCAGGATGCTGGCCGGGGTGTTCCAGTCGATCGGCCGCAGCAGCAGGAAGCCGCGATTGAACCAGGACTGGAACAGATGGCAGAGATCGGCATCGACCGGGCCGTAGCGCTTGCGGTCGGCCTTGAGCAGCGGTAGCAGGCGCTCGCGCAGCGTGACCAGTTCGGCCGTGCCGCCCGGTGCGAGGTTCAGGCGCCGGAACAGCTCCTGGCGCGGGGCCTCGGCATGGTGCTGGAGCCGCGCCAGCGTCTCGGCGTCGGGCGTGTCGAGGAACGCGGCGGCCGCATCGGTCAGGGCCGCCTGATCCGGGGTGAACTCATCCGCCAGCATCTGGAAGAAGCGCTCGGCGTCGGCGTCGCTGAGGCCGCGGAAGCCGCGCAGGATCTCGGCCGCAAGGCGTACCCCTGATGCTTCGCCGCGCGAGGAGACCAGCTCGTGGCAGAGCGCCGCCAGCTGGCCGACGCCGATCGTCCGGTTGGCGTTGTCGCCGAGAAACCAGGATCGGGCGCCGATCGAATCGAGAAGGTCGGACAGGAGGGAGACGCGGCTCATAGCTCAGGCCCCATGACGAGTTCGGGCAGGAGGAGGGCGATCTGCGGAAACAGGCACAGGGTGATGATGCCGAGGATCATGCAGACGACGTAGGGCAGGGACCCGCGCAGAATCTGGCCGAGCGTGATGTCGGGCGCGATGCCGTTGATGACATAGAGGTTGAGGCCGACCGGCGGCGTGATCAGGCCGATCTCCATGTTGATCGTCAGGATCACGGCGAACCAGTAGGGGTCGAAGCCGGCACCGGTGATGATCGGCAGCAGGATCGGCGCCGTCATCAGGATGACCGCGACCGGCGGCAGGAAGAAGCCGGCGACCAGCAGGAAGAGGTTGACCACGCCCATCAGCACCCAGCGGTTCACGTCCATGTCGGCGATGAAGGCCGCGATCGACTGGGTGATGAACAGCGAGGACAGGGCAAAGGCGAAGAGCTCGGACGCGCCGATGATCAGCATGATCATCACGCTTTCCTTGAGCGTGTCGCGGAAGATCACCGTCATCTGCGAGAAGCGCCAGGTGCGCGAGATCATGCCGTAGATCACCGCGACGAGGATCAGGCAGAAGAGCGCCCCGACACCGGCTGCCTCGGACGGCGTGGCGACGCCGCCATACAGGACGAAGAGCACGGCGACGATGATCGCCAGGAAGGGCAGCACCCGGGGCAGCGCGGCGAAGCGCTCGCGCATGGAGAAGCGCTGCGACAATTCGGTGAGACCCAGACCCTGCCGCTTGCAGGCATAGATGGTCCAGATCATGAAGAACACGGTCAGCATGATGCCGGGACCGACACCGGCCAGGAACAGGCGGCCGATCGAGGTTTCGGTGGCGATGCCGTAGACGATCATCGTCACCGAGGGCGGGATCAGGATGCCGAGGGTGCCGCCGGCGGCGATGGAACCGGCCGCAATCTCCGGCGGATAGCCGCGCTGGCGCATCTCGGGGATGCCCATCTTGCCGATCGCCGCACAGGTGGCGGGCGAGGAGCCGGACAGGGCGGCGAAGATCGAGCAGGCGCCGAGATTGGACAGGACGAGGCCGCCGGGCACCCGGTTGAGCCAGCGATCGAGCGCCTCGTAGAGGTCCTTGCCGGCGGGCGAGGAGGCGACGGCGGCGCCCATCAGGATGAACATCGGGATGGCGACGAGGCCGAAGGACGCCATGCCGCCGAAGAACTGCTCACCGAGCGTTTCGAGGAAGAACGGCCCGTAGACGACGAACAGCGCGCCCATGGAGACAAGGCCGAGGGCGAAGGCGATGGGCGTGCCGATGGCAAGCAGCACCAGCAGGACGCCCAGCATGGCGAAACCGGAGACGGTCGGGCTCATCGATCAGGCTTTCTTGACGGTATCGGAGAACAGGGTGTCCTGGTTGGCGAGGTGCGGATCGGCACCATCGAGCCACAGGCGCATCAGTTCGGCGATGTATTGGACGGCGAGCCAGACGGTGCCGACCAGCATGGGCAGGACCGGGATCCAGAGCGGGATGGCCCAGACCGATTCGGTCATCCAGCCATTCGTCCAGCTCTCGTGGAAATGGTACCAGGAGGCGTAGGCGATCAACCCGACGAAGACGAGCGAGGCGAGACCCGACAGCGCCTGCAGGATGGCGCGGACCCGCGGCCCCGAGGCGATCTGCAGGATGTCGACATTCACATGGCCACGCTCGATGAGCACCCAGGGCGCCCCGAGAAAGGTGGCCGCAACGATGGCGAAGATCGTGAACTCGGTCTGCCAGACGGTGGACTGCACGAGAACGTAGCGCACGAAGACCATGTGCGAGACGGCGAAGATCGCTGCGAGCAGCAACAGGGCACCGATGACGCCGAGGAGGCGCGAGACCGCCGAGACGGCGCGGATGAAGGACCGCATGTCAGATTCCGAGCTTGAGGCCTGGGAAACGGGAGCCGGCACGGCCGGCTCCCGTTGTCGCATTGGCGGCGTTACGGGCTATTCGACGGCCAGCGCGGCGTCGATCAGCGCCTGACCGTTCGGGACCTTCTCGGCGAACTCCTTGTAGGAGGTCTCCTTGGCGATCGCGAGCCAGGCGTCGTAGTTCTCCTTGGTCATCTCGGTGACCTCGACGCCGTTCTTCTTGTAGACCTCGATCAGTTCGGCATCGAGCTTGGACGCTTCCTCTGCGAAATAGGCCTCGGCCTTCTCACCGGCGGCCATCAGCGCATCCTGCTGTTCCTTGTTCAGCTTCTCGAAGGAGCGCTTCGACATCAGGATCGGCTCGTACATGAACCACAGGGCGTTCTCGCCCGGTGCGGTCAGGCAGGTCGAGACCTCGTAGATGCGGTAGGACACCAGCGAACCGGACGAGGTGTTGGCGCCCTGCAGGACGTTCTGCTGCATGCCGGTGTAGATTTCCGAGGACGGCATCGACGAGATCGACGCGCCCGCTCCGACCAGCATCTGCTCGAAGGCCGGGCCGGCGGCGCGCAGGGTCTGGCCCTTGGCGCTTTCCGGGCTGGTGATGCAGGTCTTGGATGACACGAAGCCGCCGGCGAGCCACGCATCCGACAGGACGAGGGCGCCGGCCTCGTCGATCGACTTCTTGATTTCGTCCATGAAGGGCGAATCGTTCAGCCGCTGGGCGCGGTCGTGGTTGCCGACCAGGCCGGGCATGAGCGTCGCGGAATACTCAGGATGACGGCCGGACGCGTAATCCAGCGGGAAGGCTGTGATGTCCACCTGGCCCTTGGTCACGGCGCCCCACTGGTCGCGCGGCTTGAACAGCGAACCGTTCGGGAAGACCTGGACCTTCAGCCCGACATTGGCGGCCTCGACCTCCTTGCCGATCATCTGGACCATCTCGTCGCGCACGTCGCCCTTGCCGCCCGGCCACTGGTGCGAGGCGCGCAAAGTCACGTCCTGCGCCATGGCGGAAGCTGTCAGGGCGAGGCCACATACGGCCGTCAGCAACATCGTCTTCATGGAATTCTCCTCCCGTTGATTGTTCTGCCGCGCCTCCCGACGCGTTGGGGCAAGCCAATACTCTCTTGCATGCCTTGTCAATTGGATTGTATACGATCTGCATGAGCGTATCGGATGTGCCCGCAGCGACGATCATGCCTCCCGCCGGGGATGGCAAGTCCGCTGCCGTTTCGAAGGGCGGTCTCGCCTCGGCGCGTCCCAAGGCCAGCGAGATCCGCGACGCGCTCGAACAGGAAATCGTCACCAATGCCCGCGCGGCGGGCGAGCGCCTCGACGAGCAGGCGATCGCCCGCCGCTTCGCCGTTTCACGCACCCCGGTCCGGGAGGCGATCAACCAGCTCGCATCGGCCGGACTGATCGAACAGCTTCCCAATCGCGGCGCCTTCGTGCGGCAGGTCGGCCTCGGCGAACTGGTGGAGATGTTCGAGGTGATGGCCGAGCTCGAGGGCATGGCCGGACGCCTGGCCGCGCGCCGTGCGGCGCCGCAGGCCTTGGCGGCTTTGCAGGCGGCACTCGTCGCCTGCAGTGCAGCGGCCGCCCAGCAGGATACCGACGCCTATTATTACGAGAACGAGCGGTTCCACCACGCGATCTACGACGCCTGCGGCAACGCTTTCCTCGCGGCCGAGGCAAAGCGTCTGCACATGCGGCTGAAGGCCTATCGCCGCCTGCAGCTGCGGGTGTCGCAGCGCATGAAGCAGTCGCTGCAGGAGCACGAGCGCATCGTCGCCGCGATCGCCGCCGGCGATGGCGAGACGGCCGAGCGCGATCTGCGGGCGCATATCGCCGTGCAGGGCGAGCGCTTCGCCGATCTGGTGGCCAGCGTCGGCGCAGCGGCGCGTTAGACGCCGCAGCGGCTCAGACGACAACCGGCCGATCCGGCTCGTTGCGACAGGCACGAAAAAGCCCGGCGCGCTGTGGCGGCCGGGCCTGATCGTGGATGAACGAGACGCGTCGCGGGGACGATCCTACGAGTTCATTTCCTTCAGCGTGTTGATGTAGTTCTCGGGGAACAGCATGTGGTTGGGCGCCTTGAGGCCCATATGCTCGGCGATGTCGCCGACGAAGGAACTGCAATTGTAGAGCACCGCGTGCCAGACCGGCGAGGAATCCTGCAGGCTGCGGATATAGCCGACGACGTCGCGATACTCTTCCTCGGTCAGGTCAATCCGGTAGTTCGCGGTCATGTAGGCGATCTCGGTGTCGCCATCGCTGGGGCCGGTCTCTGACGGCACCGGCAGGAAGTGACCGATCGTATAGGGCACGTTGCTGGTCGACGCCGGATGGAGGCCGGCAACCTCGGTCACGCCGGGAATCAGCACGCCCTTCGAGTCGGTCGGGACACGGCCGTTCTGGTCCAGCTTGCCGAAGACCACGAAGGTGTGGCCGTAGCTCATCGCGTTGCGGGCGCGAAAATCGATGAAATAGGGCTTGGAGAGCTGCTGCGCGGCGCCGGACTGGCCGGGAGGCGGAGCGAAGGCGGCTGGCGCGACGAGCGCGGCGCTGGAGTTCACCGGTGCACCGGCCGACATGGTATTGGCCGAGTTCGAGGTACAGCCCGTCACGAGGGCGCCGAGAGCCGCGGCGAACGCGATTCGCAGGAATTTCGAAGACATTGTCGGCCTTTCAAGTCGAAGACGGCTAGAAGCCATTCGACGGGGACAAGACATAGAAGCGCCCCCCGATGTCGAGCATCGCGGAACGCGTAGCGTGGACCAGTGATTGGTCGGCGCTTGGAGGGAGCGCCGGAGCGACTCCCTCCAAGAAACCAAGGTCAGCCCTTGGTGACGTAGGTCTGCTCGACGACCATCGGCTCAGCAACCGGTGCCTTGCCCTTGCCCTTGCCGATGCCCTTGCCCATGCAGCCAGCGAAGGATGCGAGGGCGACGACCGCGACCGATGCGATGACGATTTTCTTCATTTTGAACTACCTATCAATGTGACGGTTGGTGCCGCAGCTTGAATATTCCGACGCCTTTTTGCGGCCGGTGCGACAAGAACCTGTTGCGTTTGGGTGGTACGGGCAAGTGCGGAAATGCCACACATCGCAGGCAACGTGACGGAATAGAAGCGTTTGGCTCCGACGTGTGACTGCGGATTATGAAGAACCCTTCATAAGCGCCTGAAACTCCGTGTTCGTCCCTCTGCTCTCTCAATCCGAAAACGGTCCCGTTTGCAAGGGCCGCCAAGGCTCAAGATTCGTTAAATCCTGCAACAGAGTGCTGCATTTACCGCACTGCACCGCGTTGCTCTCCAAGCCGCATGTCGCGACCCCTCAGTTTGCCGCGACATTCGTCGGCGGACCCTGAATCACCGCCCGCGATTCGCGGATTGCAGCGACGTTCTGATCGATGACGGTCGGGCGTTCGGCAGCCGTGAAAGCGAAGCCGTCGACCCCCGTCGTCGTGACGATTTCCTCCTGCAGGCGCTCCCGCGTGGTGCCGCAGCTGGCATAGGCGATCTCGGCGAGGGACAGTTCGTCCTGCACCTCGATCGACGCCTTCACGGCCTCGTCGTAATTGCAGAAGGCGTCAGCCCGCAGCGCCTGGTCCAGCCGCTCGTCGAGCATGCCGTATTGCTGCTGGATCGCGATTTTGCGGGCGTTGTAATTGTTCAGATAGGTCTTGCGCAGAGCCAGCCGGCACTGAGCATAGACCAGCTCGCCGGGGATGATCAGCAGGCTTCGGCAATGGGCGTCGTCCTGCGGGGCCGAGAGGTCGAGCGCGGCCATGTCCATGTCGTCTCCCACGCAGCCGGCGAGGAGTACGGCGAGAGCCGCGACAGGAGCGAGGGCGGGAATGCGCATGACCATCTTCGTCTTTCTACGGTTCCGTAGAACCCGGCTGTCTGTCGGATCGGCACCGCGACGTTGGCGCGGCACCATATGATCGCAAGGAAATTAAGGATCTGTTGCCCACGTCTGACGATCGTCTTGCAAGACTGCACGAACCCGGCTCGCACGCCGGACCGGACGGACCGGCGCGTCCTGATCGGGCGCGAGACGCGCACGAAACGGGTTACGCCGCGGGCGAGAACGACAGAGGGTTCAATTCCGGCGAAGGTGTGACGCAGGTGGGGCTTTCCGGACGCAATACGCATGAAAGCTGCCCCTCGGGAGCATAGCGTACAGCGACCGGTGATGGCGGCAGGCGTGGCCGCCTATTCCTGCGCTGTCCCGGCCTCGATTCCGCGGCGTACCTCGTCGCGCAGTTCCTCGGTCATTTCCTTCGCCGCACAGGTCCGGGTCGGGCTGATGACCTCCTGCTGCGCGAGGTCCTCGCGCGAGATCGGGCAGACCTTGCCGGCGAGTTCCGGCGTCACCGAGATGGTCAGTGGCAGCTCGGAGACCTTGATGCCGAGATCCGTCGCCAGCGCCGTCTTCAGGTCCCAGTCGCCGAGCGACACCTCGACGAATTCCGAACCGGGTTCGCCATCGATCGCGGGCGCCTCGGTCTGCGCGGCGGCGGGATATTGCAGCGCGGTCGCCATCGCGCCTGCCAGAAGCAGGGCCAGGGGTGTCGACGCGATCCGGTGATACATTTCGTTGGCTCCAAGACTGCTGCAAGCGGTCGGGCCGCATGCCTGATTTCCCGCAATCATAGGGTCCGACCGTGACTTTGCCATGGCGGAGGCGTTGCGCTCGGCACGGGAGTTCGCCACACGCGCCGCGATAGGCATCGGCAATCGCCCGATTTGGGGAGGCGGTCCGACAATATTTCATGGCTGCCATGCCGTTGTGCGTTGCAGCAAAGACGCCTAGCTGTCGGGGCAGGGAGGTCCAATTCTTCTTCAGAGGGACCAAAGACATGAAAACTGCAATCGCAACCGCCGCCATCGCCCTGTTCGCATTCGGCGCCGCACAGGCCGAAGAACTGAAGCCGCTGGCCGGCAAGACCATCGATCTCGGCGGCGTCAAGGGCGCGGCCTATTACACGGTCGAGGGCGAAGATTTCCGCGTCGTGACCACGCTGCAGGCCGGCGAGACGGGCAGCCCGCTGCGTTTCGTCTCGACGCTGTCGGATGGTGAGACGCTGACCGTTCAGGTTCCGTCCCGCAATGGCGGCACCACCGAAGACCTGATGATCACCCGCACGGGCGACGTCCTCGACGTCTCGCCGAAGGCCGATCTGCGCGCCGCTGCCAGCCTTCGCTGACACCGCCGGACCGTACGACCGAGTTCCAGACGCTGCGGCCATGCCGGGGAGATCCCAGCATGGCCGTTGCCGTTCGGGCCCGCTGAATGCGCCGCCGGGTGCCGTTGCTGCGCCTGCGGACTTTCCTCGCGGCGAGCG
This sequence comes from Aurantimonas litoralis, assembly GCF_026153195.1. Lineage (NCBI taxonomy): Bacteria > Pseudomonadati > Pseudomonadota > Alphaproteobacteria > Hyphomicrobiales > Aurantimonadaceae > Aurantimonas > Aurantimonas litoralis. Next base: position 30,386 of record NZ_JAPFBM010000014.1, on the reverse strand, counting down.
AACTGTCAGGTTCGGGTCATGGCGAATATCGATATCAAGCATGACGATGCGCTGATCATCGTCGACGTACAGAACGACTTCTGCCGGGGCGGCGCCCTGGCGGTGCTCGACGGCGACAGCGTCGTGGCGCCGATCAACGCGCTGGCGCCGCATTTTCCGGTCGTCGTGCAGACCCAGGACTGGCATACGCCGGACCACGTCTCCTTTGCGTCCAGCCATCGGCGCAACGCCTTCGAGGTGATCAGCTTGCCCTATGGGCCGCAGGTGCTGTGGCCCGACCACTGCGTCATGGGCACGAGCGGCGCGGACTTCCATCCGGCCCTGGATGTCCCCGACGTTCAGATGATCGTCCGCAAGGGCTTCCATCCGTCCGTCGACAGCTATTCCGCCTTCGTCGAAGCCGACCACGCCACCCAAACGGGGCTGGCCGGTTATCTGCGCGAGCGCGGCGTCGGCCGGGTCTTCGTGGCGGGCCTGGCGACGGATTTCTGCGTCGCGTGGACGGCTCTGGACGGGCGACGGGCCGGCTTCCAGGTGGTCGTCGTGGAGGATGCCTGCCGGTCGATCGATCTCGACGGCTCGCTGGCGCGGGCCTGGCGGGACCTCGAGGCCGCGGGCGTCGGGCGCTGCCAGTCCGGCGAGATTCGTCCGGGTTCGCCGGTGCGCGTGGGCGCCGATCGCGATTCATCAGCCTGACTTGGCATTTGATCGCGCCGCGACTTGCGGTATCGATGGCCACCGTCATCAGCAGGAAGCGTGTTCCGTGAGCCAAACCTCGACCAACGAAGTCTTTCGCAAGATCGCCACCGCGACGATCACCACGATCCTCCTGAAGAAGGGTCTGCGCAATGTCTGGCTGCGCGGCCCGATGCCGATGGAAGACGGCATGGAGCGGATCGTCGGCCGCGCCTTCACCCTGCGCTTCGTGCCGGCGCGCGAGGATCTGGCGACACCGGAATCCTGGTCGTCGCCCAATTCCACCCGCGGCGCGATCGAGGCGATGCCCGACGGCTGCATTGCCGTCGTCGACGCCATGAGCGTCGATGACGCCGGCATCTTCGGCGACATCCTGTGTGCCCGCATGGTCAAGAAGGGCGTCGCCGCCCTCGTCACCGACGGCGTCGTGCGCGATCTCGCGGGCGTGCGCGGCACCGGCCTGCCGGTGTGGTGCGCGGGCGTTGCCGCGCCGCCTTCGGTGGCCGGCCTGACCTTCGTCGGCTGGCAGGAGCCGATCGCCTGCGGCGGCGTCGCGGTGTTCCCGGACGATCTGATCGTGGCGGACGACGATGGCGCCGTGGTGATTCCCGCCGCGCTGGTCGACGAGGTGCGCGATGCCTGCGTCGAGCAGGAAGAGCTGGAAGCCTGGATCATGACCGAGGTCGATCGCGGCGTTGCGCTGCCGGGCCTCTATCCGCCGAATGCGGAAACCCGCGAGCGCTACGAGAAGAGCCGCGGCCGCTAAGCGCAGCGCGACCCGTCAGAACGCAAAAGGGCGGCGCCCCAGCGCCGCCCTTTTTCATGTCCGATCTGTCTGGTCGGCCTAGGTGTCGTCGGCCGTGCCATCGCCTTCGACCGTCTCGGCGGGCCGCCGCTCGATCTCGCCGCCCAGCCGGTCGACGCTGCCCGGGCGATCGAAGGCGTTGTCCTGCGAGGGCCGCGCCTTCGGCGCGTTCTGGCGGTAGCTGACGTCCTGGTCGCGATCCTGGGCGTCGGGATTGTTCTGCTGGTTGTCGAACCTGTCCGGTACATTGCTCATCTGACACTCCCGTGCGTTGCGGCGGCAGCGCCCCTATATGGGAGCCAGCCGATCCGTTCGGGGGGCAATCCGCTGCGGCGGGCTTCGTTCCCGACGGACCGGATCAGACACGGAAGGATACCGACATGGACGCCAAGACCTACCCCGTCACACGCACCGACGCCGAGTGGCGCGCGATGCTGTCGCCGGAGCAGTATCAGGTGATGCGCGGCCACGGGACGGAGCGCCCGGGCAGCTGTGCCCTGCTGCACGAGAAGCGGCCGGGGACCTTCACCTGCGCCGGCTGCGGGCAGCCGCTGTTCATCGCCGGCCAGAAATTCGAGAGCGGCACCGGCTGGCCGTCCTTCGACACGCCGGTCGAGGGCGCCGTCGAGACCACCGAGGATCGCAGCCACGGCATGGTCCGCACCGAGTGCCATTGCAGCCAGTGCGGCAGCCATCTCGGCCATGTCTTCCCGGATGGCCCGCCGCCGACGGGTCTGCGCTACTGCATCAACGGCGTCGCCATGGATTTCGAGCCCGACGAGGCCTGATCACGACCGCCACGCACCGGCGATCGCGGTGCGTGGCGTCACCTGTCGCCCGGTGGCGTGTCGTCATCGGCGAGAATGCGCCATGCCGCGCCGTCGAGATCCTCGTACTGGCGGGTGCGCACGGTCCACAGGAAGGCAGCAAGGCCGACCAGCCCGAGCAGGAGCGCGATCGGCACGAGGATCAGCAGGATATTCATGCCGTTGCCTCGGCAGCCGGCTCGAAGGCCGGCCGCCTTCCGGCGACCGGCTGCGCCGACGTCCCGGCCTTGCCGTCGAAGCCGCCTCCCGACAGTCGCAAGCTGTTGGCCACCACGACGATCGAGGACGCCGACATGGCGATCGCCGCCACGAGCGGCGTGACCAGACCCGCCATGGCCAGCGGCACGGCGATGCAATTATAGGCGATCGCCAGCCCGAAATTCTGCCGCACCAGCCGCTTTGCGCGCAGCGCGATGTCATGGGCGAAGGGCACGCTGCGCAGGCTGTCGCGCGTGAAGACGAAGTCGGCGGCGAGCCGCCCGGCATCGCAGGCCGAGGCCGGGGCCATGGAGACATCGGCGGCGGCAAGGCTCGGTGCGTCGTTGAGGCCGTCACCGACCATCAGGACATGGGCACCGCCTGCCTGAAGCGCGCGGATCCGGTCGATCTTTGCCGCCGGCGACTGGCCGGCTGCCGCATGCCCGATCCCCAGTTCGCCGGCTACCCGGCGCACCGCCACCGCGCCGTCGCCCGACAGCAGTTCGGTGTTGAGCCCGGCCGACCGCAGGGCTTCGAGCGCCTCATGCGCGCCGGTCCGCAGCGATTCCCCGAGGGCGAAATTCGCCGATGTCTGCCCCTCGATGGCGAAGCTGACACCCTCGGTCGTAGTTGCTGCTTGGCCAGCGATCTCGGCCACCCAGTCCGGGCGTCCGAGCCGGACGCGGCGACCCTGCCAGAGGGCGGCGATACCGCATCCCGGCCATTCCCGGATGGCGTCGAGCTCCGCCACAGAGCCGCTTCCCAAATAGTGCCGGATGCCAAGCGAGGCGGGGTGGTTCGAGCGTCCGGCGAGGGCGCGGGCCACATCGCGACCGGCTGTGGGCATGTTCGACGCCGCGACATGGGGCGTGCCCGTCGTCAGGGTCCCTGTCTTGTCGAACAGCACCGTGTCGATCTCGGCCAACCGCTCGAGCCCGGTGCCGTCCTTCATCAGGATGCCCGCCTCGAAGAGGCGGGCGGCGCCGATGACATGGACCACCGGAACGGCAAGGCCGAGCGCGCAGGGGCAGGTGACGATCAGAACCGCGATCGCCGCATAGAGCGCCTGATACCAGTCGCCGCCCGTCGCGATCAGCCAGAGCAGGAACGTCGCCGCGGCAAGGAGATGCACCGCCGGCGCGTAGATCCGAGCCATCCGATCGGCGACGCGCACATAGCGTCCGCGACCGGTCTCGGCCGCTTCCATCATGCGAACGATTTCGGCGAGGAAGGAATCGTCCGCGCTCGTCAGCGCCTCGACCTCCAATGCGCCCGACAGGTTGAGGGTGCCGGCCTCGATTCGGGCGCCCGGCGCGACGGGGAAGGGCGCGCTCTCGCCGGTGACGAGCGAGCGGTCGAGTTCGCTCCGGCCCGTGAGAACCATAGCATCAACCGGCATCCGCTCGCCGGCGGCGACGCGCAGGACCATGCCGGGCTGCACCTCGTCGAGGGGCACGTAGCGGGTTTCGCCATCGGCGAGCAGCGTCGCGCCGCGTGCGGCCAGTCGCGAGATGGCGACCACGGCGCTGCGGGCGCGCTCGCGCATGCGCTGGTCGAGATACCGGCCCACCAGCAGGAAGAAGATCAGCGTCACGGCCGCGTCGAAATAGGCTTCGGCGCCGCCGTTCAGGCTCTCGTAGAGGCTCATGGCCAAGGCCAAGAGGACGGCGAGCGAAATCGGGACGTCCATATTCAGGCGCCCGACCCGCAGCGCCGAGACCGCCGAGCGGAAGAAGGGCTGGCCGGCGAACGCCACGGTCGGCACCGCGATCAGCGCCGAGACGAGGTGGAACAGATCCCGCGTCGCGGCGTCGGCCCCGGACCAGACGGAGACCGACAGGAGCATGATGTTGGCGGCCCCGAAGCCGGCGATCGCCAGCGCCGTCAGCAATCGGGTCGATTCCCGCCGGGCGCTAACGGTTTCCAGGTCGCCGAGATCGACGGGCGTGCCCGGATAGCCGAGCGCGTCCAGTGCGCTGGTGATGACCGCCGGCGAGATTTCGGCGGAGCGTGTGACCACGGTCACCCGGCGCAGGGTGAGGTTGACCCGAACCGAGGCGATGCCGGGCAGGGGCTTGAGACCGGTTTCGATGGCCGACAGGCAGGCGCCGCAGCGAATGCCGGGCACCGACAGGACATAGGTCACCGTGCCGTCCGGGGCCTGCCGCCCGGCATGGCGCAGTTCCTCGGTCCGCGGGTCGACGGGAAGCGTGAAGGCGGTGCCGCAGCAGCTCATGGTCGTGCGCTCACTTGACCACGAAGCGGATCACGCTTTGCCAGGGCTTTTCGCCGGTCGCCTCGACCCGGACCTGTGCCTCCCAGATCCCCGGCGCGAGATCGGTGGTCACGCCGTAGCCACCGGCGCGCAGCGGCGCGAGGCGCACGGTCCGGTCGTCGCGCTCGGTGGCGGGGCGCCCGATGGTGGCGGCGACCAGCGCGCCCGGCAGCGGCCGCGCCCCGGCATCGCGCAGATCGACCCGGAAGACGCCGTCGGAATACGCCGTCGTCGCCGTCCAGCCGCGCCCCGCCTGGGCGGTGCGCTCGGCCGTCAGCTCGTTGAAATGCTGGCTGGCGATGTAGCTGTTCTCGACGACAAGGCCGCTCCAGCTCGTGCTGGCGAAGATCGCCAGGGTGAGATTGACCGAGATGATGGTGCCGAAGAACAGCGCCATGACGCCGATCATGTGCAGGCCGGTGAATTTGTCAGGACGAAACACGCGACGCAGCATGGGTCAGTTCCCCGTCTCGAAGATTGCGGAATAGCTGTCGGTCTCACCCGCGACCGGATCGGTGACCACGAAGCGGAAGCTGGTCTCGCCCGCCTGCAGCGCGCTCGCTGGCTGGGCGACGAAGACCCGCAGGGCACGCAGCTGATCCGGCGCGACGGGAATGTCGAAGCTTCGCGCGGCCGGCGCATCGATGTCGGCAACGGTCATCGTCGCCTCCGGCAGGCCTTCGAGCGCCAGCCCGATCGTGCGCGGCTGCGGCAGCATGTTGAGCAGCTTCACGGTGTAGCCGTTGCGGATGGACCCGTCAGCGAGGGTGACGGCGACCGGGTTGCGGTCGTGCTGGACGTTGATCTCCAGACGGTCGCGGGCCAGCAGCGCGATGGTCAACCCGACACCGATCGCCGACCACATGGCCAGGTAGATCAGCGTGCGGGTGCGCAGGATGATGCGCCAGTCGAAATGCCTCAGCCCCGCAATGAAGCGGCCCGCATGGTCGCGCACGCGGGACGGGTCGATGGCGCCGGTCGCAGGATCCGTGGCGGCGACCATGTTGGCGTTGTAGTCGCTGAGCGTCGCGTAGGAGATCAGGCCGCGCTCACGGCCGAGCTTGTCCATGACGCCGTCGCAGGCGTCGATGCACAGGGCGCAGGTGATGCAGGCCATCTGCTGGCCGTCACGGATGTCGATGCCCATCGGGCAGACGGCGACACAGGCGTTGCAGTCGACGCAGTCGCCGGCCGGCACGCCCGCCGCTGCAGCCTTCTTGGCGCCGCGGGTCCGCGGCTCGCCGCGCCAGTCATTGTAGGTGACGGTGAGCGAATCCTCGTCGAGCATGGCCGCCTGGATGCGCGGCCAGGGGCACATGTAGATGCAGACCTGTTCGCGCATCAGCCCGCCGAAGACGTAGGTGGTGGCGGTCAGGAGAGCGACGGTGGCATAGGCGATGAACGGCGCCTCGCCGGCGACGAAGCTCATCAGCAGGCTCGGGGCGTCGGCAAAGTAGAAGATCCAGGCGCCGCCGGTCGCCACGGCGACGACGATCCAGGTCGCGTGCTTCAGGACCCGCCTGCGCAGCTTGTCGACGCTCCAGGGCGCCTTGTCGAGCTTGATGCGGGCATTGCGATCGCCCTCGAAGAAGCGCTCGATGACGAGGAACAGGTCGGTCCAGACCGTCTGCGGACAGGTGTAGCCGCACCACGCCCGGCCGACCACAGAAGTGACCAGGAACAGGCCGACGCCCGCCATGACCAGAAGCCCGGCGACGAAGAAGAATTCCTGCGGCCAGATCTCGATGAAGAAGAAATAGAATCGGCGGTTGGCCATGTCGATCAGGACGGCCTGATCGGGCGCGTAGGGACCACGATCCCAGCGCAGCCACGGCGTCACGTAGTAGATGCCGAGGGTGATCGCCATGATCAGCCATTTCAGCTGGCGAAACTGCCCCTCGGTGCGCTTGGGGAAGATCTTCTCGCGCTTGGCGTAGAGCGGCTGGTCCTGGCGACTGGCGGCGTTGACGGCTTCGACGTCGAGGCGTTCGATGTCGGGCTGGTGCAGCATGGTCTCTCTCGACGTTCGGCGGGCACCGCAGGGCGGCATCCGTGTCGATAGACCCGCGCCGGCGGACCGGCCTTGATCTGCATCAACGCCCGGCGGTGCGCGGGTGCGTCGCGGGAGCGCACCATGGTGGACGAGCCTTGCCGGCAAGACGAAGCCCCCGGCTGGCGGGCCGGGGGCTCTGGTCGCGACCTCCCTCGCGACCGGGCGGCGGGATCCTATTCGCCGCCGCCGAGAGTGTGGACGTAGACCGCGAGTTCCTTGATCGCGGTGTCGCCGAGGCGCTCGCCCCATGCCGGCATGACGCCATGGCGCGGACGGCTGATCTGCGTCGCGATGGCGGTCGCGTCGCGTCCGTAGAGCCAGATCGCGTCGTTGAGCGCGGGCGCGCCGACTTCCTTCATGCCTTCGCCCGCCTCGCCATGGCAGAAGACGCAGTTCTGCGCATAGATCTCCGCACCGCGCGTCACGGCGTCGGGCCGATCGTCGCGGCCGGTCAGCGACAGGACATATTGCGAAACGTCGGCGATCTGGTCGCGGTCGAGAATGCCGTCACGACCGAAGGCCGGCATGTCGGCGACACGGGTGTCGGGGTCCGGCGCATAGCGGATGCCGTGCTGCAGCGTGACGGCGATCTCCTCCAGCGAACCGCCCCAGATCCAGGCGTCGTCGTTGAGGTTCGGATAACCCGGGCTGCCGGCGGCGCCGGAGCCATGGCACTGGACGCAATTGACCTTGTAGGACGCTTCGCCGGCGGCGATCGCGAAGGGACGCAGTTCCGGATCGGCGGCGATGGTCGCCACGTCCGAGGTGCGGATGGCCGCGATCCGATCGGCATTCGCCATCTCCAGCGCCGACATCTCGGTGCGCAGATCCGCACGGCTCGACCAGCCGAGCAGCCCCGTCGTTGCCGAATTGACCAGCGGCCAGGCCGGATAGAGCACCGTATAGACCGCCGCGAAGGCGATCGAGGCGTAGAAGGTCCACAGCCACCAGCGCGGCAGCGGGTTGTTGAGTTCCTTGATGCCGTCCCATGAATGGCCGGTCGTCTCGATGCCGCTGACGTCGTCGATATCCTTGTGATCGCTCATCGGTCAGTCCTCCTTGAAGGGGATGCTGGCGGCATCGTCGGCGGCGCGCTTGGCGCCCGGCCGCAGGACCCAGGCGAGAACGCCGAGGAAGAACAGCGTCAAAGCGAGGAGCGCCCAGCTGTCGGCGAAGGCACGCATGCTGTGGTAGTCGAAATCCATCCGGAGGCTCCTAGCGGTCGTTCCGTTCCGGCTCGTAGACGGAGAAGTCCACGAGGGTGCCGAGCATCTGCAGGTAGGCGACCAGCGCATCCATCTCGGTGAGACGCTGGTTGTTGCCGTCAAAGGTGCCGACGACCGCCTTGGGGTAGCGGGCGATAAGGCCGGTCGTGTCGCCATTGGCGGTCGCCTGGACCATCAGGTCGGCCTTGGCATTCTCGATCATCTCGTCGCTGTAGGGCACGCCGACCGCGCGATTGGCCCGCAGGTGACCGGCCGGATCGCGCATGTCGAGATCGGTGGTCGCCAGGAAGCCGTAGGACGGCATCACCGATTCCGGCACGACCGAGCGCGGCTCGATCATGTGCTGGACGTGCCATTCGTCGCTGTAGCGACCGCCGACACGGGCGAGGTCCGGGCCCGTGCGCTTCGACCCCCACTGGAACGGATGGTCGAACATGGATTCGGCCGCGAGGCTGTAATGGCCGTAGCGCTCGACCTCGTCCCGGAACGGCCGGATCATCTGGCTGTGGCAGGTGTAGCAGCCCTCGCGGATGTAGATGTTGCGTCCGGCGAGCTCGAGCGGCGAGTAGGGCCGCATGCCCTCCACCTTCTCGATGGTGTTCTCCAGGTAGAACAGCGGCGCGATCTCGACGATGCCGCCGACGCTGACCACCAGGAGGGACAGGACGAGAAGCAGCGTGGCGTTGCGCTCGACCCGGCCATGCTTGGCGAGAATGCCCCGGGCGACCGGGTCGGCCTTCACTTCCGGCAGGGCGCCGTCGAGGGTGGGACGTTCGGTTTCCTTGCTCATGTCTGGCCCCTTACCCTGCCATCTGGATTGCAGGCGTCTGGCCGCCCATCGGTACTTCCGACCGGATCTCGCCGCGGATGGTCTTGTAGACGTTGAAGGCCATGATCAGTGCGCCGGCGAGGTACATCAGGCCGCCGAGCATGCGCAGCACGTAGTAGGGATGCATGGCCGCGACGGTTTCGGCGAAGGAGTAGACGAGGTAGCCGTCGGCTCCGTATTCGCGCCACATCAGGCCCTGCATGATGCCCGAGACCCACATCACCGCCGCGTAGACGACGATGCCGAGCGTCGCGAGCCAGAAGTGCCAGTTGACCAGGCGCAGGCTGTAGAGCCGCTCGCGGTGCCAGAGCTTGGGCGCCAGGTGGTAGACCGCGCCGAAGGAGATCATGCCGACCCAGCCGAGTGCGCCGGAATGGACGTGGCCGATGGTCCAGTCGGTGTAATGGCTCAGCGAGTTCACCGCCTTGATCGACATCACCGGACCCTCGAAGGTCGACATGCCGTAGAAGGCGACGGAGATGACCATCATGCGCAGGATCGGATCGGTGCGCAGCTTGTCCCAGGCGCCCTGCAGCGTCATCAGGCCGTTGATCATGCCGCCCCAGGAGGGCATCCACAGCATGATCGAGAACACCATGCCGAGCGTCTGCGCCCAGTCGGGCAGGGCGGTATAATGGAGATGGTGCGGACCGGCCCAGATGTAGAGGAAGATCAGCGACCAGAAGTGGATGATCGACAGGCGGTAGGAATAGACCGGCCGGTTCGCCTGCTTCGGGATGAAATAGTACATCATGCCCAGGAAGCCGGCGGTGAGGAAGAAGCCGACGGCGTTGTGGCCGTACCACCACTGGGTCAGTGCATCCTGCACGCCGGAGAAGGCCGAATAGCTCTTGGCGCCCATGAAGGAGACGGGCATCGAGAGATTGTTGACCACGTGCAGCATCGCGATGGTCACGATGAAGGCAAGGTAGAACCAGTTGGCGACGTAGATGTGGGGTTCCTTGCGGCGGATCAGCGTGCCGAGGAACACCGCCAGATAGGCGAGCCACACCACCGTCAGCCACAGATCGACATACCATTCCGGCTCGGCATATTCGCGGCTCTGGGTGATGCCGAGAAGGTAGCCGGTCGCCGCCAGGACGATGAAGATCTGGTAGCCCCAGAACACGAACCAGGCGAGATTGCCGCCCCACAAGCTCGCCCGGCAGGTGCGCTGGACGACGTAGAAGGAGGTGGCGATCAGCGCATTGCCGCCGAAGGCGAAGACCACGGCCGAGGTGTGCAGCGGACGCACGCGGCCGAAATTGAACCAGGGCTCGATATTGAGGTCGGGCCAGGCGAGTTGCGCGGCGGCGAGCACGCCGACGAGAAAGCCGACGATGCCCCAGGCGACCGTCGCGATGACGCCGTAGCGCACCACCTCGTCGGCATATTCGGTGTCGTTGGTCTTCAGCGGGATCTGCGCGGCATCGGCGAATTCGATGCGCCGCAGCAGCACCACCGTCGCGCCCGCCAGGATGAAGAACAGGACATAGGCATGCGCGGCGAACTGCGCATCCCTGGCAAAGCCGGCCCCGAGCAGCGCGACCAGCGCCGCGCCGCCGATGAACATCGCCTCGGTTTGGTATTTCACGTCAGGAACCCCCTCGGTCACATGCCCGCCGGACGCCGATTCGATCAGACGGTCGCAATTGCGGGATGGGGGTGGTGTGGCAGCGGCGATGGGCCGGCGCTTTGATGTCGATCAAGCGGGGTCGCGGGAGGCGGCGTTATGCGCTGGCGGCGGGTGTTATGGGCGCAAGCGCGTGGGCTCGGCCGGTGCGGGGTGTGACGGATGCGGCGTGGATTGTCAGGGGGAGCAGCGGTTGCCGCGGCGCGGCGGAGCCCATGCCCGCGAGGCGGTAGGCGGCTGCTAGGATTTGGCATGGGTCCTCGGGTCGAGCCCGAGGATGACGACCTTGTTCGGGAGCTTGGCGCGTAAGACGACCTCGTTCGGGAGTATGGCGCGTCAGCGCACTGGACGGCGCGTGCTGGCCGATGCAGATCGGCAGCGATGGCGACCACGACGGTGGCGGGTGACGATGATGATAGCGAAGCCGGAAGCCGGAAGCCGGAAGCCGACGCTGAACAGAACGTGGTCAAAACGCAGAAGCAGAAGCGACCGCAGAGGCGCACGACGGCTGGCCGCCACATCCGCCGCGCGTCATCCTCGGGCTTGACCCGAGGACCCATGCCTCGACGGTGGCGGTATCAGAGGCGCTGCAGAACGGCCGTCACCGACGCGCCGTCGCCCGTCACGCCCCGCGCAGCGCCACGCCTCACTCGAACGCCTTGCCGTTCCACTTCACCGAGACCGACTGGCCGCCATGCCCGTACATGGAGATGGGCGGGCGGCGGCCCTGGCCGATCGTGACGCCGCCGCCGAGCACCTCGCCGACCTTCTTCAGGAGACCGCCGCGGCGCACATAGAAGATCACCGAGCAGACCTGCGCGCCGCAAAACCCGCTGCGACCGAACCGGCTGTCGCTGCAGAAGATCGCGTCATGGGACAGGATGAGGTCCGACTTGCCGTCGCCGTCGAGGTCGCGCTCGATCACGCCGACCGGATCGATCGTGCCGCGCCCGCCATCGCAGGCCTCGGCGATCTGTTCCTTCGCCACCCAGGCGGCCGCCTTGGTGCGTGCCTCGACCGGCGACCACGCCAGGGTGAGGGTGAGGATCGTCAACAAAGCCCTCTTCATTTCGACACCTCCCGTTGCGTCACCCGACCAAGCTGCCGGGAGAGGCGGCGCAAGGCAAGCGAAGGCGGGTGCCTCCGGGACGCGGTAACGGACGTCCGTCGCGGGTCATGGCGCGGCAAAAGGGCCGTTCTGGCTCGCCGCGCCGTGCAGGGTTGCTGCCAATCCGTTTGCGGCGGCAGGCGGCCCGCACGCGCCCCGTCGCTCGAAACGGGGCGCGATATCCGACCACGCTTCAGGTCAAACTCTTTTCGCCAAACGAAAAAACCCCGGAAGCAAGGCTTCCGGGGCTCTTGATGGTTGTCGGAGTCACCAAAGTTGTGAACTCTACCCCGCGCAAGCCGCGGGCACTGCTCGCCTTTTCCGGCACCCTTCGAATCCGAAACCAAAGTTCTGTGGCGCACGAAACCTAAGTTGTGAACGTCCCTCATTTGCCAGAGGAAGACATTCCTCGTCGTGTTCATATGATCGCCATTCACGATGGAACAGGATCGCCTCAATGCGCGTCGAGGATCATGCAGATCCGGCAACCCAAGGTGATGAGCGTATGGTTGGCGGAGCGTCCGTCACGCACGTGGAAGGTACAAAGCTACCGGCGCCGAGCCGTGCAGAAGATCATCAAGGGGCCGTAGCGCGCATCACAAGACGTCGCATGGGAAAATAGACACGTCGACGTGCGCAGGCCGCCACTCTTGCCGAATGGTCGAAGAACTACCCGCCTCGACCACCGTCCTCGTTCGCCCCGGGCGCATGCTGCTCGGCTGACGTGCATCCCGCCACGTAATTCACCCGCTTCCGGTCGTACGCGAAGCAACCGTGCGTCGCCGGTTTGAGGAGCTCATCAATGCCGACTTCTCGCAACCACTTTCGGACCTGCTTGTGGTGCAGGTTGAGGCGCTGGCACAGTTCGCCGAGCGTTACGTAGCGCACTAGGAAGCGCTCGGCGCTCTCCCGTGTGATGACCGGTACCATGCGCCGGGCCTGTGGGCTGAACTGCATCTCCGACTCCAGCAGGCCCGCAGCCAACAGCGCCTTCGGACTGGCGCGTCCGATGCCCGGCAAGAAGTCGAGAATATCGAGCATGGTTACGCCGGTCCCGCGTTCCTCGTTCCGGACGAGGGCAAGTATCTCCGCTAGGTCGACGAGGAGAGCGTCGAGGCCCTCGGCCCCGGCGAGCCGCCCTTTCCAACGGAGGCTTCCCCCAAACACAACCTCAAGGATCTTCGACATGGTCGCGCCAGACCGGTGCCTCGCCGACATAACGCTCACGCGATCGTCCGTCTCGGCGTCGACCGACTCTGCCCCAGCGAACATCCGGTCCAGCATCCTGTCGACTGCATCCCGGGTGAATCGGTGCTTTGCGAACTGGCGGTCGTTCGAACCGGTGACCGTCGGAAGGTGCCCGTCGGCAATAATGGTTCGCAGCCAGATTAAGGGAAACCCGGTTAGCTTCTGAACCTTCGGCGTGGACAGGGCGCCCTTCAACTCGCGGACCGTTGCTTCGATCCTTTCCGCATCAACGGTAACGCGATGGTCCATCAGGCCCGCCGCGATCGCGTCGGCGCCCAGGTTCTCGCGTTCAAAGAGTCGACGCATGGTCAGAGCGTGCGCGCCCGAGGCGCTAGCCGCCGTCCTGATCGTATGAACCATCTGTCGCTCGACGGTGCGGCCGAGGACCTTGGCGCCGGCCTTCAGAGGCATCTCGCGCATGGCGAAGTTCGCAACGACATCGCGGACGGGGTCCCAAGCCGTGTCCCCGATGTCGCGCTCCAGAATGACGTACCCGTAACCGAACGTGTCGCGCGGCGCCCAGACACCCTTCGTACTCGTCTGCTGGGCGTTCAGGCGTTCGAGCAGCGCTTCGAGCGAGGCCGGCCCATCTGATGCATGAGCATAACCTTCGTCCGCCGCCATCGCCCGGTCGGATTCACTCAGCGTGCTTATTCGGAACCTCGGTGGGTACAGCGCCGAGATCCCGAAGGCCTCACATGCACCGACCGCGACGTAGAGCTCGAGACCGTCGAGCCAGTTCGTGGCGTCGCGCTTGCCGCGAAGGCGACCCAACAGCCATCGCTGGAAGGGGGAGGGCGACGCCGAGGGGCAGTCGGCTCGGATGTCCTCAAGTCGCCCCAGCTCCTCCACCATCGTACCGTTGAAGTCGGGCGCCTCGAACCGTCGGCGTTCGGGGGACGCGTTCGCTAGATGGAGACCATGACGCTCGCAGGAGCGGACGTGGGCAACGAGCCATTCTGTCCGCAGCCACGGCCTCGCAGCAAGGGGGCCGTCGAATGTCGCCACGTCCTCCGTCACGCAGGCGGGGCAATAGCGGAAGTAGGTGCGGTGGACTGACAGCCGGCGCAGACGCTCGCCGCACAGGTGCATGAAAGCCTCGTCCTCGGACCGCACTGGGGTCGCATGGATGATGTCGTCCGGATCTGCCCCGGCGAGGTCCGCAAGCCGATGCACGGCCGCGGACCTCCCGCGGTCGATGTCGTTCGGCTGTATACCCATTTCGCGCAAGAAGTTCGGCATCGGACGGCCGTTGAGCGCAGCCAAGCGGGACGCCAGGCTAACCGCACTCTGCATCGGCTGAGGAGGATGTGCCCAGGCGAGGCGTGCGAAGGGCGAGGGCGATTCTTCCATCATGTCGGCTCTAGGATGAACGAGCCGGGTGCGAGCCGGACCCAGTCATGTGCCAGGAACGGGTTCATCTCATCGTGTCCGCGTGCGTGCGAATGTTCGATGTATGCCGTCGCGAAATGATCTCGGGTGAGTTCGGCAGCTTCATCGACGAGGGCAGCATGGATGCCCGCCAGGACGACTTGGGCGATGCGTGCGTAGCGATAGGCAGCCGCGTGCGCGATCCGCTCAGGCATGTCGGAGGTGACAACCCTCGTGACGTCGATGTCCACGGACGACGCCATCTCTGTCAGGATGCGGACCACCAGCTTTCGCTCTTCGGGAAGCGCGACGTCGGCCAAGGGGAACTGGAAGCCGCGGCGCTCGATCTGCGCGTCGTGGCGGGCGAGCTCGGTTGTGTTCGGCATTCCCGAAAGCAGAAAGCTGACGGGCCAAACGGGGTCGTTCATGACGCCCTTGAACGCCTTGGCCACCTTCATCCGCTCCTTGCCTTTCGGTGTCTCCGTGAGCAGGTGCTGCGGCTCGTCGATGTGGATCAGCATGACCTTTCGCAGGTGGAGCTGATCGGGAAGAATGTCCCAGACTTTGTTTTCCTCCAGGTCCTGCACGAGAGGATACCCGGCCGCCCTCAGGATGTTGTGCCCAAGCGTCTTCATGATCACCGGGCCCTTGAGGGTGATTGAGACGACAGGGCACGTCTTTCCCCAAGGCCGGGACTCTGGCTGGAACTTGGGATACTTCGCGAGTAGGTGGCGGGCGATCTCAGTCTTTCCGGCCCCGCTCTCGCCGGTGAGGAAGAAGCACCGGCCGTCATCGCGCCGTCCGTTCCTGCGCGCCGTGACGAGTTGCAGGAACTTGTCGAACTTTTGCTTCAGTAGCAGGTCGCGGCCGCAGGGCACATATACGGCCTTTGCGAGCTCGAGAGACTCCACGATCCGGACGCTCTCGTCGCCAAGGCCGGCGACGAAGTCGTCTAGGAAATCGTCGTCGAGGTCCCGCATGGAATTGGCTCGGTCCGCGTGATGGCCGGATGGCGCGTCGTTGCCTCCCTCCTGATCGTATTCTGAGACGGAACTGTGCCTTGGCGGATTCCTGCGTTGAGGACTCATTCGTCGTCTCCGTAGGTATTCATCGAGCCGCCGAACGGCTTGCTGTTGCCGTCCTTGTCGCGCAAGTGGGGCCTTGCCCTAGGGGACCGGTGGACCACGGTACCGAAGGTTGCCTCATCGACAGCCTTCGGACCCGCCGCGTTGGCGACCGGCTCCGTAGCAGCCAGTGACTTCCGCTCAACGTTGTCGACCATGAGGTTGAACTGCTGCTCGGTGTAGCCATAGACGGGAATACCGGAGCGGCGCATCGCCTCGAGCCCCGCCTCGTAAAAGTGGCGATCCGCGTCGAGGCGGATCTCCCGGCCACTCTCGGCTTCTTTCCGTACGACCTCGAGCACGTGCGCGTTGGCCATGAGGAGCTTGTCGAGCGACGTCTCGACTTCGTCCGGGAACGTCCCATCGGCGGCACGGACAGAGATGTAGTCGGTTCCGTCTGGGCACCACTCGCGTCCCTTAACGCGCTCGGGCAATTCGATCAGGATCGACTTCACGTCCGCCGGATCAACGATGATGTCGACGTTGGACCGTCCGATGGCCTTTAGGAGCTCGCCGAGACCGTCGCCCCGGACGAAGGGCACCTTCATAAACTCGATCCCCGACGAGGAGAGCTTGCGGGTCCGACGGAAGCCGAAGGCGAGCTTGATCTGGGTTTCAGTTAGATCGGGTGCCAAGCCCGTCCTTGACAGGGAGTTCCACCTCGCCATTGGCGTCGAGCCCTCAAGACCTTTGTGAGGGCGATTGTGGTAGCTGTCTACGATGAAGCGAACGAGAAGGGCGTGGAACTCTGCGACCGTCAGCGACGCCATCTCCTGTGCGGGGTAGTCGCCCAGTTCGACGACGTTCGCGAAGGCATGCCCGGCGAAGCGTCTGCACAGTCGTTTGAGGGTGCGGAAGAACGTTTCGATCGTCCCGCGCATCCTAGGATCTTGGTCGGGGACGCTGACGCCCGCCTTGCACCGTTGAACGGTGCTCTTGAACTCCTCGCCAAAGGCTGGGCCGCCGTCGGTGACGTAGAACTCGCCGCGACCGTACATGTGCCACGTGCTGCGGCACCCAACTGCGGCAGCCAGGGCGGACTTGTCGACGAGCGTGCTTCGAAGGGCAGTGCGTGCCGTGGCGGTCGATGGGGCACCGGTGTAAAGGTGGAGCCCAACGATGCACCGCGTCGCGACATCGATTGCCACCGTCACAGTGCACCTTACGCGCGGCAAACGCGCCCGTGCCTTGGGCGTGAGCTCCTTCCAGATCGCTGACCCTGCGACCAACGTGTGAAGGTCGACGTCCCAGTCGTCCATCTCGATGCGCTGCATGGGCCGCGTGACCATCGCGCCGACGGCGGACAGCGCGTAGCGGCGCATGGCCCGGTCGAGGCTCTCGCGGCCGGCGTCGGCTAGGAAGGGGTCGATCTCTGCGATCCGCTTGCGCACAGTCACCGGGCTAACCCGGAGCCGGTCCTCAGGCAGGCGACCCTTGTTCAGCTCACGCAAGTCCTGCTCGATGAAATCGCAGATGTCCTTCATCTTCGGTTTCAGGGGCGTGCACCAGTGCTGCACCGCCCGTTCCATGGCCTGCCGAACGCGCGGGTCGAGTTGGTCGCGGTTTCCGCAGTTGGCGTAGTTGGGGACAAATGTGTCGTCCCGTTCATTCCGTTCGCGGTAGAGTTTCAGCCAGCCGTAGAGTGCGCTCGCGCTGGGCCAGTCGAACTCCTTGCGCTCGCGTCCTTCGTAGACGCGGCCAGGTTTGCGGCGCTCGCCATATTTGTCGAGGTACCAGCGGTCCATCGATACCCGCTCCTCCTCGATGAAGGCCGTCAGAATTGCCTTGCCAACGCCGATCCTCGGCTGAGAGAGGTCCCGCCGGCGGCGATGGAAACGTAGGACCCATTGAAGCTTCCAGGCAGCAGTACGGGCGTGCTCCTTCGAGCAACGCGACGTGTCAGACGTGTCGTTGCGCACGCGGAGCATCCCGAGGGACTCGGTCCAGTGGCCCTCGTCGATGCGCATTCGCGGCGAGGCCCCACGCAGGAGCTTTGTGATCTCAACGTCGTCGATCGGAACGTAGTGGTCCTCAAAGACATATCCTACGACGAGCTGGAAAAGGTGCCTTCCCCCTTTCGACTCGACGCAGCGGTAATGCGCCCCGTCGACAACAATTCGGTCATGCCGTCCGAACTTGTACGCGCGCTGGGGCATGTTTCGGTATCCTTCCGTGATTCGGTCAGGCTGCAATCGTGGGCGAGGAGTCCTTGATCCATCGTCAAGAGGCAGCTTGGCGGCCGACTCGCGCGGGCGCGTCGGGTCCGATCCGGACGCCCGCATCCAATGAAAGCGCGCCGGACTGGAGCAGCGCGACCGCTGCGCGGTAGCCGCGGAAGCCTAGCCCCGACGCGTCCGCTAAGTCTCCGAGGGTGAAGCTTTCCGGCATGCGGGGGAGCGCGCGGCGCAACGCCTCCAGTCCTTCAGGGTCGTCATCAAGTGCACAGGCCACGATAGCTCGCGCGTTGGCGATCGTAACGGCATCGAGGTCGAACTGCGTGACCACCCGGTAGTCGTCCGTCATCCCGAGGAACGCGCTGCGGCCGATCTCGCCGATTTTGGTGGGCACAGCCTTGCGCTTCGAATCCTCCTCGTACTTGACCTCGACTGTCGAGTGGACGCCGTTCCGCCAAAAGACCTGGAAGTCGGAGTGATACTGGGGCGTTCCCCCGTTGGATCCACGGTATTGGATCAACTGCTGCTCGCGGACCTCAAGGACGTGGGGACTGGCGACCAGGACGTAGAGGACGTCTTCCTCAAGCGCGCTCTCAAACCAGATCGCGACCCAGCGGAACGGATCCACCATGGACCCCGTGCGCGAACCGCGCTTCTTCGGTCTGGGGATCCGATGCGCGACGCTGGGCTTGACACGCCGCAGGTGCCCTTCAGGTCGTCCGTCCGCACGCAGGTCGGTATGTGCCAGCTCCTCCGGGCGGTATGGATACCGGCCTCCGCGACGCGCGCGGCCAAGGGCGGGAGGTGTCGGCCGGGGTGGCCCGCCGTCAGGAGGGAACGCAGAAGGGGCTGATGCGTGGACATGGTAGGGCTCCAGTTTTCCGCCGCCGGAATGGCGACAGGGATCGACGCGGCCCAAGGGCCGGCCACCGTCTGGACGCGTCGGCCCCCCGCAGGGGAGCGGCGCGTCAGGCGGCTATGGAGCTGTGGTACGTCCGTGGGCGGGTGCGCAGCGGGAAAGGCATGACGACAATGAGTTTCATTTGGCTGCCTCCCTCGTTCCGCGGCGGAGTGCCCGGAAGTGATCCCGAATCTGCGTGTGCGCCGATCCCGGCGATGACAAGCGTCCCGATATACCGGGGCTAACGCTCGCGCATCCCCTGAATGAAAGGTTGGCGAACGACTACTGATCTTGTGATCAAAAATTTTAATGATCACTCGAAGTTTGTGCTTCTTGGCTCATTTGCATTTCGATTGGGACATCGGCTGCATCTTGGCGCCCCAATCACCGCTGTCTGGATAGAAGATGCCGGGTAGGGGAAAAGACCGCGCGATTTCAGCGTAGTGCCTCCGGTTAAGCGTGGCGACAACCGCACCAATCGAGATCGCTGTGGCTGCAATTGTCAGCTTCTCGCTGGACACAATGCGCTTACACCGGGGGTCAGGGATTACGATGTTCCTAAGAGCTGGGGTCGAGGCGAGTACCGCACGAATCCTGGCGGTGTCTACTGTCGGCAGGATGATTTGATATCGGCTATCTGCCAATAGGCTGTCGATCCGTTCCTCGTATGCGGCAGCTCGTCCGTTCTGCCTGCGCCGCGCGAGCTCAACGCCAAGCAGAAGCTCGAACACCACACTCCATGGTACGCAGAGAGCGCCGTCGGGAGCGTTCTCCAACCAGCCGACGACGCCAGGGGCCGGGATAGGCATCGTCAGTTGCGATAGTACGGACGTGTCGAGAAGGAAGAGAGTTGGCCGAACAGAGGCTTGGTTCCGCTCGCTCTTCCTTCGGAGCATGGGACTAGATTTGACAGTCGATTGGATGGCGGGATCGAGCGATGCACCGCGAAGACGTGTGCAAGTCCTGTGCATGCTTGGCTCCTTTGTCGGGCCGCAGATGTTCGGTCCGTCCTGTGGACGGTGACATCGCATTGGGTCTGCGATCGATGATAAGATAGAGGTCCTCTGCTTACGCTTCTGTCAGTGCAAGTATTCCCTTGGCTCTCGCACCCTACGCGCAGGTGTCTACCTATGCGGATTAATTTCAACTCATGATCACTCGATCTGAGTCGATCTTAACTCTGTCGCGTTCAACAGTCACAGACTGAAGTGTTCTCGGGAATCGCTTGTTCTGCAGGAGATTTGTCGCCAGGGGCTGCTCAGTGACGCTGACGGAAGCAGACAATTTTCATGGTGTCGAGTCCCCACCTGATCCGTGTTTCGTAGCGGAATAACAGCAATTCGATGTGCCCCGGGGACATGGGATGGGGGCAGCCCCGGGGCCTTGAGTGCACAGATTTCTCATGTTCACGATTAGAGTTCTTGAGCACTCTGTGACCGGCTAAGTCAGCTCCAAGAATCGTCTCGGGATCGGGAACCTGAATCGCGCAGCCCCTCGAACAGTGGACTGCTCACACAAACTTTCGGGAATGGCGGGAAAGGTGGATCAACTCGCTCACTGATGGCGAAGCGGTTCGTTGGCCTCGCCCACCTCGCTGATTGTTACGGCGAAGGTCCGAGCCGTTAATCGCTCGTCCCCGGGGGCGCTACAGAGCGAGGATGCACGACAAACATTATACGTAGCTGGCTACACAGTACGAATTCCTGCTTGATTCTGCGGTGAAACGAATAAGCGGGAAGGAGCGCGTCGTGTAAGCCAACGCATCGCTACTGGGTTTCAGGGTCTGCACCAAGGATTGCTGGAATTCGGCCACTTCTGTGCAAGGCCTTCGTCGATCAGCATCCTGCCGACGTCTCGTCCATCAGACAGTGTCACGGCTACCAACCGCCGGCCGTAGCGATCGTACCTGTTGCCTGAAAGAGTGTAGCCAGCCGACATCAGGCTACGTAATCGTCTCGTAGCCCGTTCCCCGGCGATCTTCTCGGCTGCACATGCAGGATTGGAGATCTCCGGAGCGTCAACGCCTCCGGATCGTGAAACCAGACGCCATTTCTCACCCTCATGCCAACCTGTATCGCCGTCGACTATGCACGTGATGCGGCGGGATCCGGCGCAAATAGGAAGGGATCTTCGCGTGGACTTCCGTGATGCGGCAACAAGGGTAGGGGAGTTCGCGGCAGCATTGTTTGGTTTGGACGAGATCTGCAGGTCCAGGATTCCCGCATAGTGAACGGCAAACGGCGCGAGGAAACCGAAGGCGACGGCTGACACAAGGACCGTTGGAAATGAGGTCCGACGAGGCTTCTTGGTCCATGGACCGGTGCCTTCATGGCGGTGCTGGCGGGCTGCCCGAATATGCTCCACTTTCCGCCGGACTTGGCTGCCAGTCTGATTTGCGCGCCGTGTCCGAATGTTAGCGAGATTTCTCAACCACCGATCGCTCATAAATCACTTATCCTCAAAGGCACCCGGTGGTCGGTTTAGATTCGAACCCGATGTTTCGTCGCTGCCGATCGCGCTGGCACTGATTAGTACCTGTAGCCATCTGTCCGTTTACACCGCGTCTGTACCCGATACCGCTCTGAATGCTGCCGGCTAAAGGATACCCGAGGAGGATGAACGACCACTTTCTTGAACTCGAAAGATTCGTGAGACGGGGAGACGGCAGCATTCGTCAGCGAGCATGTCCGTGCGTAAAGCCTGCCGCGGCTCTGCTTGAGCATCTATCCCGTCAATGGCATCGGAAGATCAGGGCGGTGTGCGCGACTGGGCACATCCAGATTTCGTGCGTTTGATGGGATACGCGATGCGATCGCGCGTCATATGTGACGGGGCACTACTATGCAGTATCGAGACTGAGACGGACATTCTGCGATATCCAATTCTCGTGGCAAATGGTCGACCTCCGGCTCTGCAAGGTCGCGACGACGATCGAACGGATGGGGAACCTTGATGTGCAACCTGTACTCGATCACTCGAGGCCAAGCGGCGATCCTCGAGTTCACTCGTGCCATGCGAGACAGCACCGGCAATCTTCCGCCTCTTCCGGGCGTCTTCCCGGACTACTCTGCACCAGTCGTCCGCAACGCTGAGAGCGGCGAGCGGGAGCTCACTATGATGCGTTGGGGTATGCCGTCGCCGCAGTTCGCCCTGAAGGCACGCGGCGTCGACGGTGGCGTGACCAACGTTCGTAACCTGAAATCGCCGCATTGGCGCCGCTGGCTGGGCCCCTCAAACCGATGCGTGGTACCTTTCACGAGTTTCTCGGAATATGGGACGACCGCTGAAGGCAAAAAATTGCCGGTATGGTTTGCGGCCGATGAGAGTCGTCCGCTTATGGTGTTCGCCGGTATTTGGACGAACTGGACCAGCGTCAGAAAGGCGAAAGAAGGGGAGGTTACAGTCGACCTATATGCTTTCCTTACCTGCGAACCGAATGCAGTCGTTGCACCGATCCATCCGAAGGCAATGCCGGTAATCCTGACTCGGCCCGATGAAATCGACGTTTGGATGCGCGCTGATTGGTCGGAAGCCAGCGGCTTACAACGACCGCTGCCGGACAGCTCTTTGCGGATAGTCGCCCGCGGGAACCGGAAGGACGAAGCGGGGGAAGCCGGCTAGCGATCTATGTAGCGGGTTCCTTTGTCGGGCTGGTGCTCGTAACCAGTCTGGTGCTCTATTTCGCACAGTACCTTGTTCCATTGGTCGCGGCAGCGGTGATGCCTCTCAGCGTTTTCGCGTGATCGCAATATGGACTGTCGCCTCCCGCCGGACATGGGCTGCTAGCAAATGCCATCAAGGTCATACAATGGAGGCTTCACCGTCATGATACGATGAGCCAACGTTGGGAGCGCGATATGGGAACTGCGGAGCACGAGCGCGTTTCGACCGACGAGTTCCTCGAATGGGTCTCAGGTCAAGCGGGACGGTTCGAACTCGTCGAGGGATATCTCGTCGAGGTGAGGACGGGTGCCACTCAGGGGCACAACGTCGTCATCACCAACATCGTCTCTTCCGTGGGACTCAAGCGAAGATCGGCAGGTGCCGAACGACAGCCCGCGACACGGCGGTTCAGACGCACGCAAGCACCGTCCGCTATCCTGATGTCGTCGTTGACTGCGGCCCTGTAGATCAGGAAGGGACGGTCGCGGAAAGCCCCACGCTCATCGTCGAGGTGTCGTCACCCGGAACAGCCTCGGTCGACACGACGGACAAGTTCGACGAGTATCAGGGGCATCCGGCGGTAAGGCTGATCATGGTCGTCGAACCGAGCATCGTCTCCGTCAAGCTCTACAGGCGTAATGAAGACGGCGTCTGGAGCCCCGAGAGATACGACGCCCTCGACGGGGTGATCGACATGCCGGAAATCCATTCGGTGCTCACGCTGGCAGAGATATACGACACCCTCCTGCCACGCCTTCTCCACGCTTGCACCTGATCGGGACGGTCGAAAGTCCAAAGCCATCATTGGCGAACGAGGCGACGACGGCTTTGGGTGGAAAGGGGTCGGTCCGCTTCCGAAAGAGATTCGGCGGAAGCTGACCTTCAGTGCCTGCCCCACCTCGCCGGCCTTCGCAGAAGGCGCTAGCGAACCGACCTCATTTGCAAGCGACTTTCGCGATCGCGTTCCTGTTGGGCGTTCAAGCTTCAGCGTTCGAAGCCGCAGGGCGTTGCCGATCACGCTCACCGAGGACAGGCTCATGGCGAGCGCGGCGATCATCGGCGACAGCAAGAGCCCGGTCACCGGGTAGAGAACGCCGGCGGCGATTGGCACCCCAATGCTTTTGTAGATGAAGGCGAAGAACAGGTTCTGTTTGAGTTGCTGCCGCAGGCGATCGGTGGTTCGGCGCCGCCTGGGAACGACACATCTAGCCGTAGCTCTCGCACCGATCGACGCCGCAGGCCGTCTCCCGCAGTAGCCCCTCGACGAGCACAAGCAGATCGTCCAGGCGAGGATCGCTCAGGCGGTAGTGAACAAAGCGCCCGCGCTGCTCCCCGGTGACGAGGCCGCATTCGCTGAGGCACCGCAGATGGTTTGATGCGTTCGACTGCGACAGGCCGGTCAAAGCGACGATCTCGCCCACGGACAGGGGTCCTGCGCGCAAAGCGTCGAGGATCGACAGCCGCGAGGCATCAGCCAGCCCCCGAAACAGCTTGGTCCGGAGGGCAACGGCCGGAGCATCGACCCGCTCGATCAGTTCAGCAACGCTCGACATATCAGTCACGGATGATATATAGCCCTTCTTGATCAGGGAAGATGGCCATGAGTGTAGCAGCTTCAACGAATGATGCCGAGACGGCGCGCTACCGCGTCACCGGCATGGATTGCCCCTCCTGCGCGGCTAAGATCGAGAAGGCGGTGCGCTCGGCCGGGGTCGACGAGGTGAAGGTTTCGACAGCGACGCAGGTCATGACCTTGCGCGTGGACGATCCCGCAACGCGCCTTCCTGAAGTCGAACGCGCCGTCACCGGCATCGGCTACCGGCTTGACCGTCTGGATAGACCGGAAACCGACGCCGAGGGCGATACCGACGATCTGCCTAAGGATCTCTCCCACATTACCCCGGCCTACAAACGGGCGCTGTGGATCGTGGTGGCGCTAAACGTCGGCTACGGCATCGTCGAAATGTTCGGCGGATTCCTCTCCGGTTCGCAGGCGCTCAAGGCCGATGCGCTCGACTTCTTGGGTGACGGACTGATAACTTTCCTTGGAATCCTCGCGATCGGCTGGAGCATCGTCTGGCGCGCCCGCTCCGCCCTCATCCAGGGACTGTTCCTTGGCGCCCTCGGTATCGGGGTTCTCGCCAATACGGTCTATCGCGTGCTCGTGCAGCAGCAGCCGGAAGCCGAGCTGATGGGCTTGTTTGCGGTGATCGCGCTCGTGGTCAACGTCATCGCTGTTCTTCCGCTGCTACCGCACCGGACGGGAGACGCCAATGTCCGCGCCGTCTGGCTGTTCTCGCGCAACGACGCGATCGGCAACGCCGCCGTG
Source organism: Aurantimonas litoralis (assembly GCF_026153195.1). Taxonomy (NCBI): domain Bacteria; kingdom Pseudomonadati; phylum Pseudomonadota; class Alphaproteobacteria; order Hyphomicrobiales; family Aurantimonadaceae; genus Aurantimonas; species Aurantimonas litoralis. The sequence continues at coordinate 5,926 of NZ_JAPFBM010000014.1, read as the reverse complement.
GTCGTTGCGGCGGGACTGGTGGCCTGGACGGCCTCGCCCTGGCCGGATCTGGTCGTGGCCGTCATCATCGCCGGGCTGTTTCTGCAATCCTCTTGGTCGATCATCCGTGACGCCCGGAGCGATCTGCGCGAAACCTCGTCGGCTTCGGCTCGTGCGCCTGCATGAGAGAGAGCCCAAGCAGCGAAAACCTCGCGGATCGAACATCCCCCATCCGTAGAGTCCGAGCCGTCTGCCTGGGGGAAGCATGAGCACATGGATCTGGGCAGCCGTGCTGGTGGCTGCCGTCTTCGCCGCAGAATGGGGCTCGGATCATCTCGCCGAGCCCCTTCGCAGGCTGCGCAAGCAATGGGGACTGTCGGCCGCGGCGGGGGGCTCGCTGATCGGGATCGCCACCGCAAGTCCTGAGGTCGGCGTGAACATCACCAGCGCCGTGCGGGATGTGTCCGACATCGGGTTGGGGGCGATGCTCGGCTCGACCGCCATCGGCATTCCGGCGCTCGTCTCGGTCGGCTATCTTGCAACGCGCAAGCGCGACATTCCCGACGATCCGGGTCATCAGAGGCATCTCCGGGAGCATCTGCTGCGCGTTGATCCGAGCGCAGTGACCGTGCAGGCGCTCCCGTATCTCGGCATCCTGGCGCTCGCCGCCGTTCTGATCCTTCCCTCGCCATGGCAGGGCTTGCAGCCGATCGACGGCTGGATTCTGTTCGCCGCCTATATCGCCTATGCCGGTCAGGCGTTCCTTCGCGGCCGCGGTGAGGCCGAACAGGTCGAATGGTCGCGGAAGGGGATCTGGCTGGCGGTGGCCGGTGTCGGGGTTCTCGCGCTCGGCGCCTACTTCACCGTCATCTCGACGCAGAACCTGGTCAAGGCGTTCGGCATCTCATCAATCATCGGCGGCCTGTTCATCACTGCGCCTTTGGCAGCCCTCCCGGAAATCTTCGCCTCGTGGAAGCTTTCCCGCAGCGGCCAGATCACGCCGGCGCTCACCAACATCATCGGCGATCACGCCGTGACCATGACGGTCGGCTTTCTGCCTCTGGCGCTTGTCGGGACGCCGATCGACAATTTCCGGCTGGTCTGGGTAAGCTTCGTCTTCGTTGGTCTGATGCCCCTGCTTTATGCCGCGTTCATCCGCTGGGGAGGGCCAGAGCCAGGCTTCCGCCGCTGGCAAGTGCTGACCCTGCTGGGCACCTACTTCGTCTATGTCGGCGTGGTGGTGGTCTGGGTTCTGGAGCTGGTTTGATGGAAGTCTCCAGCATTGGGATTGCGACGGCCTTCGCCGCCGGCGTCGTGTCCTTTCTGTCCCCTTGCGTGCTGCCGCTGGTGCCCGGCTACGTCTCCTATGTCGCCGGGCGCACAATCAGCCCGGACGGGTTCACAACCGAGACCGGCTTCACGGCAGCAGTTCGGACCTTCGGCCTGAGCCTCTGCTTCGTGCTGGGGTTCTCGACCGTGTTCGTCCTACTGGGCGCCAGTGCGACGGCCATGAGCGGGCTCCTTCGCACGCATCTCTACGAGGCGAACCTGATCGGGGGCGCGATCGTCATCGTCTTCGGCCTGTTCACGACGGGTCTCGTGCCGATGCCCTGGCTTGACCGTGACCTGAGGGTCCATGCGAGCCCGAGCAGCGCCGGCCCCTGGGCTGCCTATCTCCTCGGCCTGGCCTTCGCCTTCGGCTGGACCCCGTGCATTGGACCGGTGCTGGGCGCGATCCTGACGCTGTCGGCCGCTAATGCGACAGCCGGAAGCGGAACCGCCTTGCTGGCCGTTTATTCCCTCGGTCTGGGCCTGCCCTTCATCCTGGCCGCGCTCTTCATGCGCGGGTTCATGGCGAAAATGAAGGCCATGCGTCGAACCGGTCGTGTCCTGAAGATCGTGGCAGGCGGGGTGATGATGTTGATGGGCATCGCCATGATCACCGGTCACCTCACTCGCTTTGCGTTTTGGCTTCTCGCGATCTTCCCCGCCCTCGGCCAGATCGGCTGAGCTGATTATCTAAGGAGCACTTCCGCGGCATGCTCAAGCTCGGCCTTCCTTTCACCCTTCTCAGCTTCCTCCTCGATCAGGCGACGAAGTGGTGGATCCTGAACCACGTCATGGATCCGCCGCGGGTCATCCCCGTCACCGGCTTCTTCAATCTCGTGCTAGGCTTTAACACCGGCGTGAGCTTCGGTTTGTTCGGCGAAGCACCGGCTTGGCTCCTGATGGCGTTCATACTGCCGATGGTAGCGGGGCTCTTGGTTTGGATGACGCGCACCGACAGCCGCCTGACGGCAATCGCCCTCGGCCTCGTCGTGGGCGGTGCGTTTGGTAACCTGCTCGACCGGCTGAGGCATGGCGCGGTGACGGACTTTTTGGACTTCTACGTGAGCGCCTATCACTGGCCCGCATTCAATTTCGCCGACGTGGCGATCGTCAGCGGCGTCGCGTTGCTGCTCATCGAGAGTGTCTTGGCACGTGAAGAAACGAAAGCCGCAACGGATGCCTGAAGTCCCTCGCACCAGAATGCCGGATGCCACTCTGGCCCTCATCGATGATCCCTATCGATTCATCTCGAAGCGGTGCCGAAAGTTTGGGTCAGACCTGTTCGAAACGCGGCTGATGCTGCAAAGGGCAACCTGTATGACTGGCCCGGAAGCGGCTAGGCTCTTCTACGATGAAAGCCGATTCATCCGGCGTGGCGCCATGGTCGGGCGCATTCAGAAGACATTGCTCGGCAAAGGCGGCGTGCAGGGCCTCGACGATGAGGCCCACAGACACCGCAAGCAGATGTTCATGTCGCTGATGCGCCCTGAGTGGATCGCATCGCTGGTAGCGAGAACAGCCGAGGAGTGGGATGCCTCCGCTCGCGCCTGGTCGTTGAAGGGCGAGGTGGTCCTTCATGACGAGCTGCACGTCCTTCTGACCCGCGCGGCCTGCGCCTGGGCCGGAGTGCCGCTCGCGGAGCCGGAGGTCGAGCAGCGAACGCGGGAGATCACCGCGCTATTCGACTATGCCGGATCAGTTGGACCGAAACACTGGTGGGCTCGCATGGCGCGCAAGCGGAGCAACCGCTGGATCGAGAGCATCATCGGCGACATTCGCGACGCACGAATTCATCCCCCAGAGCAGTCTGCCGCCCATGTCATCGCATGGCACCGGGATCTTGAGGGCGAGCTGCTGACGCCTCACGTCGCTGCCGTGGAACTCCTCAATGTGATCAGACCGATCGTAGCCGTCGGCGTCTATATCACCTTCGCCGCCCACGCTCTGCATCGCCATCCCGAATGCCGGCGCAAGCTCCAAGCCGGTGATAATGCCAGTTACACCGAATCCTTCGTGCAGGAGGTCCGGCGATTTTATCCTTTCTTCCCCGCTGTCGCTGCACGGGTGCGCCGCGAGTTCGAATGGAACGGATATCGGTTCCCGAAGGGACGCCGTGTTCTCCTGGACCTGTATGGAACGGACCATGATGCCCGGTCATGGGAATCGCCTGAGACGTTTCAGCCGGAGCGGTTTCGCGATTGGGACCGAAGCCCCTTCAGCTTCATTCCCCAAGGTGGCGGCGAATACCACGTTCATCACCGATGCCCAGGCGAGTGGATCACGATCGAGCTGATGAAGCTCGCCTCACAGGTCCTTTCCAAGGATATCCAATATGACGTGCCGGAGCAGGACCTGCGGATCGACTATTCGAGGCTCCCTGCTCTGCCGCGGAGCCGCTTCATCATCAGCAACGTAAGGCCGAAGCTGGCAGGAGGACCTGCTGCGTCGCTAAGCTGATGGGCGGGCCACACTCTTTTTTACTCTCTCTCTGGAGTGCGGATGCCCCCCTCGGTGTTTCGGTCGGCGACAGCGCCTCGATGATCTGGCACTCGGCGACCTGCCGCGGCTGCATTGGCTGAGAATGCTGTCCAGCTCCCGGCGTAGAGCCTGAAGATCCCGGATCTTGCGCTTCACCTCGGTCAGGTGCTCGCGCGCGATCGCATCGACCGCCTCGCAGGGACGGTCGCGCTGGTCCGACAGCCCGAGAAGGTCACGAACCTGATCGATGGAGAAGCCGAGATCGCGCGCCCGGCGGATGAAACTGAGGCGGCCCAAATGGACGGTCGAGTAGGAGGCTTTTCCTTGGGCTGCTCTGCGCGCCCGCGGCGCGGCGGCAGTGATCGTTCCATTCACAAGCCTATTCTCGGTAGATGGCTGGCCGGCGGCCGCCGATGGCAGCTTTCAGACCTGCGTCACCGCTCAGCCAGAGGCGTAGATGGGTCGATTCCTGCCGTTGAGCCTAGTGAAATGCGGCGGTCCCGCCGTTACTCGCCTGCTACGTCTGCCAACCGCGGGGTCCGACCTGGGGTCACGGGCTGTAGGCAATCCAGCCTCTGAACGTGAACGCGGCGTATTACAGCGCGACACCCTCGAAGCCGGCATCCCGGATGCAGAGTTTCATTCTCCTCAGGCGGCAAGGCTGGCAGACGATCGCCAATCGCCGTGATCGCGCTCCGCATCTGCGCCGCCGGCAAACCGGAGGCGCTGGCGAAGGCTGCAAAATGCTCAAGCCAGAGCGCCTTGCCTTCCAGATCCTGCGGAAAGCTGTGATGCGCAACGACGAAGGGAGTGCCGGGCTTGAGTCGCCTACGGAGGGCGATCAGCGTCCGCAAGCGCTCCTCCCGTGGCAGGAAGTCCAGGGTCAGCAGACAGGTGGCACCGTCGAAGGGGCCCTCGGGTGCCAAGTCGATGGTGCCTTCATGCAGCCGAACTTACGAGGCGAGGGGCCGAGGGTCCGCCTCGCCAGGCCCAGCATCTCCGCCGAGGGATCGACGCCGTCCAACTGCCAACCGCCAACCGGGCTGGAACTCGGCGAATGCCTTCAGTTCATGCCCGCCACCGGCTCCCAGAACCAGCACACGGCCGTTCGCGTCTACGCGCTCCGCGAGAAGCAGCGCCGCCATGCGTTGCAGGTGCTGGAAGCCCGGCACCATCCGCACCGGACCTTCGGCATATCGCGCATCCGCTGCGGGATCATAGAACGATGACAAGCGGCAGCTCCAGATTTCATGGTGACGCTCGCCTTGCGATCGTCGTCGTGGCGCGTACGGGTGGGATACGGGCGCTCGTTAGGTTTGCCACGGGATTGACGGCTAGATTGCCGTGAGCGGAGATAGAACGGTTGCGGCAGACCTGTGAAGTTGATTCTCTGCGAGGATTCCGATGTCGCACGCCGCCCATAAACTCCGGACCATCATCAAACTTGCGATCGCTGCGGTCCCGCCGGAGACTCGACAGCTCTGCGCACCAAAGCGGCCGCGGACCGCATGGCAAGACCACGACAACGCGCGCGCCTCGTTCGCCGAGACGATCGCATTGGAAGTCGAACGGCATTTCGTCATAAGCGAGCAGGCGTTTGGTCGCGGGCTCGCTCCAGCGCCGACTAGCTCGTCTGCGATCTTGCCGAAGACCTAACCCGTAGTCAGCTTGGCTGATCTCGTAAGGAAGCTGGTAGCGGAAGCCTCCATTCCCTCGATTGTTTCGCCATTCCGGTTTCGAAAAGCGTCTTGGTGACCTCGTCCAGCGCAGCTCTCTCCGCTCGGAGGATATTCCGTGCACGCTCGAAGCAGCCGTCCAGCATCAACCCATGCGCTGCTCGGACGGCCGCATCATGTGCAATGGCAGCGACCGCCTTTCCTGGTGCGTCTGTGGCGAAGTGTGAGAGGCTGCCGGCGAGGCCATAAGAAACCAGAAGCTGCGCGGCGATCTCAGTCGCCCGATGCAGGTCGCTACCCTCCATGCCGCCGCTGCCATCCCCGGGGGAGCCGAGGACCAGCTCTTCGGATGCCCTGCCGGCTAAGAGGATCGCGATTTCGGCGAGATGGCTGTTTCGGGTTCGATCGAACCCTTCCGTCCGCCGAAATTCGGTCATGCCGCCCACCGCTTCGCACACGTCGCG
>NZ_JAPFBM010000013.1:0-79863 GCF_026153195.1 Aurantimonas litoralis | reverse complement strand
CGGCCCACGCCTCGTCGTTCAGCCAGAACAGTCGTGCCATCCGATCCTCCCTTGGCTCCTTTGCGCACGAGGGAATCTGATTTTCTCCGAAGCTGCAACAGGATGAATGGGTATCGACCCTAGCTAGTTGTTCCGTTTGCGCTATTTGCCCTGGGACGGATCGTTGTATTTAGATACAGTAGAAAGCCCGGCCGCTTCCCAAAGAAGCGACCGGGCCGGTCAGGACTGACGCACTCACGATGCGCGCCTTTGATGTTAACGATGGGGAGCGAACACGGCAATGCCGCCGCGTCAGCGCCGCCGACTCGTTTCGGGCCAAACTCCTGGACCTCCTCCTTCAGCACCAGTTACCGCCCGCGACGATTCCCTGATCACCGTGGTCTGCGCCTCCGCTGCCGTGGTCTGTTCGGTGATGGCAATCGTCTGATCGGTGGTTTCTCCGGACAACTGCGCTATCCACGAGCGCGCAGGTCATCTCGACGGTGTCGCTATACCGTTGCGGACCACCGCCGCGGAATGGTCCGGGAACACACCCGGCAACGACTGGAGGGTGCCAATGCTGTCCCGTCTGCGCAGGTAAACTGTCAGATATCCGTTTTGGCGGCGGGTGATTATTATAGGTTGCACATGTTGCGGGATACAGGCGTCACCAAAGAGAAAGCCGCCGCACTACGCTTCAACGAGTGCGGCGGCTTAGCCAGTGGGTGGTCCTGCAAGATTCATCCAGATGGCACACTCGAACAATAGCACAGATGTGCAGTATCCGGAATACGGAAAGAGGCGCGCTCCCCGCCAGGAGGTGGATTCCAGCGCGAAGCGCAACATGCTCATGAGAAGCGGATTCGGACGTCCTTGCCAAGTTCCTGGAGGAGGCACTGGAAAGGGGGTGATGAAGCCGAGGCATTTGCGCGGGGTGGTGTTGAGGCTGACAATGGCGTCCTGGAGATCGGCTTCGGACAGGGTGTCGAGATCGAGCCATCTGGGCAGCCATCGTCGCAATCGTCCGTTGGCGTTTTCGACGCCTCCCTTCTGCCAGGAAGCGTAGGCGTCGCAGAACGAGGTCGACATGCCGAACAGGTCGTCGAGCAGGCGGCGGCGGGCGAAGGCGGTGTCGTTATCAAACGTCACCGAGGAGCGCAGGCCGGGAGCAACACGCCGGAAGACGGCTGTCATCGCTGCGATGGTTTCGGCGGCGGTCTTTCCGTTCAGCCTCGTGGCGAGCGTCACACGGGTCTTTCGCTCATGAAGGACGAGAACCGGGCGAGCGCGCTTGCAGATGATAAGATTAGCCTCCCAATGCCCGACCTGTCGGCGATCCTCGACCTCGGCCGGACGGTCATGGATGGAGCGGCGGTTCTTGATCGTATCGCGTGACCGGCGTGCTCTCATCGGGCGGCGCGTCCTGCGCCGGCGCAGGAGATAGCGCCAGAGCTTCTCGCCCTCTGCGAGGCGCGATAGACGAAGGCGTAGATGGTCTCGGTGGCGAGCACGCGCAATTTCGGCTCCGCACCATTCTTCAGCCAGCCCGCGACTTGCTCCGGCGACCAGCCTTCCGACAGGCGCTCGATGACGAACTGGCGCAGGCGTCCGTCACTCCCGAGCAGGGCATCCCGCCTCCTGCGCTCGATATAGGCTCCGTCGGCTACGACCGGCGAATAGTCGCCGCCTGGCAGCGCGTTGCGTTCCAGTTCGCGACTGATAGTCGACCGCGACCGGCCAAGGGTCTTGGCTATGCCCGCCTTCGAATGACCGGCCGCAAGGAGAATGGCAATCCGCTCTCTTTCGGCGGACGAAAGATGCTCGTAGCATGACATGGCAACACTCCCGAAAGGTCTGGAAACCAAGCCGATCCTACATCGGCTAGGGGGTGTTGCACCTCGCGCTGGAACTCAGGGGACGGGCCGGTGACGGCGTATGTAATGGCTGGCATCAGGTTTGCCGCTGTGCCTCGCTTTCCGCGTCATGAATATAGATGTCCGCAGCATCTTGTAGGGCGTGTAGAGCGGATTTCGCTGGTGATACGAAAGTGTTCCCGGAAATAGACGTCGGAGAATCCGGCGCGGATCAGTCCACCGAATGCCTCCTCCAAGATTGCGCTCAATAGCTTTGGTCACCATCGAGCCCGACGTAGATATCTTCCGTCTGCGGTGCCAGATTCAGGAGTGCTTGAGGGAAATCTTCCCTGCTGAAATCACCGCCTTCGCTGTACGGGCCGCCTGGGCGGCGGCCCGCAATCTCCTTGGCCAGCCGGAGTACGAAACCCGGGCGCGGGAGGATGGGAGCGTATTTACAGCCTGAACCTATGATTTTTCTTGCCCCCGCGAGTTGCAGCATTCAGGGGCCCTTCGCGATTTCAGTGACGCGTCCCTAACGGGCTTGATGCCTGATCGTTCACAGAACATTTCGGTAGAGACGCTCCCCTGATCACCTTAGTCTGCGCCTCCGCAGCCGCATCATGATCGGTGATGGCAATCGCCTCACCGGTAATCTCTCGGGACAACTGCCGCACGGCCACGCTAACCACGAGCGCGCGGATCACCTAGACGGTGTGGCCATCATGATAGCCGCCGGAGGACGTGCTAGGTGCCCGCGGCCTCTCCGACGTAAACGGTAACATGCCCGGAGATGCCGTTCCACGAGCCATGCCAGAACACCATCACCGCGCCGTGGCGGGGCGGGCTTGGTTTCGACACCGAACAAGAATCAGTTGCGGGTCAGGTGGGGATTGCCCGGGATCAAGCCGGTCGAGCTCTACTGGCCGAAGGCGCGGTCCAGGCCGTCGAGGCCGCGTTCCAGCCCGTCGCGCTCCTCGACGGTCAGCAGCGCCAGCACGTTGCTCTCGGCCTTTTCCACCTTGGGCATCAGCTCAGCGTAGACTCTCGAGCCCTCTGACGTCAGGGCGAGATATTCGAAGCGCCGGTCGGCGGTCGCACGGGTACGATGCAGCCAGCCCCGCTCATCAAGGGCGGAGACGGCGCGGCTAACCTTGGTCTTGTCCATCTCGGTGGCCTCGACGATATGCGAGGACGTCACTGTATCGCCGTCAGCGCTGCCGAGGATGACGAGGACACTGAATTCGGGGGCCGATAGCCGATGCTCCCTTTTGTGGACCTGCGCGGCGACGCGGCCCAGAACCGTGGCCGCACGGATCAGGCGACTGGTCAGGAACAGGTCGGACCGGCGGTCGGCCGACCGAGATTTTCTTGCCGTGATCTGGCGCGCAGTCATCGTTCTAGTTCCCAGTGGCCGGAGGGGTCGCGGGGAAACAGCCGTGGCGATCGCAGTGCCGACACTTGCACCGCCAATCGTTGGAAACTGATCCGGTCTTGTCCTACGAACGTCACATGAGCGCCGTGCGTTCCCGACCACCGACCGCTATTCGCCATGCCTTTGCCACAGGAAGGCGCCACGAGGGCCGCCGGCGACGCGCCGCAAGCGCGTCGGCCAAGGCATCACCACAGTCCTCGCTTTGCTTTTTCGGGCGAATTCCCTATAGCTTCGCGCCCAAATCGCTCTTCCAGACATGACAAGGATAATTCATTGTCTTCTACCTTCGACCGGGTCGCGGATATCATCGCCGAGACCAGCGAGATCGACCGCGCCGAGATCACGCCGGAAAGCCACACGATCGACGATCTGGGCATCGATTCGCTCGACTTCCTCGACATCGTCTTCGCGATCGACAAGGAATTCGGCATCAAGATCCCGCTCGAGAAATGGACCCAGGCGGTCAATGACGGCGAGGCGCCGACCGAGGAATACTTCGTCCTGAAGAACCTCTGCGCCAAGATCGACGAACTGCGCGCCGCCAAGGCCGGCTGACACAGCGGAACGGCGCCCGGCGCCGTTCGCCAGCGGGAGGCCCTCGGGAACCGATCGCCGGGCGGGGCGGACGATTGGGATAGTGGAACGATTGCATGACACAGAATGCCAGAGACGTGGTGATCACCGGGATCGGGCTGGTGTCCTCGCTCGGCGAGGGCATCGCCACCCATCTCGACGCCATGGGCCGCGCGCCGGCACCGCAGCCGCGGATCGATGCCGGGACCTACGCGCCCTATTTCGTGCACCCGTTGCCGCCCATCGACTGGTCCAGCCAGATCCCCAAGCGGGGTGACCAGCGGCAGATGGAGACCTGGCAGAAGCTGGGCACCTATACGGCTGGACTGGCGCTCGCCGATGCCGGCATTCCGGCCGACGAGGCCGTGCGCGCCAAGATCGACATGGTCGTGGCCGCCGGCGGCGGCGAACGCGACACCACTGTCGACGCACTGGTCATGGACAAGGCGCGCGGCGCCAACGACCGCGACCGGATCGTCAACGAGACGCTCGGCAGCGAACTGCGCCCGACCCTGTTCCTGGCGCAGCTCTCCAACCTTCTCGCCGGCAACATCTCCATCGTCCACAAGGTGACCGGCTCCTCGCGCACCTTCATGGGCGAGGAAGCCGCCGGCATCTCGGCCATCGCCTCGGCGCGGGCACGGATCGCCGCCGGCCAGAGCGACATCTGCCTCGTCGGCGGCTCGTTCTCGGCCGAGCGCAAGGACCTGATCCTGAACTTCGACCTCGCCGGCCTGATGCTGCGAGACGACTGGCGGCCGGTCTCCTCGCGCACCGAGGGCCATGACGGCATCACCGTCGGCAGCGTTGGGGCGTTCCTCATCCTGGAATCGGCCGAACACGCCGCAGCCCGTTCGGCCCTCGCCTATGCGCGGCTGGTCAGTGCCGCGGGCGACCGCGGCAAGCGCGACGCCGAGCGCACCGCGGCGCGTTTCGAGGCGCTTCTGCCTGTGGGCGGATCGGCGAGCGACGAGACGCTGATCCTCAGCGGCGCCGCCGGCATCAAGCCGTTGCTGGATGTGGAACGCAGCGTCCTGAACAAACGGTTTCCCGATGCCCCGGTCAGGGCGTATGGGACGATGCTCGGCCACGCCTTCGAGGCGCAGGTCCCAGCCGGCGTAGCCCTGGCCGCCGGCGCGCTGTCTCGCGGTGCGGTGATCCCGCCCTTCGATGTCGGCGAGGAACGCCCGGCTTCAGCGGCCCCGCGGCGTGCCATCGTCACCGCGATCGGTCACCTTCACGCCGAGGGTGCCTGCGAACTGGAAGCCGTGGACGGACGCAGACTGTAAGGATCGGATGATGAGCGCGAACGGCAACACCGCAGAGCTGGACTTTCTCGGGCGCCCGGTGATCGCGATCACCGGGCTCGGCCTCGTCTCGTCGCTGGGCCGCGGCGTCGACGACAATTGGGACGCCCTGTCCTCGGGCCGCTCGGGCATCCACCGGATCGAGCGCTTCTCGACCGACAGCCTGCGTACCACGATCTCCGGCTCGGTGGACTTCATGGGCCCCGGCTCGGAGACCTCGACGGGTCTCTCCTACATGATGGCGGAAGCCGCCGGCTCGGAAGCCGTGCGCATGGCCGGGCTTGCCGACGACGATTTCGGCGGTCCGCTGTTCCTCGCCGCCCCGCCGGTGGAGATGGAGTGGCAGCATCGCCTCGCCCTCGACGCGATGGACGGCGCCACCATCGAGGAGGCCGGTTACGACCGCCTGCTGCAGATCGCGCGAAGCCGCCCCGACAAGGCGATCTACAACCTGACCCAGTGCAGCCGCATCTCCGAGCTCCTGGCCGACCGGCTGGGCACACGCGGCCTGCCGATCACCCTGTCGACCGCCTGCGCATCCGGCGCCTCGGCGATCCAGCTCGGCGTCGAGGCGATCCGCCGCGGCGAGACCGACCGCGCCATCGCCATCGGCACCGACGGTTCGATCACCCAGGAATCGCTGATCCGCTTCTCGCTGCTGTCGGCCCTGTCGACCAACAACGAGTATCCGGAAAAGGCCTCCAAGCCCTTCTCCAAGGATCGCGAAGGCTTCGTCATGGCCGAGGGCGCCGGCGCGCTGGTGCTGGAATCGCTCAGCGCCGCCAAGGCACGCGGCGCGAAGATCCTCGGCGTCATTCATGGCTGCGGCGAGCGGGCCGACGACTTCCACCGCACCCGCTCCAAGCCGGACGGCTCGCCGATCATCGCGACCATCGCGGCCGGCATCGCCGACGCCGGCATGGAGCCGTCGGACATCGATTACATCAACGCCCATGGCACCTCGACGCCGGAGAACGACCGCATGGAGGCCACCGGCCTTGCCGCGGTGTTCGGCGAGGCGCTGAAGACGACGCCGATCTCCTCGAACAAGTCGATGATCGGCCACACGTTGACGGCTGCCGGGGCGATCGAGGCGGTGTTCTCGGTGCTGTCGATCCAGAACGGCCTTCTGCCGCCGACGATCAATTACGAAGTGCCGGACCCGGCGATCGAGCTGGACACCGTGCCGAACAAGGCGCGTCCGGCCGAGATCGCCACGGTGCTGTCGAACTCCTTCGGCTTCGGCGGGCAGAACGCCTGCCTCGTCATCGGGCGCGAACCGCGCCACTGAATGCCAGGGCCGCGGCGGGATTGACCCGCCCGGCCGGCCATCGGCGTCGCGCGGCCCTCGGGGCCGCACGGCAACGCCGTCACTATCCAGTCTGAGGATCTTCCCATGCGGGCATTGCAACTCGTCGGCGACCGCGAACTCAAGCAGGTGGACCTGCCGCCGCCGCCGCCGCCCGGCCCGGGCGAGGTCACCGTCGACATTGCCGCGGTCGCGCTGAACCACATCGACGTCTGGGGCTGGCGCGGCATGGCCTTCGCCAAGCGCAAGATGCCGCTGGTTGTCGGCGCCGAAGCCTCGGGCGTCGTCTCGGCGATCGGACCCGGCGTCGCCTCGGTGCTGCCCGGCCAGCTTGTGGCGATCTACGGTGCACAGACCTGCGGCCTGTGCCGCCCCTGCCGCGAAGGCCGCGACAATCTCTGCGAACACGTCTCGGGCGTGCACGGCTTCCATCTCGACGGCTTCGCCCAGGAGAAGGTCAATCTGCCGGCGCGCCTCTTGGTCCCCGCCCCTCCCGGCTGCGACGCCATCGGCGCGGCGTTGGCGCCGGTGACCTTCGGTACGGTCGAGCACATGCTGTTCGACAATGCCAAGCTCGAACCGGGCGAGACCATCCTCGTCCATGCCGGCGGGTCCGGCATCGGCTCGGCCGCGATACAGCTTGCCAAGCGGCACGGCGCGACGGTGATTACCACGGTCGGTTCCGACGACAAGGCCGAGCGCGCCCGGGCACTGGGTGCCGACCACGTCATCAACTACCGCGTCGACCGCTTCGAGGGCGTCACCCGCAAGCTGACCAAGAAGAAGGGCGTCGACGTCGTCTTCGAGCATGTCGGCGCCGACACCTGGGCCGGCTCCATGCTGTGCATGAAGCGCGGCGGCCGGCTGGTCACCTGCGGCTCGACCTCGGGCGTCTCCACCCAGATGAACCTGATGCAGCTCTTCCAGCAGCAGCTGAAGCTGTTCGGCTCCTTCGGCTGCCGCATGGAGAACATGCGCGACGCCATGCAGAAGATGGCCCGCGGCATCGTCCATCCGGTGATCGACGCGGAGATCAGCTTCGACCAGATCGACATCGCGCTGAAGCGGATGGAGGCGCGCGAGGTGTTCGGCAAGATCGTGCTACGCGTCGCCGACGAGGCCGGCACCGAGAGCGCAAACCCGCGCGCCGCATGAACCTCTTCGTCGCGCGCTATGCGCTGCGGGCCAAGCGCGCCGCGGACTTCGTCATTGCCCAGGTGCTGTTCGCCGTGCTGCGGACCATCCGGCTGCTGCCGGCCGATGTCGGCCTGTCCTTTGCCGACCGCACGGCGCGGCTGCTCGGCCCGTGGACGAGCCGCCACCGGCTGGCGGTCGACAATCTGCAGCAGGCCTATCCGGAAAAGGACGCGGCCTGGGTCGAGCAGGTGGCGCGGGACAATTGGGGCCAGATGGGCCGGCTCGCCGCCGAGTTCGTGTTCCTCGACGATCTCTTCGATTTCGACCCCGAGAACCCCGAGGCCGGGCGGATCGAGGTCGAGGGCGCCGAGATTTTCGCCGAACTGCGCGAGCGCAAGGGCCCGTTCATCTTCTTCACCGGCCATCTCGGCTGCTTCGAGCTGCTGCCGATCGCGGCGGCCGCCTTCGACCTGGAGTTCACCGCCCTCTTCCGGCAGCCCAACAACCGCTACATCGCCAAGGAAGTGCAGGCCGCGCGGCGGACCAGCGGCGGTCACATGGTGCCGTCCAAGGCCGGGGCGGCGTGGTCGCTGGCCGGTATCCTGCAGCGCTCCGGCTCGGTCGGCATGCTGGTGGACCAGAAATTCCGCAAGGGCGAACCGACGACCTTCTTCGGCCGGGAATGCCGCACCAATCCGCTGCTGCCGAAGCTGGCGCGCCAGTTCGATTGCGAGATCTACCCGGCGCGGTCGATCCGCCTGCCGGGCGGGCGCTACCGGCTCGAACTGCAGCCGCGTCTGGTCCTGCCGCGAGCCGACAGCGGCGAGATCGACGTTACCGCCACCTGCCAGCTGCTCAACGACGTGGTCGAGGGCTGGGTGCGCGAGCATCCCGAACAATGGATGTGGTTTCACGACCGCTGGAAGAGCGGCAAGGCCCGCCGCAAGCCCGCGCAGCCGAAGCGCGCGTGAGGGCGCGCCAAGGCGACCCGGCCGCTTTTGCGTGGCCGGGCGCAGGTCGTTCAGCGCTGGACGACGACCCTCGTGTTGCGCATGCCCATTTTGCGGACCATCGTATAGAAGATCTTGGCATTGGCGGTGTGCAGGCGCACGCAGCCATGCGAGGCCGGGCGGCCGAGACGGCTGACGGCACCGGTGCCGTGAATGGCGTAGCCGCGGTGGTAGAAGACCGAATACGGCATCGGCGACATGTCGTATTTGCGCGAATGCCACATGCGGTGGATGCGCTTGGCCCGCCAGCTTCCCGTCGGCGTGACATAGCCGCGACGGGCCGTCGAGACCGGCCAGCGATACATCACCCGGCCGTTCTTGATCACCGTCATCGTCTGGGCGGACAGGTCCACCTTGGCCACCAGGCCGGCGGATGCTGTCGAGATGCCGCAGCCGAGGATGCCCACGATCATCACGATCGCGACCAGTAGTTTCTTCATGTTTTCGACTCCGACCCAAGAACTCCACATTCCCGCCGCCGAAAAACCTAGTTTCAATTCAGCCGAGCGGTCAACTGGCAAAAGCGTGAACAGATTAACACCTGACGGCGGCGCGAATACTGGTCGATCGACCGTGCTCGCGTGACTCCCGCTGGGTAAGCATTCCCACGCCGCGGAATGGGCGCGCAGGTTTCCGGCAATCCCGCAAATCGGCCGTTCGGCCATTGTTCGATAAATCTTTACGTCTCGGACATACGGTCGCAGCGAAATCGGCGCGGAATGGGCGATGGTGCTCAAGTTTTTCTACAGGAATGGACTGACTGTTCTCGGCGGGCTGGCGATCGCCGGCACCGTCGTGTTCGGCGCGCTGTCCATCGGTGGCGCCACCGTCGGCGGTCTCGTCGAGACCGAGATGCGGACCAAGGGCGAGAACTTTGCCCGGCTCCTGACCCAGCCCGGTGGCAATGTGGATGCCTTCCTCACCGGCCTGTCCCGCAACCCCGACGCCGAAACCGACATCCGCCGGCTGGCCGACCTCGCCAATATCGAGAGTTTCGCGATCTTCGATCGCAACGGCGAAGAGGTCTATCGCACGCGCTCCGACCGCTATGAATGGCTGCTGCGCGACCGCCCCGGCGGCATGCAGTCGAGCGACCGGCTGTCCGAGAGCGTCCTGGCGCGCGAGGGCGACTGGCAGGTCGTCGAGGATGACGGCTTCACCAATCCGACGGTGATCATGCCGCTGATCCGGAACGACCGGACGATCGGCTATGTCTCGATGGTCGGCAACATGGTCGCCAACCGCAGTGCGTTCAAAACGACGCTGGCGAACGCCTCCGCCCTGTTGCTGGTGCTGATCTTCTTCGCCACCGCGGTGCCGCTGCTTCTCTATATCCGCCGCAAGCGCAAGATCGCCGAGGCGGACGAGCGTATCATCTTCCTGGCCAATCACGACGCCCTGACCAAGCTGCTCAACCGGCATCGCATGCAGGAGGAGAGCGACCGGGTGCTGGCCACCGTTCGCGCCACCCGCGAGCGCATGGCCTATCTGTATATCGACATCGACGAGATGTCGGAGATCAACGACCGGCTGGGCCAGGCCGCCGGCGACGAGCTCCTGCGCGTGGTCGCCGACCGCCTGATCGGCGTCGTCGACCGCAACGACCTGTTGGCCCGCCTCGGCGCCGACGATTTCGCCGTCCTGCAGCGCCGGGTCGCCTCGCAGGAAGATGTCGCGGCGCTCTGCAAGCGGATCGTCGACGCGGTGACCGAGCCGGTCGAGATCGAGGGCACGACGGTGACCCCGAGCGTCTCCATCGGCTGCGCGCTCGCGCCCCAGGACGGACGCACCCATTCGGAACTGGTCAAGCATGCCGAGCTCGCGCATCTGCAGCACAAGACCGACAAATCCCGCAACCTAATCTATTTCGAACCGTCCATGGACGAGGCGATGCATCATCGCCGGCATATCGAAGGTCTGGTGCGTCGGGCTCTGGAGAACCAGAGCTTCGAACTGTTCTACCAGCCGATCGTCAATGGCGACGGATCGCGGCTGCTCGGCTTCGAGGCGCTGATCCGCATGCGCGACGAAGAGGGCAACCAGATCTCGCCGGCGGTCTTCATCCCGATCGCCGAGGCACGCGGCTACATCAAGACCATCGGCACCTGGGTGATCGGCGAGGCCGTCCGCCAGATCGCGCTGTGGCCAAAGCATCTCTTTGTCTCGGTCAATCTGAGCCCGGTGCAGTTCGGCGACGGCGACCTCGTCTCGATCGTCAAATCGGCGCTCGACAAGGCCGGCGTTGACGGCAGCCGCCTCGAGATCGAGGTGGTCGAGTCGCTGGTCCTGGAGCGCTCCGACGAGATCCTCGCCCAGCTGCGCGAGCTGAAGGCCCTCGGCATCTCCATCGACATGGACGATTTCGGCACCGGCTATTCCTCGCTCGGCTATCTCTGGCGCTTCCCGTTCGACAAACTGAAGATCGACCAGTCCTTCATGGTGGCCTACGAGAATGGCGAGCCCAGCGTGCCGCAGATTCTCGACACCATTGTCTCGATGGCCCACCATATGAACATGAAGGTCACTGCCGAGGGCATCGAGACCCGCGAGCAGGTCGATCTGCTCAAGAGCCTTGGCTGCGACCAGCTCCAGGGCTTCTACTTCGGCAAGCCGATGCCGGCCGAACGCGTGGCCAGCGAAGCGCTGGCGCGGTTCCGCCACGGACCGTCCGACGACAGCGCGGTGCGTCCGTCGGCGGCCGCATAGGGTCTTCGTCGTATTCGCGGGGACCTGTTCGCCGCGCCGGCGCAATTTCCCGCCCTTCTCAAATCCCCGCGGCAGGCTGTCGCTGCCAGCCCGCCGGACGCCCCGATGAGCCCTGCCCGGCTGCCCCACGAGCGCCATATTTGAGAAAACAGGTTGGATTCCGGCCGTTAGCAGGCTAGCCTCTCTAAGAACGTTCAAAGAGATGTCTGCCGTCCGGCAGCAACGAGTCGTATGCGGGCGACATGGGCACAATCACCCCGTGTTCGCGTCGCCATTCCTGCGTACGATACTCGCCTCGCACAAAGAAGTAAGGATTACGCATGAAATTTCTTCTCGCCTCAACCTGTCTCGCAGCCGCCCTTTTCGGGTTCAGCGCCACCGCCTCGGCGCAGGAGAACTGTGAACTGAGCGTGTCGAACATGAACTGGGCGTCGGCAGAGGTTCTGGCGGCGATCGACAAAATCATCCTCGAAGAGGGCTATGGCTGCACCGTGCGCCTCCTGCCGGGCGACACCATGCCGACCTTCGCGTCGATGACCGAGAAGCAGGAGCCGGACGTCGCGCCCGAAATGTGGGTGAACCAGTTCCGCGACCAGATCGACAAGGCCGCCGAGGAAGGCACCATCGCCTTTGGCGCCGAGGTCCTGTCGGACGGCGGCGAGGAAGGCTGGTGGGTCCCGACCTACTTCGCCGAGGCCCATCCCGAGATCAAGACCGTCGGCGACGCGCTGGAGCATCCCGAGCTGTTCCCGGCGAACGAGGATCCGTCCAAGGGCGCCGTCTACAACTGCCCGGCCGGCTGGGGCTGCCAGATCACCACGGCGAACCTGTTCAAGGCCTATGACGGCGAGGAGAAGGGCTTCACCCTGATCGACACCGGCTCGGCCGCCGGGCTCGACGGCTCGATTGCCAAGGCCTACGAGAACAAGGAGCCGTGGCTCGGCTATTACTGGGCGCCGACCGCCATTCTCGGCAAGTACCCGATGAAGAAGCTGCCCTTCGACGCCGAGCACGATCCCAAGGAATGGGCCGAGTGCACGACTCAGGTCGATTGCGCCGAGCCGAAGATCAACGCCTGGACCAAGTCCGAGGTCTTCACCGTCCTGACGCCGAAGGTGCAGGAACAGTCGCCTGAGGTGGCCGAGTATCTGAACATACGCGCCTGGGGCAACGACACGGTCAACAAGCTCCTCGCCTGGAAGGAAGAGCAGCAGGCGACCGGCGAGGACACCGCCTACTACTTCCTCGAGAACAACCCGGACCTGTGGACCGGCTGGGTCTCCGAGGACGCGGCCGAGAAGATCAAGTCGGCGCTCTGATCCGGGCCGGCTGACACGATGACGACGGACCTGCCGGTGGTCGCACCACCGGCAGGTCATTCTCGCCCCTGCCCGATTCCGGGCAATGCGCGTGGCGGGCGCTTGACGGCCGATCCCGGCCGACGCGCCCTGCCCCACGGTCGCGACCGGCACCACGGCCCCCTCGCGGGTCCATCGCCGGCCGTGCGACCGCAGGCCCGCCCCGGGCCCCATGATCCAGAAAACATGCCAAGGAGACCTCGACTGTGGATTGGTTGACCGAATTTCCACAACTGGCGGGGCGAGACCTGCGCTTGATGTCGCGCACGATCGACCAGTACTACCGCTCGTTCTCGCGCGCCTATGGCGACACGATCGAAGCGATCTTCCGCCCGTTGCTCGAGTTCCTCCTCTGGTTCGAACGGCTTCTGATCCAGACCCCGTGGTGGATCATCCTGCTCGTAATCGTCGGCATCGTCTGGCTGGCCAGCCGGTCGAAGGCGATCACCGTCGGCACCTTCGTCGCCCTGATCCTCATCGGCGTGTTCGGCATGTGGGAAGACACCATGCGAACCCTGTCGATCATCGTCGTCTGCACGCTGATGTCGATCATCATCGGCATGCCGATCGGCATCATCATGTCGCGCTCCAACAAGGTGCAGGCGGTGATCAATCCGATCCTCGACGTGATGCAGACGATGCCGTCCTTCGTCTATCTCATCCCGATTGTCATGCTGCTCGGCATCGGCCTCATTCCGGGTCTGCTGGTGGTGGTGATCTACGCCATGCCGCCGATCATCCGGCTGACCAATCTCGGCATCCGGCTGGTCGACAAGGAAGTGCTGGAGGCCGCCAACGCCTTCGGCTCCTCGGGCTGGCAGAAGCTGACACAGGTGCAGCTGCCGCTCGCCCTGCCGACCATCATGGCCGGCATCAACCAGACCATCATGATGGCCCTCGCCATGGTCGTCGTCGCCTCGCTGATCGGCGTGCGCGGCCTCGGCCAGCCGGTGCTGCAGGCCATCACCAATCAGTATTTCACGCAGGGCGTCCTGAATGGCCTGGCGATCGTCGCCATCGCCATCATCTTCGACCGCTCCAGCCAGGCCTACGGCAAGCGCCTGCAGCGTCACCGGGAGGCCGCCCATGGCTGATGAGATCGCCATCAAGATCCGCAATCTCTACAAGATCTTCGGCCCCGAAGACAAAGCGATGGTGGATCTCGTACGCCAGGGCATGTCGAAGTCCGAGCTCCTCGCCGAGCACAGCCACGTGCTCGGGCTGAAGGACATCAACATCGACATCCCGGCTTCCGGCATCCAAGTGGTGATGGGGCTCTCGGGGTCGGGCAAGTCCACCCTGATCCGCCACATCAACCGGCTGATCGAACCGTCCGCCGGCGAGATCCTGATCGACGACGAGGATGTCCTCGCCATGTCGGACACACGCCTGCGCGATTTCCGGCGGCACAAGATCTCGATGGTCTTCCAGCGCTTCGGGCTGCTGCCCCACAAGACCGTCATCGACAACGTCGCCTACGGGCTGGAGGTGATGGGCAAGTCGCGCAAGGAGCAGCGTGACGGCGCGATGCGCTGGATCGAGCGCGTCGGGCTGAAGGGCTACGAGGACAACTATCCGGCCCAGCTCTCCGGCGGCATGCAGCAGCGCGTCGGCCTGGCGCGGGCGCTGGCGACGGACGCCGACATCCTGTTGATGGACGAGGCCTTCTCGGCGCTGGATCCGCTGATCCGCACCGACATGCAGAGCGTGCTCCTCGACCTGCAGACCGAACTGCACAAGACCATCGTGTTCATCACCCACGATCTCGACGAGGCGCTGCGGCTCGGCGAGCAGATCGCCATCCTGCGGGCCGGCGAGATCGTCCAGCAGGGCACCGCCCAGGACATCGTGCTGCGCCCGGCGGACGACTACATCTCGTCCTTCGTGCGCGAGGTGAACCGTGGCCGGGTGATCCAGGTGGAGACGGTGATGGAGCCGATCGCGCCGGGCGAGGCGCCGGCGCCGGAAAGCGTGCCGATCCAGCGGGGCACGATCCTGGAGGAAGCTGCGCGCCGCATGACCGGCGACGGCGTCACCAAGGCGCATGTGGTGAACGGAACCGGCATGCCGATGGGCACCCTGACCATGCGCGGCCTGATGGCGGCCATGGTCACGCCGGTCCTGAAGGACGCGCTGGACGCCAGCGAACTGTAATCCTGCAAGGATGGCCGGCGGCGCAGGGCGTCGCCGGTCGCCGCAGCGATCTCATCCGGCCCGCGACATCCCCACGTCGCGGGTTTCGTGCGATCGGCGACGGCCGCGCCGCCGCGGCAATCAGGCGGCGATGCGGTCCGGCAGCGCGGAGGCGCCAGCCCCGCCGAAGATGCGCTCGTAGCATTCGGCCAGGAGGTCGAGATCCACCGGCGCCTGGCGGATCAGCGCCTGCTCGATCCGGGCGCGGTTGTAGCCCTCACGAGCCAGCGCGCGAATGGCCGCCGTGACGATGTCGACCTCGTCCAGTCGCTTCGGCAATCGCTCGAACATGCAAAATCCCCCTGCTTCGTCCCTCTGCGGCGATTCCCCTCGCGCGCTGCCGCGCGAATCGCCATGGTCAAATTATTAACAAAACCTTGCCGGAACTTTGCGGCAACCCCGTTTGCCGCCACGGAAGGCCGTCTGCCATCCGGTGCGTGAGCTCCCTCTTGGCCGCCGATTGTGGCGGTTGCACCGCACAATCCGACTTGTCCCCAAGACATTGTGTCTCAGGCCCCCGCGTCTTCCGCAGCGTACGCCGCTTGCCGCGCGCTGACTGCGCGATGACGCGTTCGGAAGATCGCGGCCCCTGCGAGGCCGGCATCATCCGGCCAGACGCACACGGGCCGCTCGTCGCGAGGACCCGTGCCGCCGTCGCATCATCATCAGGCGTCGCCGCGACGCCGCTCGAACCGGAGGCCGCCAGATGCCGCATTCGCTGACCCAGCTCCTGGACGCGAAGGGCGTCCTCCTCGCGGACGGGGCCACCGGGACCAATCTGTTCGAGGTGGGGCTGGAGGCCGGCGAAGCGCCGGAGATGTGGCTCGAAAGCCATCCCGACCGGATCACGGCGCTGCACCAGGCCTTTGTCGACAACGGCGCCGACATCATCCTCAGCTGCTCCTTCGGCGCCAACCGCCACCGGCTGAAGCTGCACCAGGCCGAAGATCGCACCCACGCGCTCAACCGGATTGCCGCCGAACTGGCGCGGGCGGTGGCCGACGCGGCCGGCCGTCCTGTCGTCGTCGGCGGATCGGTCGGCCCGACGGGCGAGCTGCTGCAGCCGCTGGGCGCCCTCTCCTACGCCGAGGCCGTCGAAGCCTTCCGCGAGCAGATCGCCGGGCTGAAGGACGGCGGCGTCGACGTCGTGTGGATCGAGACCATGTCGGCGGCCGAAGAGGTGCGCGCGGCGGCCGAGGCGGCGCTCGCCTGCGACATGCCCTATGTCGTCACCGGCTCCTTCGACAGCGCCGGCCGCACCATGATGGGCATCCACCCCTGCGACTTCCACAAGGCGGTCGACGGCCTGTCGCCGCGCCCCGTCGCGGTCGGCGCGAATTGCGGCGTCGGCGCGTCCGACATGCTGGCGACGGCTCTGGAGCTGGAAACGGGCTCGCCGGACTCCGCTTTGGTCGTGAAGGCCAATTGCGGCATCCCACGCTTCGTCGACGGCGGCACGGTCTATTCCGGCACGCCCGAGCAGATGGCCGATTACGCCCGGCTGGCGATCGATGCTGGCGCCCGGATCATCGGCGGCTGCTGCGGGACCTCGCCACATCATCTCGGCGCCATGCGCCACGCCATCGATACCCATGTGCGCCGTCAGCGGCCGAGCATCGCCGAAATCGTCGAGGCCGTCGGCCCGCTGGTCAACAAGGCGGCGTCGGCCGCCGGCGAAACAGCGCCGCGCACGGGCCGGCGGCGAAGCCGGGACTGAGCCGGCTTCGCACTTTCGCGGTCAGTGGTAGCGCGGGATCTTGCCGGCCCGCAGCTTGGCGAGGTAGCCGGTCATCTCCCGCTTCACCACCGGCATCAGGAAGTACAGGCCGATGATGTTGGCGATGCCCATGGCGAACAGCGAGGCGTCGGAGAAGTCGAGTACCGCGCCGAGGCTGACCGAGGCGCCGAGGACGACGAACAGGCAGAACAGGATCTTGAAGAACAGGTCCGAGGCCTTGGAATCGCCGAACAGGAACAGCCACGCCTTCAGCCCGTAATAGGACCAGGAGATCATCGTCGAGAAGGCGAAGAGCACCACGGCGAGCCCCAGGACATAGGGGAACCACGGGATCGCCGTACCGAAGGCCGCCGAGGTCAGCTCGACCCCGCTGAGCGAGCCTTCCGTGGCGATCTGGCCGAGGCCCTGATCCCAGACATACAGGCCGGTCGCCGGGTCCTGCTGCATGACGCCGCTGATGGTGATCACCAGCGCCGTCGCCGTGCAGATCACCACCGTGTCGATGAACGGCTCGAGCATCGACACGAAGCCCTCGGTGACCGGGTGGTCGGTCTGCACCGCCGCATGGGCGATCGCCGCCGAGCCGATGCCGGCCTCGTTGGAGAAGGTCGCACGGCGCAGGCCCTGGATCAGCGCGCCGACAATGCCGCCGGCGACCCCCAGCCCGGTGAAGGCGCCGGCGAAGATCTGGCCGATCGCCCAGCCGATCCGGTCGTATTCGACGCCGATGATCACCAGGGCGGCGCCCAGATACAGCAGCCCCATGAAAGGCACGAGCTTCTCGGTGACGCGGGCGATCGACTTGATGCCGCCGACGATGACCATGAAGACGATGATCGCCATGACGACACCGGTGATCCATCCGCGGCCGTTCAGGAAGCTCTCCTCGCCGCCGGTGATGACGACCAGCTGCGCATGGGCCTGGTTGGCCTGGAACATGTTGCCGCCGCCCCAAGAGGCGAAGACGCAGAAGATCGCGAAGAGCACGGCGAGGAACCGGCCGAGCTTGGCGTAGCCGAGTTCCGCCATGCCCTTGCGCAGATAGTGCATCGGTCCGCCGGAGACGCGCCCGTCGGAAAATTCCTCGCGGTATTTCACGCCGAGGGTGCATTCGGTGAATTTCGACGCCATGCCGAGAAGGCCGGCAAGGATCATCCAGAAGGTCGCGCCCGGACCGCCGATCGACACCGCGACGGCGACACCGGCGATATTGCCGAGGCCGACCGTGCCCGAGACCGCCGTCGCCAGCGCCTGGAAATGGGTGACCTCACCCGCCGCATCCGGCGAGGTGTACTGGCCCCGCACGAGCTGGATGGCATGGCCGACCAGACGGAACTGCACGAAGCCGAAATAGACCGTGAAGATTGCCGCCGCCGTGATCAGCCACAGGACGATCCAGGGCAGTTCGGTGCCTGGCAGCGGCGCGAAGATGAAGCTGACGAAGGGGGTCGTCACCGGCTCCATGATCGCTGAAAGGGTCGCGTCGATGGAAAAGCCCGGCTCGGCGTCCTGCGCTGCGGCGGGCCCGGTCAGGAGAAGGCTGGCGCCCGCCAGCGGCAGGAGAGCGGCGGTCTTCGGCATGACGCAACCTCTGTCTGGATCGAAATTCCGTGCGGCGGATGCAGGGCGGCTCATGGCACGATCACGGTCGGGATGCGGGCGACCTGTGCCAGTCCCAGGGTGACGCTGCCGAAGATCTTGTTCTGGACCGGGCCTCTGCCCGTGCGCCCGACGAAGATCATCGCCGCCTTCTGATGCTCGGCGACCGCGAGGATGATCTCGGTCGGTGCGCCGAAACGGATCTCGCAATCGACGGTGACCCCTTCGGCCGAAATCTCGGCGACGAGCGGATCGAGCAGCGTGGTCCTGGCGCGTTCGAGCTCCTGGCGCCGGCGCATCTTGCGCTCGTCGAGTTCCTCGGCGGTCAGGAAGCTGTAGGGCGACCATTGCAGGACATGGACGATGTGGAGGGCCGCCCCGCTCGCCTTGGCCCGCACCACCGCGTAGTCGACGACGCTGCGATCATGCCCGTCATAGGCAACGACAAAGATCTCGGTCGCCATGGGCGATCACCCCTCTATCGGTCGGTCGGGCAGCAAGACGATCTGAGCCAAACCATCAATATTGATTATGGTAGGTTCAATTTCGGTGATGGCAAACGCTTTTCGCGCCATGCGTGTTGCCGCCGAGGCCGCAGCGCTCGGCCTGGCCTCCGTCATCCGGTCCCGATCGGCGGGAAATCCTCCGTGTTTCCAGAAAGCTGGGCTCCGGCCGCGGTCACGCGCCCGGTCGCGGGATGCGGCTCCGTCGCCTGAGAGCATCCGGCCCAGCCGACGCGCTCCGAGGGCGTGCGATGCCGCAGGGGCAGCCCTCCGGTCAGGATGTCAGCGGCTGGCGGCGCTTCAGCGCTTCCACGGCGTCTGTCAGGACGGCGTGCAGGCGGTCCCGCTCGACCTCGGTCAGCCGTTCGAGATCGAGGAAGATGCGGGCGCCCTCGGCATATTCATTGATCACGCCGGGCGCCGCGTCCGTAGCCTCGTCGTGGATGCCCTCGACCACATAGGGGATCACCTCGCGGCTGATGCCCTTCAGCGAGATCGGCGCCAGCGGCCGGGCCCGCACGTCGTCCTCCACATGGGCATAGGTCTCGTAGCTCATCACGATGCCGCCGGGCTCGGCGATCTGCTCGAGCCGGGCGGCGAGGTTCGCCTCGGCCCCGATGATCGTGTAGTCCATGCGGTCGGCGCTGCCGAAATTGCCGACATTACAGAAGCCGGTATTGATGCCCATCCGGGCCTGGAACGGCTTCTCGATGCCGCGGCGACGCCATTCGGCGTTGAGCTCGACCATCCGCCGCTGCATGGCGATCGCCATGGCGAGGCACGCCTTGGCGTCCTCGCGCGGGCCCATCGTTTCGGGATCGCCGAAGAAGGCGAGGATCGCGTCGCCGATGAACTTGTCGACCGTGGCGCCGTGCTCCTGCGCGATCTTCGACATCTCGGTGAAATACTCGTTCAGAAGCTGGGTCAGCTCCTCCGGCTGCAGCCTCTCTGAGGTGACGGTGAAATCCTTGATGTCGGAGAAGAAGATCGTCAGCTTCTTGCGCTCGGTCGAGATGGTGACGTCGCGCTCGCCGCTGAAAATGCTGCGATAGACCTGCGGCGACAGATATTTGGAAATCTTCATGGAGACCGAGGCGAGGAAGGAATTCGCCTCTTCCAGTTCGGTGTTCATACGGCCGAAGGTGCGGGCCTGGCGCCATTGCAGGGCGGCAAAGCAGACGCCGAACAGGCCGGCGCCGACGAAATAGGCGAGGAGATACTTGAAGGAGAGAAGATTGGCGGCGATCGGCTGCTCGATCTCAACCTCCTGGATGCCGCGGATGTCGCCGACCTGCCAGTCCCGCTTCGGGCTCTCGGGATGGGCGTTGTGGCAGGCGACGCAGGCCTCCCCCATGACCACCGGCGCCGCCAGCCGGATGTTGCGGTCGAGCAGCGAGCCGTTGACCTGGGTGATCAGCGGATGGTCGGCGCCTTTGGTCCGGAAGGTCTGCAGCGCATCGCGCTCGAAGGCGTCGAGGACATGCGGCGCGCGCTTGGCGAAGACTAGGTCGGAGGCGAAGCGGTAGCGGATATTCTCGCCGCGCCGGCCGATCACCTCGCCCAGCTCCAGCGACAGGGTGGCCGGGATCGGGATCGCGCCTGGTACCTCCAGATAATTATGGGCGGCGATGGTCCGGCCCTCGGGGTTGGCCAGTACCCGGCCGACGACGTTGCGCGCATAATAGCTGCGGATATCGGTGATCATGGAATTCAGGCTGTTCGCCTGGGCGTTCAGCGCCGTGTCGGAGAGATGGCGCAGATCCATCCAGACCGCCACCGGCAGAAGCGCCAGCGCCAGCGCCACCGTGATGGCGAAGTAGATCGGCCGTGCCATCAGATACCGGAAGATCGCGCCCATCGTTCTCTCCTCGAACGGGTGGCACAAATATAACGACAAAACGCGGCAGATGTCTTTGCGTCATTTTTTCGGGGCGCCGCGAGCTGAGGGGAAACGCCCCGGCCGCGCAGCCAGTACCGGGCCCGTCCGGTACGCCTCAGCGGTCAGCGCTTGTCGCCGCCGCGCCAGACCGCGCGGTGGATCGTCCGGGCGATCCTCGCCGCCGAGGTGGTTTCGGGCTGGGCGGCCGGGTCCGCCTCTCCCTTTCAGGCGAAGGCGTCCGCCTCGGCGGCCTTGCGCTTTGCCACGAACGCCGTCAGCGCGTCGGCGATGGCGGGATCGAGCGCCGGCGCCTCGTAGGACTCCAGCCAGCGGCGACAGAGCTGGCCGGCGCGGCTCTCGGCGCGCAACGCGCCTTCCGCGGACCATTGCTCGAAGGAATTGTTGTCGGCGATGGCCGAGCGGTAGAACGCC
Organism: Aurantimonas litoralis; assembly: GCF_026153195.1. Classification (NCBI taxonomy): domain Bacteria; kingdom Pseudomonadati; phylum Pseudomonadota; class Alphaproteobacteria; order Hyphomicrobiales; family Aurantimonadaceae; genus Aurantimonas; species Aurantimonas litoralis. The sequence goes on along the minus strand of NZ_JAPFBM010000013.1, from coordinate 58,852 downwards.
GTCTGGAAATTGTCCTGGGTATGCTGGCAGCCGAGGAAGTGGCTACCCGGACCGACCTCGCGGATCGCCGACATGGCCTGCCCGTTCTCCGTCAGATCGACGCCGCGCGAGAAGGCCTGCATCATGCCGAGCTGGTCGCAATCCATCACGAATTTCTCGAAGCAGACGGCCAGTCCGCCCTCCAGCCAGCCGGCCGCATGCAGGACGAAATTGGTGCCCGCCAGCATGGTGGAGTTCAGCGTGTTGGCGCTCTCATAGGCGGCCTGGGCATCGGGCACCTTGGAGGCGCAGAGCGACCCGCCGGTGCGGAACGGCAGGCCGAGGCGGCGCGCCAGCTGGGCCGCGCCGTAGGAGACCAGCGCCGGCTCGGGCGTGCCGAAGGTCGGCGCCCCGGACTGCATCGAGATCGACGAGGCGAAGGTACCGAAGACCACAGGCGCGCCGGGCCGGCAGAGCTGGGTGAAGGCGGCGCCGGCCAGCGCTTCGGCCAAAACCTGCGCCAGCGTGCCGGCGACCGTGACCGGGCTCATTGCGCCGGCGAGGATGAAGGGGGTGACGATGCAGGCCTGGTTGGCGCGGGCATAGACCTTCAGCGCGCCGAGCATGGTGCCGTCGAAGGTCATCGGCGAATTGGCGTTGATCAGGTTAATGACCACGCAGTTCTCGTCGACGAACTTTTCGCCGAACAGGATGCGGCACATCTCCACCGTGTCGCGGGCGCGTTCCGGCGCCGTCACCGAACCCATGAACGGCTTGTCCGACAGAGTCATGTGGGCCAGCAGCATGTCGAGATGCCGCTTGTTGACCGGGATGTCGACGGGCTCGCAGACGGTGCCGCCGGAATGATGCAGCGACGGCGCCAGATAGGCGAGCTTCACGATATTGCGGAAATCCTCGATGGTCGCATAGCGCCGCACGCCGTCGAGATCGCGGACGAAGGGCGGGCCGTAAACCGGGGCGAAGACCGTCGCCTTGCCGCCGATCTCGACCGAGTTCTCCGGATTGCGCGCATGCTGGACGAAGGTCCGAGGCGCCGTCTTCAGAAGCTCGCGGCACAGGCCCTTGGGAAACCGGACGCGCTCGCCCGAGACCTCGGCCCCCGCCGCCTTCCACATCTCCAGCGCCTCGGCGTCGTCGCGGAACTCGATGCCGATCTCTTCGAGGATGGTGTCGGCATTCGCCTCGATGATCGCGAGGCCGGCCTCGTCGAGGAGCTCGTATTCCGGCACGTTGCGGCGGATGTAGCTCAGCTTCGTTCCGGACGCGCTCTGGACCCGGGCGGCGCGCCGGGCCGTCGCCCCGCCGCCGGTGCCGCGGCCGCGGCGGCCACCTTCGGTGCGCGGCATCTCGCTCAGATGTCCGGTTTCGTCGCTCATCGTCAGGTCTCCGGCCAAAGCGGCGGCCCGTGCCGGCTCCAGCCACGCACGGGCGTACGATCTGTCACCGATACTAGGAGCAGCACCGGCCGTTGCCGTCTTACCTGCGAAGGCCGGTGACGCGCCGAGAACAATGACGGCGCGGGTCCGCATCTGCCGGACCCTGCCGGGCGCCTGCGCGCCGTGTCACACCGCGTCGCGCACGTCGCTTTCGCAATGGCGGATGTCGCAGCAAAGAGATTGCGCGGCTGCGGCTGCCCTAGAGTGAGGGCTGCGGACGGACGAGGCGGCGCAGTCGCTGAAAGTCGCGTTCGGGGCAGTTCCGGGTTCGTCCCGCCACAAGGAATGCGCCATGGCCGATGCCGACGACATCATTCTGGCCGAACTGTCGGACGACGATCTCGTCGCCCAGATGAAGGACGACCTCTATGACGGCCTGCGCGAGGAGATCGAGGAGGGAACGCAGATCCTCCTCGAACGCGGATGGACGCCCTACGACGTCCTGACCAAGGCGCTGGTCGGCGGCATGCAGATCGTCGGCGAGGATTTTCGCGACGGCATCCTGTTCGTGCCCGAGGTGCTTCTGTCGGCCAATGCGATGAAGGCCGGCATGGCCATCCTGCGGCCGCTGCTCGCCGAGACCGGCGCGCCGAAGCAGGGCAAGATGGTCATCGGCACGGTGAAGGGCGACATCCACGACATCGGCAAGAATCTCGTCGGCATGATGATGGAAGGCGCCGGCTTCGAGATCGTCGATCTCGGCATCAATATCGACGTCGACAAATATCTCGCGGCGATCGAGGACCACCAGCCGGAATTCCTCGGCATGTCGGCGCTGCTGACGACGACCATGCCCTACATGAAGGTCGTCATCGACACGCTCGTCCAGAAGGGCATTCGCGACGATGTCATCGTGCTGGTCGGCGGCGCGCCCCTGAACGAGGATTTTGCCAACCAAGTCGGCGCCGACGCCTATTGCCGCGACGCGGCGGTCACGGTGGAGACAGCCCGGAACCTGATGGAACGGCGGCACAACCAGCTGTGACGCCGGCCCTGCCCGCTCGTCCGGCTTCGCGCCGGATCCCAGATACGCAAAAGGCGCGGCGACCGTTGGTCACCACGCCTTCTCGAACTGCTGACGGGCGCGTTTACCGGGCGACGTCGTTCACGGCGGCGCCGGTGGCATCCACCGTGTTGCCCACGTCGCGGCCGACGCCGCGCACGGTGTTGGCGCAGGCCGAAAGCGCCAGGGCTCCGGCGAGAAGAGTGGACACGATGGCGATGCGCTTGGTCATTGTGGGGTCTCCGGTTGGCAAATGTGACCGAAAAACGGTGCAGTGCCCCGCTGGTTCCCGCCGCGCTTGGGTTTTTGACCGGCGTGGTGAATGTCAGGCCACCGGGCAATGAATCCCCAGCCGCATAACAACCCGCAGACGTCGGCCGCGCCCGCCCCCGAAACGCTCACGGTCATCGCCTGCGGCGCCATCGCCCACGAGGTTCTGGCCGTCCTGTCGGCCAACGGGCTGGCGCATGTCACGGTCACCTGCCTGCCCGCCGACCTGCACAACGCACCGCAGAAGATCGCACCCGCCGTCGAGGGCGCCATCATGGCAGCCCGCGCAGACGGCGCCGGGCGGATCTTCATTGCCTATGCCGATTGCGGCACCGGCGGTCTCCTCGACGCGGTCTGCGAGCGCCACGGCGTCGAACGCATTGCCGGACCGCATTGCTATGCGTTCTTCGCCGGCAATGATCGCTTTGCCGCCGATGCGGAGGCGCACATGACGACCTTCTGGCTGACCGACTTTCTCGCCCGCCAGTTCGACGCCTTCGTCACCCGCCCGATGAAGCTCGACCGCCATCCCGAACTGATCGGCATGCTCTTCGGGCACTACGAACGCGTCGTCTATCTCGCGCAGACCGACGCCCCGGATCTCGACCGGCGCGGCCGGGAGATCGCGGCGAAACTGGGGCTTGGCTACGAGCGCCGCTTTGTCGGCTACGGCGACCTGAGCGATGCGATCATCGCTGCCGCCGCGCCCGTGCCGGAACACGCCCCCGCCTGAGCCCCCTGCCGCCGGCCCGTTTGCGCGGTTCTCGCCCGTGGACGGTGGTGGCCCGGCGTCGCCCCCCCTGCGACCTTCGCAGGGCCCGCGGGGATCACGTCTTGATCTTTACAGGGAAAACCCCGATTTAACGCCTTCAAGGGCACAGTGGATCGACGAAGCCCGGTCAGGCGGCAGCGTCGTTCGCGGACCGTTCCTCACACGCGACGGAACAGGCCGCATCATGAGCTTTTCCGAAGTCCCCGTTCCCAGAGCGTCCTCCGTGTCACCTGCCGTTTTCTCCAGCCTCCGACAATCGCTCCGGCGGCGTGGTGCCAAGCGGCAGAAGCGGATTTCAGCGATCCTGCGCGGCCTGTCCCACCGCAACCGTGCCGGCGCGACGATCGGCGAGCTCTCCCAGGCCTTCGACACCCGCTCCTTCGGCGCCTTCTTCATCCTGTTCGGCGGCCTGAACCTGGTGCCGCTGCCGCCCGGCGCATCGATCTTCCTCGGCCTGCCGCTGGTGCTGTTCACGCTGCAGCTGGCGGTCGGCCGGCATCGGCTGTGGCTGCCCGAGCGCATCCGCAAGATCCGGATCACCTCCGAGATGCTAGGACGCGTGGTCACCCGCATCGGACCGATGCTGCGCCGGATCGAGCGGCTCGCCCGGCACCGCTACTGGCCCGAGCCCGAATGGCTGCTGCTTTCGGGCATCGGCTGGTTCTGCTTCGTCATGTCGATCCTGATCGCCATTCCGTTTCCGCTGACCAACATGTTCCCGGGCGTCTCCGTCGCCATTGCCGGCATCGCCATCACGGCGCGCGACGGCCTCTGGCTGATCGCCTCGATCCTCGTCGGCATCGCCTCGACGATCTTCCTTCTCAGCGTCTACGGCGCCGCGGCCCTGGCCGTAATGGGGCTGTTCTAGCCGCCCCACGCCACACCGGCCGCCGTGGCCGGACCGCATCAGGACGCCTGTCCCCGCGCCACGCGCGCCCGATGTCGCAAACGGCATCGCGGCCCGTCGCGCCCGGCATATCCGCACCGTTTCCGCCGGACCACAGTGGGGTCATCGGAGGTGGCGGATGGCAGAACTGCAGATCGTCTACTGGCGTGACATTCCCGCCCAGATCGTGGTGCGGCAGGGTCGCAAATCCGCCCGCCGCGAACTTCCTTCCCGCTTCATCGAGGCCATCGACCGCTGCGCCATGCGCGTCGGTGCGAAGGACAGCGACGCCTATCTGGCCGAATGGCGACGAGGCTCGTCGCCGGCCGAGGTGAGCGACCTCGAAGCCGAAGCCGAAGCCGAACGGCTGACCCGCGATATCGAACAGAGCTACGACGACGATCGTCTCAAGGCGCTCGTCGCGAACGAGGGGCGCGAACCATGAAGCCGATCCGATACGACATGCATGCCGGCCGCACGGCCATGCCCGCCTCCATCGAGATCGCCCCGCGCCAGGCGCTGGAATCGCGCGATCTGCCGGGGCTCTTTCCGCCCGGCACGAAGACCTATCTCTGCGACGTCGGCGTCGACGCGGTGAAGGATTTCGTCCGTGCCGTCCGGCGGGTCCGCGACCTCGGCTACGAACCGGTGCCGCATATTCCGGCGCGCCGGATGCGCAGCCATGCCGAATTGCGCGATCGCGTCCAGGCCTATGCCGAAGAAGGCGGCGCCAGCGACGTGCTGGTGGTCGGCGGCGGGCTGACGCGACCGGCCGGGCCCTACAGCTCGACCATGGAGGTCCTCTCGACGGGCATCCTCGACCGCCACAGCTTTCGCGACATCGGCGTCGCCGGCCACCCGGAGGGCACGCCCGACTTCTCCGCCGCCACCGCCTCGGAAGCGCTGCGGCTGAAACGCGATTTCGCCCGGCGCAGCGATGCAAGGCTGCGGATCGTCACGCAGTTCGGCTTCGACGCGGCGGTCTATCTGCACTGGGCGGAGTCCGTCCGCGCGGCGGGCATCGACCTGCCGATCCATCTCGGTGTCGCCGGCCCGGCCAAGATCGCGACGCTGATCCGCTTCGCGGCCCTCTGCGGCATCGGCAATTCGGTATCCGTCCTGAAGAAGCGGCCGAGCGCCCTCACCGCGCTTGCCACGTCCCATTCGCCCGAATCCGTCGCCGGGCCGATCGAGCGGCACTGGGCCGAGACGACAGATACCCCGGTCAGGCAGCTTCACGTCTTTCCCTTCGGCGGGCTCGCTGCCTCGGCGCAATGGCTCTACGGCCGCGGCTCCTGGATGGACGCGACGGCGATCCAGACCGCGGCGGGCGACCGCCAGCACGCCTGACGCCGCTTACCGCGCGACGCCTTCACCGACCGGAGCTTCGGCCATGACCCGCACCATCGTCGCATCCGCCAGCCGCGAGGTCGTGATCGGCTTCGACCAGCCCTTCTGCGTCATCGGCGAACGCATCAATCCGACCGGTCGCAAGATCCTCGCCGCCGAGATGGTCGCGGGCAATTTCGAAACGGTGACGCGCGATGTCCTCGCCCAGGTCGCCGCCGGCGCCACCATGCTCGACGTCAATGCCGGCGTCACCGCCGTCGACCCGAACGTCTCCGAACCGCCGCTGCTGGTCGAGACCATCCGCCTCGTCCAGAGCCTCACCGACCTGCCGATCTCGATCGATTCCTCCGTCTCCCCGGCGCTGAGCGCCGCGCTGGCCGTGGCCAAGGGACGGCCGCTGGTCAATTCGGTCACCGGCGAGGTGGAAAAGCTCGAGGCGATCCTGCCGCTGGTAAAGAAATACGACGTGCCCGTCGTTGCCATCTCCAACGACGAGACCGGCATCTCCGAAGACCCGGACGTGCGCTTCGAGGTGGCGAGGCGCATCGTCCGCCATGCCGCCGATTACGGCATCAGCGCCGCCGACATCGTCGTCGATCCGCTGGTCATGCCGATCGGCGCGATGGGCACCGCCGGCCGGCAGGTCTTCGCGCTGGTGCGCCGGCTGCGCGAGGAACTCGGGGTGAACACCACCTGCGGCGCCTCGAACATCTCCTTCGGCCTGCCCCACCGCCACGCCGTCAACGCCGCCTTCCTGCCGATGGCCATTGCGGCCGGCATGACCTCGGCCATCATGAATCCCTGCCGGCCGCAGGAAATGGAAGCGGTGCGGGCCGCCAACGTTTTGATGGGCAACGATCCCTCCTGCGGCGAGTGGATCCGCCACTATCGCGACGTAGCGCCGGCGGGCGGGGCGTCTGCAGCGACCGTCGCCGCTCCTACCACCGGAGCAGGCGGGCGGCGGCGTGGCGGGCGCGAAGGCCGGAGGGCGGCGTCGTGACCGGCCGGCCGTTTAAACTGCGGATCGTGTCGTTGCGGCGCTTTTTGCAGGTGCGAAATAAAGCTACGGATCGGGAGACCATTTCGCCATCTGGCGCGTTTGGTAGCAACTACCGAACAAGGAACACCCCGCATGAGCCGCAACCCGAACCCCGCGTCCTTCTTCCACGCACCGAAGACGGCGGCGGAACTCACGACGCTGATGCTGATGTCGCCCTTTGTCATCGGCACGCGCCTGACCCAGTTCTCGATGGCCGCCGCGTCGCCGCAGGCCAAGGATCGAGACGAAGTCTCCCGCATGCTGAGCGAAAAGATGCAGGCGGCCGGCGAATCCATCGTGGCGATGAACCTCGCCACCATCGAGGCGATGACCTCTCTCGCCATGGCAACGGTGACCGGCTCCGGCCGCGGCAGCAACCACGGCGACACGATCCTGTCAGCCGGGCTGAAGCCCTATTCCCAGCGCGTGCGCGCCAACCGCAAGCGTCTCGCCCAGTAAGCCTCAGCCGGAACACGGCGCGCCGATGACCACCGGCGCCGATCCCCTCGTCCTGTTCATGCCGTCCGGCCGGCGCGGCCGCTTTCCCCGCGGCACGCCCGTCATCGAGGCGGCGCGAACGCTCGGGGTCTATGTGGAAAGCGTCTGCGGCGGACGCGGCATCTGCGGGCGCTGCCAGATCGAGATCGCCGAAGGCGTCTTCGCCAAGCACAAGATCGTCTCGGCCGCCGACCATCTCTCCGCCTGGTCGGCCAAGGAAGCGCGCTACGCCGCCAAGCGGCCCTTCCCGCCGGGCCGTCGCCTGTCCTGCTCGGTGACCATCCAAGGCGATCTCGTTGTCGACCTGCCCACCGGCATGGCCATCAATTCCGCCGTCGTGCGCAAGGCCGTCGACACCCGCGACTTTGCCCGCGATCCGGCCATCCGCCTGCTCTATGTCGAGGTGGCCGAGCCCGACATGCATGCGCCGCTTGGCGATCTCGACCGGATCTTCGCGGCGCTGGAACGGGACTGGGACGTGGCGGCGCCGATCGTCGATCCGGCGATCCTGCCCGAGGTGCAGGCGATCCTGCGCCGTGGCGGCTGGAAGGTGACTTGCGCCATCGCGCTGGACCGCGACGACGAGCGTCCGCGCCTCACGGGCCTCTATCCGGGCCTGAAGAACGAGGCCTATGGCATTGCGGTCGACATCGGCTCGACCACCATCGCGCTGCATCTCTCCTCGCTGCTGTCCGGCGCAACCATCGCCTCGGCCGGGGCGCCCAATCCGCAGATCCGCTTCGGCGAGGATCTGATGAGCCGGGTGTCCTACGTGATGATGAACCCGCAGGGCCGGCCGCAGATGACCGTGGCGGTCCGCGCCGCGATCCAGGCGCTGATCGAAGAGGTCGCGGCAGAGGCACGCATCGCCACCGCCGACATCATGGACTGCGTCTTCGTCGGCAATCCGATCATGCACCACCTGTTTCTCGGCATCGACCCGACCGAGCTGGGCCAGGCGCCCTTCGCGCTGGCGGTCTCGGGCGCCGTGGCCGTGCCGGCCAGCGATCTCGACCTGACCCTGCATCCGGCGGCGCGCGCCTATCTCCTGCCCTGCATTGCCGGCCATGTCGGCGCGGATGCGGCCGCCGTGACCCTGTCGGAAGGGCCGCACCGCCAGGACGAGACCATGCTGATCGTCGATGTGGGCACCAATGCCGAGATCGTTCTCGGCAACCGCAGCCGGCTGCTGGCCGCTTCCTCGCCCACCGGCCCGGCCTTCGAGGGCGCCGAGATCTCCAGCGGCCAGCGGGCGGCGCCCGGCGCAATCGAGCGCGTGCGGATCGATCCCGCCACGCTGGAGCCGCGCTTCAAGGTGATCGGCGTCGAGACATGGTCGCACAAGCCGGGCTTCGCCGAGGCCGCGCGAGCCGTGGGCGTCACCGGCATCTGCGGCTCGGGCATCATTGAGGTCATCGCCGAGATGTTCCTCGCCGGGATCGTCACCGAGGACGGCGTCATCGACGGCGCGCTCGCCGCACGGTCCCCGCGGATCGTGCGGGAGGGCCGCACCTTCGCCTATGTGCTGCACGAGACGACCGACCAGACGATCCGCGTCCTTCAGACCGACATCCGCGCCATCCAGCTCGGCAAGGCGGCCCTCTATGCCGGCATCAAGCTGCTGATGGACCGGTTCGCGGTTCCGCCTGCACCGGCCGTCCCGGCCCCGCCCCCCGCACCCGCCGCAGTGCCGGACGATCTGCCGCTCGACCTCGACCCGGCCGAGGCCCCGGCCCTCGCCGACGCGCTGTTTGCCGCGCAGTCCGGCCGGGCCACCGAACCGGCCGTCCCTCTGCCGCCGCCCCTCCCCGTGCCCGAGACATCCGCGACGACGGCGCCGATCCGCATCGACCGGATCGCGCTGGCCGGCGCCTTCGGCTCCTTCATCGAGCCGCGCTATGCGATGATCCTGGGCCTCGTGCCCGATTGCGACCTGGCCAAATGCGGCTCCATCGGCAACGCGGCGGGCGCCGGCGCCCGCATGGCGCTGCTCAACCGGGCCTATCGCCGCGAGATCGAGGCGACGGTCACCCGCATCGCCAAGATCGAGACCGCGCTGGAGCCCGACTTCCAGCGCCATTTCGTCGCCGCCATGGCGTTTCCCAACAAGCTCGACGCGTACCCAGAGCTCTGCCGGGTGCAGCCGCTGCCCAATCGCAGCGCGGACGGCAGTGTCGTTGCAAATCGCCCAGACACGGGCGGTACTCCCGTCGGCGACGGGCGCCGGCGCCGGGCCGGATCGCGGGCGCGCGAACGCCAGGCGTGAGCGCGAACGCGGCGGTGCTTTGCAACACCGGCTGCAGATTCGGCCCGTCAGGCCGCGAATTTCCGCCGCATCGGCGAGAAACGACCGAAGTTTTGCCCGCCAACCGTTGCGCCGGGACGCTCGGAGGCCTATCCAACAGCATCCATAGCGATGACAGGCGACCCCGAAATCCGCGCAGGCATTGCGCGGCGCCGTACCGACGACCACTGGTGATGATTTGAAGCCCAAGGATACCGATTTCGCCGAACGCCGTAATGCGGCCCGCGACGCCAAGATGGCGCTGCTGCAGAAGGCCAAGGAGCGGCTGGACAGCCCCGAGGCCGAAAAGGCCCGGCAGGAACGCGCGGAGATCGCAGCGGCCCGTGAGGAGCGCCTCGCCAAGAAGCGCGCCGAGGACGAGGTGAAGGCCCGCGAGAAAGCCGAGCGCGACGCCGAGGCGGAAGCCGAGCGGCTCGCCGAGGAAGAGGCCCGCAAGGCCGAGAAGAACCGGCCGCTGGCGCAGATGGTCGCCGACGAGGCCGCCAAGAAGGCCGAGCGCGACGCCCGCTACGCCGCCCGCAAGGCGCGCAAGGGCAAGAAGTAATTCGCACCCGCCGATTGCCGCCGACTGTCTGACATCGGCGGCCGTTCCCGGCTTGCGAAACCCGTCATTCCACTCCACCTTGGGCCGCGCACGCGATGCGTGAATGGCCCTTGATGCGGAGCGGGCGGTATGGGTCCAGGAAATGCGGGCGGCCTGATCGACAAGCCCCGGCCCGGCGCGAGCGAGGGCCCGGGCTCCGGCCCGAAGCGGACCATCGTCTTCCTGCTCGTTCCGAATTTCTCGATGATCGCCTTCGCGACCGCCATCGAGCCGTTGCGGATCGCCAATCGCGTCGTCGGCCGCGAAATTTATCGCTGGCGCCTCGCCTCGCCGAACGGCCAGCCGGTCCGCGCCTCCAACGGCGTCGAAGTGGCCGTCACCAGTTCGGTGGAAGCCGAGCGCAAGGCGCTGCCGTCCGAGCACCGGCCCTCGATGGTCTTTGCCTGTTCCGGCGTCTTCGTCGAGGATTTCACCGACAAGACCAGTTTCTCCTATCTGCGCGAGAGCCACCAGCGCGGCATCAGCGTCGGCGGCCTGTGCACCGGGGCGTGGATTCTCGCCCGCGCCGGGCTTCTGGCGGACCGGCGCTGCGCCATCCATTGGGAAAACCTGCCCGGCTTCTCCGAGGCCTTCCCGCGGGTCGACGCCTATGCCGATCTCTACGAGATCGACCACAACATCTACACCTGCGCCGGCGGCACCGCCGCCCTCGACATGATGCTGACGCTGATCGGCGAGGATCTCGGCGAGGACGTGGTGAACCGGGTCTGCGAGCAGGCTTTGACCGACCGGGTCCGCAGTTCACAGGATCGCCAGCGCCTGCCGCTGCGCGCCCGGCTCGGCGTGCAGCACTCCAAGGTGCTGCGGGTGATCGAGATCATGGAGGCCAATCTCGCCGACCCGCTATCGCTGGTCGAGATCGCCGAGGATGTCGGCCTGTCGCGCCGCCAGGTGGAGCGGCTGTTCCACCGGGAGATGGGCCGCTCGCCGGCGCGCTACTATCTGGAGATCCGGCTCGACCGGGCGCGGCACCTGCTGCTGCAGTCGCAATTGCCGATCGTCGAGATCGCGGTGGCCAGCGGCTTCGTCTCGGCCTCGCATTTTTCCAAATGCTACCGCGAACTCTATTCGCGCTCGCCCCAGCAGGAGCGCGCCACGCGTTCGGTCCTCGCCCCGGCCTGACGGGCGGCGTGTCGCGGGCCTCTCGGAAGCGCGAAGCTAGAAATCCTCCATCCAGCGGCGCTGCCGCTCCTGCCACTGACGCTCGCCGATCAGGCAGTCGCTGCTGGCCGTCTCCTGCACCGGCACCACGGCAGGCGCCTGTGGGGCCGGATCGGGCCAGGCATCGGCCAGTTCCATCACCAGCTTGCGGCGGACCGCGGCGGGAAACTGGTCCCATTCGTTGACCGGAATCATGAACGCGCCGGGGCCGCCGATGACGCAATCGGCGTAGTAGCGGTCGAGATCGGGGATCGAGCCCCATGAACTGAAGCCGCCGGTGGTCATCAGCGGCAGCCCGTTGATGACGATGCCGCGGGCGACCGCCGCGTCGCGCGCTTCGGTGACCATGCGGCCCTGGTTGTTCGGCCCGTCGCCGGAAATGTCGATGACCCGCCGCAGGCCGGCATAGCCATTGTCGTCGAAGAGGGTTGCGGCATAGTCGATGGCCGAGGAGATCGAGGTGCGCCGCTCGCGATCCGCCTCCTCCGTCTGCAGGCGATAGGCGAAGCCGTCAGCCGCCTCGCGGGAATCGATCAGCGTCCAGGACACCACGACCGCCTGCGACAGGGTGCCGGCCCATTCGATATAGGCGACGGCGACGCGGCCATGCGGCCCGCCGAGGATCGCCTTCTGCACGTCCTCGCTGCGAAAGGCGGCGGCATAGCCGGCCCGCTGGATCTCCTGTTCGCCGCGATCCATCGACCAGGAGACGTCGACGGCGAGAACCAGCTCGGCGTCGACCCTGATGCCGTCGTCGGGGCTGGCTCCGAGGTCGGAACCGAGATCGCGCAGGCCGCGCTGCTGTGCGCCGGCCGCCGCATGTCCGGTCAGCGCCGGCAGAAGCGCCAGCGCCGCCGACAGGAAGGCAAGGATCAGGGTGCGATGTCCCATTATGGAAGCGTCACGCCGGATGGCCGGCCGCGCAATTCACAAAGGCGTCACCTCGTCCCCCCGCCTTCCAGCGAGGCCGATCAGGCCGCGAGTTCACCGCGGGACGGGTAGCCCTTGTCGACGACGAAGCTCAGCCCGCCGAGGAGATCGTCGAGGCTCGGCCGCGTGAAGGGTACCGTCTGCAGCCACATGGCGTAGATCGTGCCATCCGGGCGCACCGCCACCAGACCTGGCTCGGCAAAGCGCGCCGGCTCGGAATCCTGCGCCTTGGAGGAGATGTAGAGGCCCCATTCGCGGGCGCTCTCCTCGCTGAGGCCGTAGCCCACCGGCATGTCGCCGAGGTCCCATTCGGCCTTCTGGCGCTGGACGCGGGTCTCGTCATCCATCGAGACGGCGTGGACGTTGAAGCCCTTGGCGCGGAATTCCTCGCGGCGCTCTGCCAGTTCGCCGATCTGCTTCTTGCAGATCGGGCAGTGGACGCCGCGATAGAAGAAGACCAGCGAGAAGTTCTCGGGATTGTCGTTCGCCAGATCGAGCTGGTCGCCGTCGCTGGTCGCGACCTTGAGGGCCGGTGCCTTGTCGCCGGGCATGGGCGTCGTATGGGGCATGGAATCGTCCTTTCGATGATGAAAAACGCCGCCGGCGGCATGCGCGGGCGGCGGAAGCTGCGCCAGCAACGGGTGGCCGGGCGGCCCGTTCCATGTCAGCCGCGCAGGCGGACATTCTCCGGGTCGAAGGGACTTTCGCCGATCACCGTGGCGTCGTGGAGCGTGCCGAGGATGCGGATCGTCAGCCGCGTCCCCTCGCCGGCATGGGCCGGATCGAGCATCGCCAGGGCAAGGCTCTTGCCGACCCGCCAGCCGAAGCCGCCATTGGTGGCGCGGCCGACCAACACGCCGTCGGCATAGACCGGTTCGGAGCCGCGGGCGTCGGCATCGGTCACGCCGTGCACCTCGAGGGTCGCGAACTGCCAGCGCAGGCCGTTCTCGCGAGCCGCTACGACCGAATCCCGGCCGATGAAATCGCCCTTGCTGGGATGAACGAACCTCTCAAGGCCCGACTCGAAGGCATTGTATTCGATCGACAGTTCGCGCGGGATCTGGCGGTAGGACTTCTCCAGCGCCATCGCCCCCATGGCGCGAATACCGAAGGGGCGGATGCCGAATTCGGCCCCGGCCTCCATCAAGAGGTCGTAGAGCGCGTTCTGCATCTCGATCGGGTGATGCAGCTCCCAGCCGAGTTCGCCGACGAAATTGACCCGCAGGGCGGTGCAGGCCACCGGACCGACCGACAGGCGCTGTCCGGTCAGCCAGGGAAACGCCGCGTTGGAGAGGTCCGTGCGGGTGAGCTTCGCCAGCACCTCGCGTGATTTCGGGCCGGCGACCACGAGGACGCCGAGCGCATGGGTCACTGGATGCATCGCCACGCTGCCGTCGCCCGGCAGCGCCTTCTGCAGGATGTCATGGTCGATGCCCTCATAGGCGCCGCCGGAGACCAGATAGTAGCTCTCCGCGCCGGCCTTGTAGACGGTGAACTCCGAGCGCACGCCGCCTGCCGGGGTCAGGAGATGGCAGAGCGCCACGCGGCCCGGCGTTTTCGGAACGCGGTTGGCAAGGAGCCCGTCGAGCCAGGCGGCGGCGCCCGGCCCGCTGACATAGGCCTTGGCGAAGGGCGTCATGTCGAGGAGGCCGACAGCCTCGTGGACCGCCCGCACCTCGGCGCCAACATGCTCGAAATAGTTGGAGCGGCGGAAGGACCAGCGCTCGCGGATGCGGCCGGTGTGATCGGCCGGCGCATGATTGTGCTTCATCAGGACGTCGGCGCCGACATCGAGCTCTGCCTCGGGCACCGCATAGCCGTCGGGGGCGAACCAGTTGGCCCGCTCCCAGCCATAGACGGAGCCGAAAACGGCACCGAGCACCTTCTGCCGCTCATAGGACGGCGAGGTTTTCAGCGGCCGGGCGGCGGCGCGTTCCTCGTCGGGATAATGCACCGAGAAGACGTTGGCATAGGCCTCCTCGTTCTTGGCGCGCAGATAGCCTTCGCCGGCATAGGGGCCGAAGCGGCGCGGATCGACGCCGGCCAGATCCACGGTGGGTTCGCCGTCGACGATCCATTCGGCGAGCTGCCAGCCCGCCCCGCCGGCCGCGGTGATGCCGAAGGAATGGCCCTCGTTGAGCCAGAAATTGGTGCGGTTCGGCGCCGGACCGACAATGGGCGAGCCATCGGGCGTATAGGCGATGGCGCCGTTATAGACCTTCTTGATGCCGACCTCACCAAAGGCCGGCACGCGGGCGATGGCGGCCTCGATATGCGGCATCAGCCGGTCGAGATCCTCCTGGAAGAGCTCGTATTCGCTGTCGGCGTCCGGCCCGTCGAGATAGCAGCAGGGCGCGCCGATCTCGTAGGGGCCGAGCAGCAGGCCGCCATTCTCCTCGCGCATGTACCAGGAGGAATCGCTTTCCCGCAGCACTCCCATTTCCGGCAGGCCCTGGCGGCGGCGCTCGACGATCGCCGGATGCGGTTCGGTGACGATGTACTGGTGCTCGACCGGGATCACCGGCACGTCCAGCCCGACCATGCGCCCCGTCCGCCGGGCGAAATTGCCGGTGGCCGAGATGACGTGGTCGCAGACGATCTCGCCCTTGTCGGTGACGATCTTCCACGCGCCGGAGGCGAGCTGCTCGATGGCGCTGACGGTGGTGTTGCGGTGGATGGTGGCGCCGCGGTCGCGGGCGCCGCGGGCCAGCGCCTGGGTCAGGTCGGCGGGCTGAATATAGCCGTCCTCGGGATGCTGGATCGCGCCGAGAATGCCGTCGGTCTCGCAGAGCGGCCAGATCTCCTTCAGCTCTGCGGGCGTCAGCAGCCTGACCGGCACACCGATCGTCTCGGCGACGCCGGCATAGTACATGTACTCGTCCCAGCGGTCCCTGGTGCGCGCCAGCCGGATATTGGTGACGTTCGAGAAGCCGACATTCATGCCGGTTTCTTCCTGCAGCTTGCGATAGAAGCGCACGGAATAGCGGTGCAGCTGGCCGACGGCATAGCTCATGTTGAACAGCGGCAGCAGGCCGGCGGCGTGCCAGGTGGAGCCGGAAGTCAGTTCGCGACGCTCGATCAGGACGCTGTCGGTCCAGCCCTTGCGGGCCAGATGATAGAGCGTCGACACGCCGACCACGCCGCCGCCGATGACCACTGCCCGCGCCCGATCCTGCATGACCACCCCTCGTCTGCCAGACTGCCGTAGCGGCGTGTCGAGCCTAGTGGAGCGGTTGGCGCACACGCAGTCTTTTTGCGACATCGGCTGTCGGGCGAACGGCGCAGCCTGGCTGCCGGCCGACCGGGACCGCCACCGGACCAACCTGCCGGGAGGGTTTTGTTAACCATGTTCGGGGAGGATGCCGTTCCGAGACAGATCGCGATGGGACGGATCCGTGACGCTCATTTCCTCCGTTGACCGACAGGATGCCGGAACGGTGAAATCCGCCCTCACCTCGCCGCTTCTTCTGCTCGCGCTGGTCTGCGCCGTCCTCGCCGCGCTTCTCACCCTGAAGCTGACGCTGCCGATCGGCGCCTTCTACTGGGACCTGTTCATCTATTTCGACGCGGCGAACCGCATCTGGAGCGGCCAGCTTCCCGGCGTCGACTTCTTTACGCCGGTCGGGCCGCTAGGCTACTGGCTCTTCGCCCTGTTCGTGGGGCTGTTTCCCGACGGCCAGCCGCTGCTGATCGCGCAATGGTCGCTCATGGCGGTCACCGCGCCGCTACTGGCGCTGGTGCTGGTCGATATCGACCGCCGTTCGCGGCTCGTCGCGCTGGCGCTCCTTGCGCCGTTCCTGGTCTTCCAGATCCTGCCGATCAATGTCGAGACCTATTACAGCTTTCCCGGTGTGGACGGCTTCGGCATTTACAACCGGCAGATGTGCCTGCTGCTCTACGTGCTGACGGCCGGGCTGGTCTTCGCCCGGGGCCGCATAACGGTGCTGGTGACGATCGCCGGCACGATGCTGGCGCTGTTTCTCGTCAAGATCACCGGTTTTGCCGGCGGCGCGCTGATCTGCGCCTTCGCCTTCGCCGCCGGACGCGTGTCCCTGCGCACGGCGATCGGGGCGCTTGTCGGCTTCCTCGCCGCGCTGGCGCTCCTGGAACTGACGACCGGCGTCGTCAGCGCCTATGTCGGTGATATCGCCGCGCTGGTGGCGCTCAACGAAGGCAGCATCCTGCCGCGCTTCCTGCAGGCGGCCTCAATCCATTTCATGGCCTTCGGCCCGCTGGCGATCCTGATCGCCGCGCTCGCTCTGATCGGGCTGCCCGACATTCTGCAAGCAACGACCACGCTTGTCCGCTCGCGGCGCGTCGCCGCTCTGGCGGCGCTCATCGACCGCGACGTCTTCTGGCTCGGCGTGGTGAGCTTCGCGGCGCTGTTCGTGGAAACCCAGAACACCGGCGGTCTTGCCTTCATCTTCGTCTGGCCAGTGCTCTTGCGCATTCTGGTGCGGGCCGGCGGCGCGCCGACATGGCGGCTGGCGCTGGTCCTCAGCCTCGTCGCCGCCAGTGCCCTGCCGACCTTCGTGCAGGTGATCCATCGCGGTGCCCGCGCCCTTGTCGGGCAGATCGCCTATGTCGATCTCGACGCGCCCCGCCTCGGCACCCTCGCCGCCGTCTCGCAGCGGCCGGAGCTGATCCGGCGCGCCACGGTGATGCTGGACACCTACCAGCGCTTTCCCGAGGCCTTCGACCATCTGGCGGACGAGGAGCAGCTGCCGAGCTTCACCCTCTACAACGAGCCGGATTTCCACCTGACCTGGCTCATGGGGGTCGAGGAGGCGGTCGAGGCGATCGAGGCGCTGGAAGCGGCACGCGGCGTGCGCTTCGAGACGATCATGAACCTGAACTTCGTCAATCCCTTCCCCTGGCTTCTCGACCGGCAGGCGCCGCGCGGCATCGCCATCGGCGCCGATCCGTTCCGCGCAGTGCCGGACCCGGACCAGGCGGTGCTCGCCTCGGTGAAGGAAACGGACCTGCTGCTCTACCCGCTCTGCCCGGTCACCGTGGCCAATCGCCTGCTGCGCGACCTCTACGCGCCGGGCCTGGCCGGCCACAGCCGCATCCAGCTCTCGCCCTGCTGGGACGCCTATGTCCGCAACGATCTGCTGCCACCGCAGTAGCGGCAGGAGTGCCGCCGCGGTCGCCGCCCGCGATCTGGACGTGGTTCTGCAGCACACCCGATCGCGCGTTGAACGGGATCTTGTATCGAGACCGAACGGGTTTCGATAAGACTTCCGGATCTGCCGCTTTCAAGCGTTGAGGAACAGGACATGATGGCAGGGAAGCCCCGCCTCGATATTGGAGAGCAGATGGCGACAGCCCTTTCTCATCGGACGCCCCATTGAGCACGCGAGCTGAAACCGCAGAGCATGAGCTGCTTTCCGCCCTGGGCTGGAGTTCGTTCTTTGCCGAACAGATCACGCCGGACGATGCGGGTTTAGAGCCAGTTCGTATCGCGAGGGTCCACCGCTCGCGGCTCACGGCCCTGTCGCCACAGGGGCCGGTCGAACCGGTCCTGACGTCCGACGTCACGACGAGCGATTTCGCCGTCGGCGACTTCGTTCTCATCCACCCCGCCACCCTCCTTCTCCAGCGCCGCCTCGAGCGACGCTCCGTCATCCAGCGTCGCGTTTCCGGCGGCACGGTTCCGCAGCTTGCCGGGGCCAACATCGACACGCTGTTCATCGTGACATCCTGCAACATGGATTTCAGCCCAGCCCGGCTTGAACGCTATCTTGCCTGGGCCAATCAGGCAGGAATGGAGCCGGTCATCTTGTTGACGAAGGCCGATCTCACAGACGATCTGGATTCATACGAGCATCAGGCCCGCGCGCTGCAGCGCGGGCTCGAGGTGGTGATCGTCAATCCAAAGTCGAGCGATGCGACAGCCTCCCTGGCGCAATGGTGCAAGCCTGGGCAAACGGTCGCGCTGCTCGGCTCATCCGGCGTCGGCAAATCGACCCTGGTGAACACGCTTGTCGGCGTGACCGAGGAACCGCAGCAGGAGACCGGCTCCATTCGGGAAGACGACGCGAAAGGACGTCACACCACGACGGCCCGCTCCCTTCACCCGATTGCAGGTGGCGGTTGGGTGATCGACACGCCGGGGATCCGGACATTGCAGGTCAGCGACGTCGCCGACGGCCTCGACATCTTGTTCGCCGAGATCACGGAACAGGCGGCACAGTGCCGATTTCGCGACTGCACTCACGCGCATGAGCCGGGATGCGCAGTCCAGGCGGCGGTGGCCGCAGGAGCCATCGATCGAGAACGGCTCGAGCGCTGGCGCAAGCTGCAGGACGAGAACGCCGAGAGCGACCGCGCCAAGGCCCCCTGGGCCGGCGGCACAGGCGGAAGGCGCAACAAGAGGCGCTAGGATCAGGTTGGCCAACCCGTCCGAGGAGAGAGCGATGCCTCCAGGGGCCGATCGCGCCCGTGGTGGCCTTGCCACCTGAACCCGCATCGACACGTGCAGCCCCACAACGCGAAAAGGCCGGGCATATGCCCGGCCCTTCCGTGTCTGTCGCCCGGGGCTGCCCGGCGATTATCCCATCTGCGAGCGGATGAAGTCCTTGACGATGGAGACGATGCCGCGGCCGAGCAGCGCGTCCAGTGCGTCGCAGAACTGGTCGACATGGCCTTCGTCGCAGATCAGCGGCGGCTCCAGCCGGATGACGTTGCGATTGTACTCGGTGAAGGCCACCAGCACGTCGTGATCGCGCAGCAGGAGCGCGCCGACGAAGCCCGACAGCGAGCCCTTCAGCTTGTCGTCGAGGATTGCCACCATCGGACGCAGCGCCATCGGCAGGGTCCGCGAGAAGTCGTGGAACTCGAGGCCGACCATCAGCCCCTGCCCGCGCACGTCCTTGACGATGGACGGGTATTTCGCCTGGATCGCCTGCAGGCGCTCCAGGAGATAGGCCCCGACCTCGGCGGAATTGCCGATCAGATCGTCGTCATAGAGGACGTTGAGGCCCTCGATGGCGGTGACGCAGGCCTCGCCGATACCGCCGAAGGTCGCCTGGGCATGGATCATCGCCGTCTTCGGCGTGCCATAGGCCTTCATGTAGACCTCGCGCCGGGCGATCATCGCACCGACGGCGGCCTTGCCGGCGCCCAGCGATTTCGCCAGCGCGGTGACGTCCGGCACCACGCCGTGATGCTCGAAGGCGTAGAAGCGGCCGGTGCGCCCGTAGCCGCACTGCACCTCGTCGGCGACCCACAGGACGTTGTGCTTGTCGCAAAGCGCGCGCACGCCCTGCCAGTAATCCGTCGAGGCGGTGATGATGCCGCCGCCGCCCTGCACCGTCTCCAGCACCACGACGCCGATCTCCGGATCGCTGCGGATGGCATTGGTCAGCGCCTCGAGGTCGCCGAAGGGCACCTTGCAGGTGTTGCCGACCAGCTTGAACTCACCCTGATAGAGCGGCGAATCCGTCAGCGACAGGACGCCCTTGGTCTTGCCATGGAAGGAGTTCTCGGCATGGACGATCTTGCAGTTCTTGCGGCCCGAGGCGCGCTCGGCGACCTTGATCGCCGCTTCCATGGCTTCCGAGCCGGAGGAGCCGAGGAACACCATGTCGAGATCGCCGGGCGAGCAGGCCGCCAGGTTCTTGGCCAGCGCCGAGGCGTATTGCGACAGGAAGGCGATGGCGATCTCGTGCCGGCGCTCGTCCTGGAAGCGCTGGCGCGCCTCGATGATGCGCGGATGGTTGTGGCCGAAGGCCAGCGAGCCGAAGCCGCCGAAGAAATCGAGGATCTTCCGGCCGTTCTGGTCGATGTAATACATGCCCTCGGCGCGCTCGACCTTCACCTTGTGAAAGCCGAGCAGCTTCATGAAATGAAACTGGCCGGGATTGATGTAGTCCTTGAACAGGTCCGCCATCGTCTTGACGTCGAGCGCCTTGGCGTCCTCGACGGTCAAAAGGTTCGGCTTGGCCGGCCCGCGACGATGGGTCGGGGCGAGGCCGGGGTTCGCAGCCATGGGACGGTCGAGCATCGTGTCTCTCCTCGCTAAGGGTCGGCTCACTCGGCCGGCTGCGGGTACGAACCGGCGGCGGGGGCATGGCCCCCGCGCTTGGCCCGATATTCGGAATAGGCGGCGATCAGCATGTCCCCGTCACGGTACTGGGGCACCCAGCCGAGGTCGCGCTCGCCCTTGCCGACGTCCAGCACGCACATCTCGTCGGCGATGAGATATTGCTCGGGATCCATCAGCGGCATGTTGATCAGGTCGAGGAAGTCGAGCGTGCGCTTGACGGCCCAGCCCGGTGTCGGGATCAGCAGCGACTTCGAGCCGGCATGTTTGACCAGGTCGCCGAGGAGCTTCTTGACCGGCGGCGGGTTCAAGGAGCCGAGATTGTAGGCCTCGTTGGGCACGCCCGCCTTCCAGGCCAGCCGCGCCGCCTCGGCGCAGTCAAAGACCGAGATGAACTGATACGGGTTGCGCCCCGAGCCGATCATCGGCACCGGCAAATTGGCGTCGATCAGCTTGAACAGCTTTTCCAGGATGCCGAGACGGCCGGGGCCGATGATCAGGCGGGGCCGGAACAGGGTGATGTCCATGCCACGCTCGCGCCATTCGGCCGCCAGATGCTCGGTGTCGAGCTTGGACTGGCCATATTCGCCGAGCGGCGAGACCGGGTGCTCCTCGGTCATCGGATAGACCTTGGTGTGACCGTAGATCATGTCGGTGGTGAAGTGGACGAGCTTCGTCGCGCCCGCCTCGCCCACCGCTTCCATGATGTGCTTGGTGCCGTGGTAGTTCACCGGATAGAAGAAATCGTGGCGCTTGGCCCGCGGCATGATCGGCGACAGCATCTTGGCCGACAGATTGTAGACCATGTCGTCCGCCGCGATCGGCACGGCGCGCACGGCGGCCGGATCGGTGACGTCGGTGTGCAGAAACTCGCACTGGGCGTAATGCGGCAGGTCGCTCTTGACGATGTCGGCGACGAGGACGCTTTCGCCGTCGGCGACGAGCTTCTGGGCCAGGTGGCGGCCGACGAAACCGTCGCCGCCGAAGAGAACGTGCTTCATCGGGAAACCTCGTTTGCAGGAGCCTGGGCGACGTCGAGCGCGGGCTCCTCGCCGTGAATCGTGGTGCCGCCCTGGGCGATCAGGATCGTGCCGACGCAGATCAGGCCGATGCCGGCGATGCGCAGGGCGTTGAGGTCCTCGCGGAAGACGAAATAGGCGAAGACCGCCACCGCCACATAGGCCAGCGACAGGAAGGGATAGGCGAAGGACAGTTCGACCTTGGACAGGACGTAGAGATGCGAGGCCATGGAGATCACAAAGGTGCAGAGCCCGAGGAACACCCAGGGGCTAAACACGATCTGCAGGATCTTCAGGATCGGGTTGACGCCGGCAAAGCTCAGCGGCCCGAGCTGCATCATGCCGTATTTCAGCATCACCTGCGCCGCGGCGTTGGTGAACACCGTGAACAGGATGAAGGGAAGGAATTTCGCCATCGGCACTGCCTCGTTCCAACGTCCGGACCGGCCGGATCTGCTGAAGCTGATCTAAGGGAAACCCGTGTGATATGTTTTAAGATCGGCGTATTCGCGCCGCCGGACCACCGACGGTTCATGTCACGGTAAACAAACCCTTTGCCGCAACCTGACGGCTTTACAGTTGCTTGGGCGTCTTCGTTGATGTCGTGTCGAGCCGCAGCGCCGTCCGCTTCCAGAAATTGGAAACGATGGCCGGGTCGCGCAACGCCTCCAGTTCGCGCCAGCGTGGAAAGCCCGCTGCGAAGGTGTCCGGCGACATGCGGGCATCCTTGTAGGGATTGACTGCACCGCCGGCTGCGACGGTGATCCGGTCGAGCTCGGCGAGCAGTCTCAGGGTGATCTCGCCGCGATGGGGAAAGTCGAGGGTCAGCGTGTAGCCCGGCCGCGGAAAGCTGGTGAGGCC
Source organism: Aurantimonas litoralis (assembly GCF_026153195.1). NCBI lineage: Bacteria > Pseudomonadati > Pseudomonadota > Alphaproteobacteria > Hyphomicrobiales > Aurantimonadaceae > Aurantimonas > Aurantimonas litoralis. Next base: position 36,671 of record NZ_JAPFBM010000013.1, on the reverse strand, counting down.
GGGGCTCGGCCTGTCGCCGAACCGTTTCAGCACCGTCAGGAACGAGCCCTGCTTGTGGCTGCGGGCGCATTCGATGAGAGCGCGCACGGCATCCGGGCCCGTGGTCGTCGGCACGACGCTCTGGTGCTGGTGCAGACCGCGCGGGCCATAGAGCCGGTTCCACCGGCCCACCCGGTCCAGCGGATAGAAGAACTGGTCGAAGGAGACCAATCTTTGCGTCGTGCCGGGGCGGGCCTTGCGATAATAGGCCTCGTTGAAGGCGCGCAGCGCAAGGCCGCGCAGCGGGCTGATCGGCGGGGTAATGGGCACCGCCGCGAGCGGCGCGCGGGCCAGGCCGGTCCGCTCGCCATCGCGGGCATGGTCGCCGGCGATCAGATGGCCGCGGCCCAGCGCCCGGCCCGTGGCCAGCGAGTCGATCCAGGCGACGGCATATTCGTGGCGTTTGTCCGCCGCCTCGGTCAGCTCGAAATAGTCGGCCAGGTTGTCGAAGCGGGTGGTCGTCTCGGCGATCGTCAGCGACGGCACCTTCAGAAGCCGGATCGTCGCCTCGCGGATCAGCCCGGTCAGGCCCATGCCGGAGATCGTCGCGGCGAAGAGTTCGGGATGGGCGTCGCGGCTGCAATGCAGGCGCTCCGCGTCCGAGCGGTCGAGCACGATCGATTCCACCCAGGCGCCGAAGGTGCCGCGGCGGTGGTGGTTCTTGCCGTGGATGTCGTTGGCGATGGCGCCGCCCAGCGTGACGAACTGGGTGCCGGGCGTCACCGGCAGGAACCAGCCGGCCGGCGCGACACGGCGGGTGATCTCGCTGAACAGCACGCCGGCATCGGCGGTGAGGAGACCGGTCTGCGGATCGAAGGCGTGGATGCGGGCGCCCGGCCGGCTGTCGATCAGCGTGCCGGCATCGTCATGGCAGCTGTCGCCATAGGAGCGGCCATTGCCGAAGGGCAGGAAGGTGCCGTCGCCGTCCCCTTCCCGCCCCTGCACCTCGGCGGGCGACAATCGCGGCAGGTCGCAGCCGGAGAGCGCCCGGCGCGGCGTGCGGGCCGACCGCCCCCAGCTCTCGTAGCGGGCCTCAGACAATGGCGGCCAGGAGGAACAGGAGACCGCCGCCGGCGATCATTACCTGGCTGCGCCAGTCGCTCATGATGAAGACGACCGGGTCCTCGTGCATCTGGTTGCGGCGAGCGAGAATCCAGATCCGCACGATGATGTAGAGAACCAGCGGGCACAGCGGCCAGACGAGGAAGGGCTCGGTATATTGCTCGGCGCCCTCCATGCTGTCGATATAGAGCGCCAGGACCAGCACCGAGGCGAAGCCCGAGGCCATACCGGCCTGGCCGAGCGTTTCCAGATCGGCGTCGACATAGCCGCGCCCGGTCGTCGCCCGCCCGGCGCCGATGCCGAAATCCCGCAGCTCGGTGAAGCGCTTCACCAGCGCCAGCGACAGGAAGAAGAACAGCGAGAAGGCGAGCAGCCAGAACGAGGTCTCGACGCCCGAGGCTTCTGACCCTGCGACGATGCGTGTGGTGTAGAGGCCGGCGAGCGTCAGAACGTCGATCAGCAACATGCGCTTCAGGGCGAAGGAATATGCCGTCGTCGTCACAAGGTAGAGTCCCAGTACGACCAGATAATAATCCGGCAGGAACAAGCCGATACCCAGCGAAGTGCCGAGAAGGGCGGCCGCTAGCGTGATGCCGGTGGGGATCGCCAGCGCGCCGCTGGCAAAGGGCCGGTTGCGCTTGGAGCGATGCCGGCGGTCGGCGGTCAGATCAAGCAGATCGTTGAGGATGTAGACGGCCGACGCGGCGAAGGAGAAGCTGATGAAGGCGAGCATGGCGCCGGCCAGCATCTCGATATTGAAGAATTCGTGGGTCAGGACCATCGGCACGAAGATCAGAACGTTCTTCAGCCATTGATGCGGCCGCATCGCCTTCAACGCCGGGCGCAGCCGGCCGCCGGCATCGTCGATCCGTTCGGCGCCGGAGCGCTTCTGCCATCGCGCCGCGGCCCGGTCCGGCGCCACGACCAAGGCCTCTTCCGCCTTGTCCAGAAGGCAGATGTCCTCGTGGGAATTGCCGACATAGTCGAAGCCATCCTCGCCGCATTCGTCGAGGATGCGGTCGAGCTTGCGATGCGCGGTTAGATTGACCGTGTCACAGGAGCACATGACCGCATCGAACAGTCCGAGATGATCGGCCACAGCGTGGGCAAGTTTCTCGTTGGCGCCGGTGGCCAGCACGATGCGGCGGCCCTCGGCCCGCGCGCGCCGCAGCCGTTCAACGACCTCCTCGCGATAGGGCAGCAACGCCGGATCGAAATCGATGGCGTGGGCGAGTTCGGCCTTCAGGCGCGCCTTGCCGGCGGCGATCCAGCCGGGCACCTGCAGCATGACCTGGGGCTTCTGGCGCGCCGCCAGGAACAGGGTTTCCCAGAGAAGATCGCTGTGGATCAGCGTGCCGTCGAGGTCGACGAAGATCGTCGTCTCGGTCTGCGGAGATCTGGCGTCCAACGCTTGGCTCCTCCTGCCGTCTCCTCTGCCGGGAGATCGCGAAGCTGAAGGTCGGTTGTGGCGCAGACGAGTTTCGGCCCGGTGAATTTCCGGTCCCCACCAACCGAAAATCGAGGGCAAGCTGCGGACGTGGTGAAGAGATCGCAAAGATCGCGTGCGGTCCCATGGCAAAGTCGGGTTTAGTACGCTGGCGGACGCAGCGCTGCCTTGCGAGGCCTCCGCCTGCCCTCGCCGGCGCTTAGCCACTCTTCGGCTCCAGGCCGTTCTTCGGCTCCGAGGCCGGCGCGTGTCGCCGGCTCAGTCGTTGAGCGCCATCAGGGCATCCCGGTCCTCGAGAATTACGTGCCGGGTGGATGGCAGGGTGATCACCTGGTCGCGTTCGAACTGCGACAAGGTCCGCGACACCGTCTCGATGGTCAGGCCGAGATAGTCGGCAATGTCCTGACGGGTCATGGCGAGATGGACCGTTGCTGGCTCCTCGTCGTCGGCCATTTCGATGAGAAAGGCGGCGACGCGCTGGGCGGCGCTGCGCCGACCCAGCAGCAGCGCATGCTGCTGGGCGCGTTGCAAGCACTGCATGGCGAAGTGGAAGATCTGCGGCGCCATCTGGTCGTTCCAGGCCGCCGCCGCGGTCAGGCCGCGCCAGCGATAGGCGACGATCGTGCAGTCCGAGACTGCCTCAGCCGACATTCCATGGCTATCGCCGAGTTCCAGGCCGAAGATGTCGCCGGCCGAATGAAAGCCCTCGATCTGGCGCCGCCCGTCGCTCAGGAACTTGCAGGTGCGCACGACGCCGCCGACGACCTTGTAGAAGGAGCGGACCTCGCTGCATTCGGCGTAGATTTCGCTGTCCTGGGCAAAGTTCAGGACCTGCCCGGCGATCGCAACGCCGCCGGTCTCAGGCCGCGGCGCCGCCTGCGTACGGGCACAAAAGGCCTGTGCCGCCAGATGTCCTGCTGTGGAGTTCCGCTCGCTTCGCGTTGCCAGAGCAGTTGTCATCGGAACCTCCTGATGCCGTCCAAGTCGATGACCTGTTGTAGCGGCAGCAGGACCGGCTCTGAATTCGGTTTGGTCCTAAGGGATTCCACGTATTCGAAGGACGCTGGCGTCTGACGACCGGTGCCGTTTGGTAATATCGCGCAGCAGTCCGTTGGTGTTCTCGTTGGTGCCGCGCTGCCAAGGGCTCTGCGGATCGCAGAAGTAGACCTCGATGCCCATATCGATCTTGAGGGCGGCGTGCTGGGCCATTTCGGCGCCCTGAACCCAGGTCAACGAACGGGGCAGCTCCTCAGGCAAGGTCACGATGGTGCGGGTGATCGCATCGCGAACAGCGTCGGCGCCATGACCCGCAAAGGGCGGTCCGTTCTTGGCTTGCGGTCCGTTGCCATGTCCTTCGAGTCGCGGCAAATGCAGTAGCATTGTGAAGCGCGTCGTGCTTTCGACGAGCGTGCCGATCGCCGAGTTATTTAGCTCAAGAATGAGATCGCCTTCCCAAGTGTCCTGGCAGTGCTCAGTCGGCCGCTTCGGCCGGGCGTGGACTTGCCCGGCTTTTGTGGAGAGCGTTTAGCTCATTTCCCGGGCGTTTCGCTCGAAGGCGATGGGCCTCTGGAAGCCGAGCGATGAATGGCGCCTGACAGGGTTATAGAACCCGTCGATGTATTGGGCGACGGCGTTTTCGGCCTGCTTGCGGGATTGCCATGCGACCTGCCAGATCAGCTCCGACTTGATGGTCTTGAAGAACGTTTCCACCATCGAGTTGTCGTAGCAGTTCCCGCGCCCGCTCATCGAGATCAGGATGCCGCGCCTTCGGAGCAGCGCCTGATAGTCGACAGAGCATTCGACTTCACCGCGACTGCGAACCTCAACAAGATGCTGGTGCTCGAGCTGGCGCGGTGCGAGTTCATCCTGCGCCGGGAGAACGTCATCGCCCTCGGCAACTCCGGCACCGGCAAGAGCCATGTGGCCCTGGCTCTTGGACTGGCCGCCTGCCAGAAGGGGCTCACCGTCACGTTCACCACGGCGGCGGCTCTCGTTCACCAGCTCATGGAAGCCCGCGACGAGCGCCGTCTTCTGAAGCAGCAACGCGATCTTCAGACGGTGCAACTCCTCATCGTCGACGAGCTTGGCTACGTGCCGCTCTCACCGACGGGCGCCGAGCTTCTGTTCGAGGTGTTCTCGCAGCGCTACGAGCGCGGCTCCACCATCGTAACCTCGAACCTGCCGTTCGAGGACTGGACGAGCGTCCTGGGGTCGGAGAGGCTCACCGGCGCGTTGCTCGATCGCCTGACGCACCACGTCCGTATCCTGACGATGAACGGCGACAGCTACCGCCTCAAGCAGTCCGCCGGGCGACGCCGGGCTGCCGCGGCAAGGGCGGAGCAAAACCAGGCCACCGCCGAGACCGTGGATCCCGATACCGGCGAGATCAGTGCCCCCTGATCCTCAGGATAGACCGCGCGACATAGGAAAGGGCCCGATCGGGCCCTTTCCTATGTCGCGCCCCTGTCGGCCAGGTGGCCTGCTTTTACCCCGTCCCGCTGGCCTGGTTTTGCTCCGACGTTGACACTCCGGGAAACCCGGGGTGTGTGTGGATGCCCCCTTTTTGGCAAGCGTAATCTTCGGTCTTTCGGCGGCGGGGTCTTCGATCGGACGTGTGTCAGGCCTCTCGATGTGGCCTTGATGACGCCACGGGCCAGTATGCTGTTCGGAAAGCGGGGTTCACATCGGTTCAGAGAGCTGCAATGCGCTCGGGCCCCGGGTCTGAATGTCCCTGCCTTGAACTTCGAAGTCCGTGTCGCCTACTCCTCGTCGATCGCTCACCCCGGCCTTGCGGCCATGCCGTGACTTTCCCCCGAAGGGCTTCAGGTCACGCCATCCGGTAATCTTCCTTCTTCACGCTCAACGCCCAGATCATGCGCGCCATCTTGTTCGCAAGCGCGACAGCGGCGACCATCTTCGGCTTTCGCGCGACGAGATTCGCGAGCCAGCGGTTCGCACTACCACCCTTGCGGACCACCCACCGGATCACGCTCATGGCGCCGACAATGAGGAGCCGCCTGATGTCGGTCTGGCCCATTTTGCTGACCGACCCCAGCTTGGACTTGCCGCCCGTAGACCGCTGCCTGGGCACGAGGCCCAGCCAAGCTGCGAAGTTGCGCCCGCTGTCGAACGTGTCGAGGTCCGGCGCGAAGGCCGCAACGGCGCCCGCCGTTACCGGCCCGATCCCCGGTATGGTGCAGAGCCTTCGGAGTTCCGTGTCCGTCTTCGAGGCTGCCTCCAGTTCATCCGCCAGCCGCTCGATCACCTCCGTGAGCCGCGCGATCTGCTCGAGATAGATCGCGCCCATCTCTCGCACCACGGCAGGCAGATCACTGGCCTCGTCAGCGAGCGCGTCCTCCAGCACCTTGAGGCTCGCCGGCCCCTTCGGTGCCACGAGACCGAACTCGGCCAGATGACCACGAAGCGCGTTGATCAGTTGCGTCCGTTGCCGCACCAGACACTGGTGGGTGCGAAAGGCGACTGCACGGCCCTGCGTCTCGGTGCTCTTCACTGCCACGAAGCGCATCGAGGGTCGCGACGCCGCCTCCGCAATGGCCTCGGCATCCGCGCGATCGTTCTTCTGGCGCTTGACGAAGGGCTTCACGTAGACGGCCGGAACCAGCCGGACCTCATGGCCGTGCGCCTGCGCCACCCGACCCCAATGATGCGACGTCGCACAGGCCTCCATCGCAACCACGCAAGCCGGATGGTCGGCCAGCAATGCAATCAAACGCGGCCGCGACAGCGCCCGATTGTAGAGAACCGCCCCATCCGGCCCAACGGCGCAGACCTGAAAGCTTCCCTTCGCCAGGTCGATCGCCAACATGCTGATTTTCGTCATTGATGCGCCCTCCGCTTGGTTCCTGTAGAACCGTCATGGCATACAAGATGCCGCTGCGTGGGGGCATCCACGGCATCAGTTCATTTCTGGCCAACCCGTGCTTCGTCTTGATACCAGAGCGCAATCCGCTTGTCGGGATGGTCGACGTTTGCCGCCTTCAGGGCCTCGGCGAGCCCTTTTTTTAAAGCGCGCCTGGCGCCCCGGATCGCTCTGAGGGTGGGTTGGCCGGGCTTTCTGGTGCGGAAAGGCCGTTACGGCGCAGGATGCGCGACAGGCTGGCGGGATGAACACGCTTGTCGAGCCGCGCCTCGATCCAGCGGGAGAGTTCCGCCAGTGTCCAGGTGGACACGCCCTCCTTCTTCGGATCCGGCCCGCGGAAGATGATGTTGGCAAGGCTCGCCTGTTCGGCCTCGGTGAGAGCTTCGGGCGGATGCCCCTTTGTCCGATCGCGCAGGCCCGCAACGACACTCGGCGTTATAGCGCCACACCCAGTCGCGCAGCGTCTGCCGGTCCATGCCCGCCGCCTCGGCCGCTTGCATCCGGTTTATTCCCGACAGCGCGCCCGCCAGCGCCAGCAGACGGCTCGCCACCCTTCCGTTGGTCTCTCGCCGCGCCAGAGCCCGAAGCTCCGCAGCCGATAGATCCTCGTTGATTTTCAGCCATCGCTCGTTCCTTCCCTTGCCGAAAACAGGGAATCACGATCACCCACGACAAGAAAATCGCAACTGAGTCAGATCAAGCGCGGGCCGGTATCAGGGCGACGCGGCGCCGAGGACGCTGCGTCAGCCCATCCGGCGCAGCCAGTCGGACGAATAGGGCTCCAAGACGTCCCCGAAGCGCAGTCGCTCGCCCGTTTGCGGGTTCACGAGGCTGCAATCGGCGATCAGGCGGCCTCTCGCCGCACCGCCGACGAAAGTCAATCTGCCGTCGCGATCGCGGCTGTCGCGATGCTGAGACGGCCAGGCGTAGGGGGTGACGATCAGTTCCATCACCGGCTGAGCGAGGTCGCGGCGGAGAAAGAAGGCGTTCACGCCGCTGGCCCCGGTGCCGGCGAACACATACCCCTTCTCCTCGGCGAGTAGCTTGAGCGCCGCGATCGAAGCACCGAAGCAAAGGCCGCTATGATGGGCGGCGAACCGGTCGAAATGCGGCTCGTAGGGCACGGTGAGAGGTGTAGTGTCGCCGAGCACCGGATTGACTTCGCAGATCACAATGGCCGGCGAGACGGACGTCACCGCTTTCCAGATCCAGTAATCGTTGCCATCGACGTCGATCGAGAGGATGCCGATCGGCCCTGTGAAGCCAGCCTCCTCCAAGAGGTCGTCGATGTTCTCGGCCGTGACGAAGGCGGTCTCGGCCGTCAGGTCGTGCTTCCAGAACGATTGGCTGGCGGACAGCGTAGCCATGTTGGCGGCGCTGCCGTCCATGACCAGGCCTTTCCAGTTCCGGTGATGCAGGAGAAAACGGCAGTTGGCCTCTCGGAAGGTCTCGACGCCGAACTCGACGAACCGTTGGTCCTCGAGATCGAGATGGCCGACCAGCCACTCGATGATTCCGTCCTCTCCCCATTGCGAGAAGACCCGGAACTCGACGTCGGACAGCCTGCCGATCGGCTGCCCGCGCGGCAGCTCCCGCGCCGCCATGCTTCCCTGCAGGAGCAGCGTCCGCTCGGTGAAATCGGTCAGAACCAGACGGTTCATGGCGGAGTGCCCGGCGGCCTCGCGGGCCGACGCTTCGGTCCGCTGGAGCCCTCCGGCAAGGTTGGCGAGCATTGCTTTGAGATTGCTGAACATAGGGTCGCCCCCTCGGCGGTCCGCTCTTTCAGCGGCTCAATTGCGGTCCGGCGAGGTAGGCACGATAGGCATCCCTCAATCCGTCGGCGAGCCGGATCCGGGCTTTCCAGCCGAGAGCCTCGAGGCGCGAGACGTCGAGGAGCTTGCGCGGCGTGCCGTCAGGCTTCGAGGGATCCAAGACCAGCCTCCCGCGATAGCCGACAGTTTCCGCGATCAGTTCGGCAAGCTCATGGATCGTGACGTCCGTTCCCGTTCCGATATTTACGAGTTCCTCGCCCGAATAGACCTTGAGCAGGTGCACGCAGGCGTCGGCCATATCGTCCACATGCAGGAACTCGCGACGTGGCATACCCGTGCCCCAGACCACGACCTCCTCGGCCTCTGAGATCGCCGCCTCGTGGAAGCGCCGGATCAGCGCCGCCGCGACGTGGCTGTTCTCGGGGTGATAGTTGTCGCCGGGGCCGTAGAGGTTGGTCGGCATCACGGAGATGAAATCGCTGCCGTATTGGCGGCGATAGCTCTCGCACATTTTGATGCCTGCGATCTTGGCGATCGCATAGGGCTCGTTGGTCGGCTCGAGCGGGCCGGTCAGCACCGAGTCCTCGCGCAGGGGCTGCGCGGCCAGCCGGGGATAGATGCAGGACGAGCCGAGGAACAGCAGCTTGGAAACTTGCTGTTCGTGGCTGGCGTGGATCAGGTTGGCGGCAATCGCCAGGTTCTCATAGATGAATTCGGCGCGCAGAGTATTGTTCGCGTGGATGCCACCCACCTTCGCCGCCGCAACGATCACCACGTCGGGGCTCTCGCGGGCAAGGAAACGGCGTACGGTGGCCATGTCGACGAGGTCGACCTCTGCGCGGTCGGCGACGACAACGTCGCAGTTTTCCGCTGCAAGCCGGCGCACCAAGGCCCCGCCCACCATGCCCTTGTGCCCGGCGACGTAGACGCGACGTCCGACAAGGCGGAAATCAGCGGCGTCCACTGGCCGCCTCCGCGCGCGCATTCTCAAGGTCAGTTCGCACCATCTCCCGGACGAGTTGTGCGAAGTCGATCTCGGGCACCCAGCCCAGATCCTTTTGGGCGTGCGATGCGTCGCCGATCAGCAAATCCACCTCGGTCGGACGGAAGTAGCGCGGATCGATCCGCACCAACGTCCGGCCGCTTGCCGCATCGATGCCGACCTCGTCGACGCCCTGACCCTGCCAATGGATCGTCTTGCCCACTTCGCGGAACGCGACGTCCACGAACTCACGGACGGAGCGGGTCTCGCCAGTGGCTAGTACGTAGTCCTTCGGCTCGTTGGACTGGAGGATCATCCACATGCCACGCACGTAGTCCTTAGCGTGGCCCCAGTCGCGCTTTGCGTCGAGGTTGCCAAGGAACAGGCAATCGTCGATGCCGAGCTCGATCCGCGCAACGCTGCGGGTGATCTTGCGCGTTACGAAGGTTTCGCCGCGAACGGGGCTCTCATGATTGAAGAGAATGCCGTTCGCCGCATACATCCCGTAGGCCTCGCGGTAGTTCACCGTGATCCAGTAGCCGTAGAGCTTGGCGACGGCATAGGGCGAGCGCGGATAGAACGGCGTGCTTTCGCTCTGCGGCACTTCCTGCACAAGCCCGTAGAGCTCCGAGGTCGATGCCTGATAGTAGCGCGTCTCCTTCTCCATGCCGAGGATGCGGATCGCCTCGAGCAGGCGCAGAACGCCGATGCCATCGGCGTTCGCGGTATATTCAGGGCTCTCGAAACTGACGGCCACATGGCTCTGCGCGGCGAGATTGTAGATCTCCGTCGGGCGGATGTCGGCCATAAGACGGATCAGATTTGTGCTATCAGTCATGTCGCCATAGTGCAGGCGAAACGGAACCTCCCCCTCGTGCGGGTCGAGGTAGAGGTGGTCGATGCGCTGCGTATTGAAGGAGGAGGAGCGACGCTTCAGGCCGTGTACCTCATATCCCTTCTCCAGCAGGAGTTCGGAGAGATAAGCGCCGTCCTGTCCTGTTACGCCGGTGATCATCGCGACACGGCGCGAATTTGAATTAGCGATCATAGGACTCCGACTTTCAGAACATGAACCAGAAATCATACGCTCTCCCGGGAACGGCAAAGGCGCGAAACGGCGAGAGATGCGGCACGTGTATGCCGCAACAGTGCGTGGCCTTCAAGCGTGGACTGCGGCGTTTCCTTGGAGCGAGAAGCTTGTTTAGCCGAAGTGAACACGATAAGCAGCACCGGCCTCGTGGCAATCGCAGGCGCTGTACGACGCCCTGAGCGGCGTGAATGCCTCTCCGGCGGCGATACGTCATCTACGTCAATTAACCTTCCGCCCACAGGACAATTCAACTCCTCCACGAGCCTCAGGAGAACACCTTGAAGACCTTCGCGCGCAGCCTCTTTCGCAACCTCGGCTATGACATCCATCGGATCGATACGGGCGCGCCAAGCCGTTCGCACGAGAGCGCTGGAGCCGAGTTCAGCGACGACTTGCGCGCGCAGCTGTCGCACAGCGAAACGATGCGGGTCATCCATCGGCGCGACACTCAGGAGATAGAGATGCTGCTGCGTATGGTCGCCCTGCCTGACCTACCGGAGCGCGAGGGGCGCGAGGCGCAACTCGCGGACCTGATCGGAACGAACGTCTGCGAAGCTCTCTACCTCGTCGATGCCCTCCACAAGGCCATGAAGATCGAAGGCGACGTCTGCGAGTTCGGGGTGGCCCAGGGGGCGACGTCCCAACTCATCGCGAGCGAGATCCTCGCAACGGATCGTGTCTTCTGGCTATTCGATTCCTTCGAAGGCCTGCCGAAACCGACGAAGGAAGACCGCTTAATCGACGACATCTTCAAACTCGGCTCGATGGACGAGTATGCCGGAACGATGATGTCGCCAGAGACCGAGGTGCTGGGACGCCTTGCCAAAGTCGGCTTCCCGCGCGAACGGCTGTGCGTCAAGAAGGGTTGGGTGAACGAGTCAATCAAAGCCCCGGAGGTGCCTGCGAAGGTGGCATTCGCCTATGTCGACTTCGACTTTTACGAGCCGATCCGCGACGCGCTGCAATTCCTCGATGAGCGGATGGCCCCGGGCGCGCGCATCGTGGTGGACGACTATGGCTTCTTTTCCGAAGGCGCTCAGCTGGCGACCGACGAGTTCGTCGAGGCCATGAGTGGCAAGTGGCAGCTCGAACGACCCATAGCGATGGCCGGCCATTTCGTAACGCTGGTTAAGATAAAGTAGGAGCACTAAGAGCCGCACCAAATGCGTCGCACAGGATCATTGCGATGGTTTTCAGCAGCATTGTTTTTCTCTTCTATTTTCTGCCGACCTTCCTGATCACTTTTTATACACTTGGTCGCAGCAAGTACGTTCTGCTCATATTCAGCCTGATTTTCTACGCGTGGGGTGAGCCGCTCTACGTGTTCCTGATGCTGCTGAGCATCGCGATGAACCACCGTTTCGGCATTATGATCGATGAACGAAACGATCGCCCGGGACGCCTAAAAGTGCTCGCGCTTGCAGTCGCCGCAAATCTGGGTGGCCTGATCTTCTTCAAATATATTGGCTTCCTCGCCGACAACCTGTACTGGCTGTTGGACGCACCGATGCCAAACTGGGACATCTTCGAGCTCCCGCTGCCACTCGGCATCTCCTTCTACACGTTCCACGCGCTATCCTACCTGATCGACGTTTATCGTCGCGACGTCTCGGCGGAACGAAGCCTCCGAGATCTCGGCGTCTACATGACGATGTTTCCGCAGCTCGTCGCCGGCCCGATCATCCGCTACAAATTCATTTCGAGCGAGCTTCACCAGCCTGTCTTCTCATCGCAGCGGACCGCGGCAGGCATCCGGGTGTTTGCAATAGGGTTGGGCCAGAAGGTGTTGATCGCCAACACCTTCGCGGCGAGCGTTGATCCGATCTTCGCGCTGTCGCCGGAGCAGCTGACGCCGGGTCTCGCGTGGCTCGGAACCATCCTTTATACGTTGCAGATCTACTATGACTTCGGCGGCTATTCGTTGATGGCGATAGGCCTGGCTCTGATGATTGGCTTCACATATCCAATCAACTTCAACTACCCCTATACGGCGCGCTCCATAACGGACTTTTGGCGGCGATGGCACATCACGCTTTCGTCCTGGTTCCGCGACTATCTCTATATTCCGCTCGGCGGCAACCGTAAGGGCGCCGTCCGCACTTACGTCAATCTCTTCATCGTTTTCCTGCTCTGCGGCATCTGGCACGGGGCCTCGTGGAACTTCGTGATCTGGGGCATGATCCACGGCTGCATGCTGGTCGTCGAACGTGCCGGCTGGGGCGCCGTGCTTGAGAGACTTCCAACCCCACTGCAGATGGCCTATACGCTGCTCGTGGTGATGATCGCCTGGGTGTTCTTCCGCGTCGATGGGTTCTCGCAGGCCATCGGCCATCTCCAGACGATGGCTGGCCTCGCGCCGGCGGCGACGTTCCCTGCGGATTGGACACGCTTTGTCGGCACCGATGTTCAACTGGCTTTTGTTGCGGCGCTGTTCGCGGCGGGTCCATGGGGCCAGGCGGCACTCGATCGCGCTATGACGGCGGCCAGCCGTTACTGGCTTTTGGTCGATGCCGTGCGTCTGACTAGCCTCGTCGGGATAGTCCTCGTCGTTTCGCTCAGCCTTGCAGGCGGCGCCTACAATCCATTCATCTACTTCCGGTTTTGAGCGACCGGCCACTCAAGGAGCAGCGATGCAGGCCGAGATCGAACGCATCCACAGATTGGCGCTCAGTCGGCCTTGGCGTATCAGCCCAAAGATCGTCATCGCGCTGTTCGCGCTGCTCATGTTGACGCCTCTAGCAATGCAGATTGCCGGCCAAGGACCGGGAAGCTCTGGCGAGAACCGAAACCTGGCGCCCTTTCCGACGATCTCCAACCTCTACAGCATCGAGACGTTGTCTCGACGGCTCGAGCAGTATGTCGGAGACCATTTCGGCCTACGCGACGAGATGGTGCGCGCCAACGCGATCTTCCGCTACCGATTTGGCCTGAGTACCAATCCGCAAGTGGCAATTGGACTCGACGGTTGGCTGTTCTACACCGCCGATCAAATCATGGAGCAGCACGTTGGGGTTGACGTCTTCTCTCCGTCGGAGCTCGAGCAATGGGTCGCCCGGATGGGGGAAAACCGCGCGTGGCTCGCAGAGCGCGGCATTCCTTTCGTGATGATGGTCGCGCCGGAAAAGTCCACGATCTATCCTGAACTGATCCCGCAATTTTCCCGGAGGTCGGGCACGACGACGCGCGTCGATCAGATCGTCGAACGGCTCAAGGGAACAGATTTCGAATTCATCGATCCCCGAGAGGCGATCATCGCGGCGAAGCCTACGCGGAGCGACCTGTACTACAAAACGGACAGCCATTGGAGCCAGCAGGGCGCCTTCATCGCCTACGAGATGCTCATGGACCATCTCCAGGAGCGGTATCCCGACCTGCCGCGAGCCCACCTGTCGGACTACGGTATAACGACTGCGCCACTTCCGATCGATCTTGTCTACCTCCTGGGACTGCAGGACGTGATCGTGCCGGAAGGCGAAATACTGACCCGAAAGCCACCCGTCAATATCCTGGGCGCCGAGATCCGTCTGGATAAGGACACACCGCCGTTCTGGGGATGGCCGGTTAAGTTTTACGAGACGCGACTGAGAGATGCTCCCCGGGCACTCGTTTTCGGCGATTCTTTCACCGATTATATTCTTGGACCCAGCTTCCTCTATGAGAGTTTTCGCGATCCGATCTTTACTCATCACAACAACGGGACCTTCAATTTCGAGCTTGTCAAAGAGGTTGAACCCGATATCGTGATAGTCGTGCTTGCCGAGCGCTATCTCAAAAACATTCCCTGGCAGCCGGTCGGCTTCTGATGCCGGCTTTGAGCATCGTGATCGCCGCGCGCAACGCGGAGCGTTTCCTCGGCGATGCCGTTGCAAGCGTCGAGCCGGGCCTCGATTGCGAGATCCTCCTCGCGGACGGCGGTTCGACTGACGCAACGCTGACGATAGCAGCGCGCGACCCGCGCCTTCGCATCGTCTCGCGATCGGACGGCGGCATCTACGATGGGATGAACCGAGGGATTGCTGCTGCGACCGGCGACGCCGTCCTCCTGCTTAACAGCGACGACCTGCTGCCTCCCGGCGCGGTTGAAGCTGCGCTATTGAGACTACGGGCCGATACTTCGGCCGGCTGGGTCAGCGGTACGGCACTTTTCGGGGAGGAGTTGGCTTCTGCCGTTGAGCGCACGCATCGCAGTCCGCTGAGCGCAGAGGGCGCGCTGTTCGGCGTTCCGGCGATCAACGCTCGGCTCTTCCGCCGCGATCTGCTACATGGCATCGGTCCGATCAGGACCGATCTGGGTCTAGCATCGGACCGAGAGTTCCTGGCGCGGGTTGCGCGATCGGGGCGGCGCGGATTGGCGCTGGGGACGCCGCTTTATTTCTACCGCGTCCACGAGGGCTCGCGTACGATCTCGGGCGACCGCTCGAGCTTCGCCCGGGTTCACCGGGCCGAAGAGATGCTTTCCGAAGGTCTCCTCACCTCGAATGAGGACACCGAACTGCAGCGTCTTGCCGCCGCCTCAGGCACTGTGGCGAGCCTGAAGCGCGGACTGCGGGGCCGAGATGTCAGCGTGGTCATGGGGGCATTGTCCAGACCGGCCCAGATCACGCGCGGCGCGCGGCTCAGCCTGAGGTGGCGAGGGCAACTGTCGGGCTACTGACCTTCGGCTCCTGTTGACCACCAGCGCCGCAAGTGCAGGGTGCGACGAGGAACGGCGCGGAAGGATCGAAAAGCGGCCGAGAGGGCCGGAAGCCATTCGCGCCGCTTTGCTCGCGCAGCCGCCTGCTCCAAGGCCAGATAGGCTTCGAGCCTGCGGCGGGCGGACGCAGGCAGATCGTGATGCTCCGCTAGCATCAGGGCAGCCGCCCCATCCACCAGATCCGGTGCGGCGTTCTTTCCGACGTTGATCAACGCCCCGCATATCGGAGACGCGACGATGCCGCCGCCGGCTTTGCCGAGTCGCAGGAACCAATCGACGTCCTCCAGCCGTCGCAGCCGCTCGTCGAGCATTCCGACAACAGTAAAAGCCGACCAGTGCGTCAGCGCGGTCGAGCCGGGGCAGAACCAGCAACCAGAACTGAAGTCTTGAAGACCGCGCGCGGGAATCGGCACGAGATCCTTCGTGCTGCCCGTCTCGAGCCGATGATAGCGGAAGCCGCAGACGACGACCTGCAGCGGAAGCGACGGGTCGGCCAGATCGAGTTGGGCGGCTAGCTTACCGGGCAGGAATTCGTCATCGGAATCCAGAAACGCGATCCAGTCGTGTCGGGCCGCTTCGATGCCGATGTTTCGTGCCGCCGCGGCACCGCCGTTGGCCGGCGCACGCAACAACCTCACCCGCGGCTCGCGGGCGAGATCAGTCGGTAGTTCGAGCGGTGGAACCGAACCGTCGTCGACAACGAGAACCTCAACCTCAACGCCGTCCTGCGCGAGAGCCGAACAGATCGCGACCGCTGTATCCGAAGGGCGGTTGTAGCTGGGAATGACAACGCTCACCTTCTTGGCGCGTCGAGTCATGAAATGTCCAAAGCGTTTCGATCCGCCCCGCGGCAGTTTCAAGTGAGGTGTTGCATGAGGCGAAATGTGGCGATGTCGATCCCAACGAAGCCGGCCATTTCTCGATCTGGACCAAGTCCGAGTCTGATGATGGCTCGGTGCCGGTTTCCGGTCAAGCTGTCGTTGCGACTAGAGCGTCGGACGCTTAATCAGTCGCATATTCCGCGGCCTTGAGGTAGTTCCAGCACTCTTCTGGTTCAAAGAGGCCGCAGATATCGCCGATGGCGTTCCAGAGATCGTCGAATGTTCTGGCGGCAGCCTTGCGCAGATGCGCCTTCAGCTTTGAGAACGCCATCTCGATCGGGTTCAGATCCGGCGAATAGGGTGGCAGGACTAGGAACCAGGCGCCTCTTTGTCGAGGGCACTCGGCCGCCCGCTGACTTTTGTGGACAGCAAGATTGTCGAGAATGACGATGTCGCCTTTGCGCAGCGTCGGCGGGAGCTGGGTCTCGATGTAAGTGTCGAAGGCGAAGTCGGTTCAGCCGAACATGAAGAAGGACCTGCGCGAGGTGCGGGACGCGCCGGAACGGGCGAGTGCCGAAGCGGCCATCGCGGTCTTCGCCGAGAAGTACGGCGCCAAATATCCCAAGGCCCTCGAATGCCTGACCAAGGACCGCGACGCGCTCCTGGCCTTCTTCGACTTTCCGGCCGAGCACTGGGACCATTTGCGGACCTCGAACCCCATCGAGAGCGTCTTCGCCACGGTCCGGCACCGGACGGTCAGAACAAAGGGAGCCCTGTCGCAGAAGACCGCCCGGTTGATGGTCTTCAAGCTCGTTATCGCCGCATCGAAGTCCTAGCGGCGGCTGAAAGGCGAAAATTGCTTGCCTATGGTCATCGCTGGCATCAAGTTCACCGACGGCGTCGCGTTCACCGCGACCGCCGATCAACGCGCCGCCGGATCGGCCCCGTCACCCAACTCCGGCCATAGCTCTGTCGTCGTTCATCAGGGGATCTCCGGTTGGGGTTGGATGTCGCAACCCAAGCCTAACCGGAAACCGCTGGTGACCACCGCGCCGCCGATCCGTCCTACAGCGCGATGAAATCGCGCGGACGAGATCGACGACGATACCGCCAAGCTACACCACGGATGGGGACACGACCGGGTTTCGGTGTCCATTTTCGTTTTTTCTTAAGAAGAGCGTCGGATCAGACTGCATTTTTCGACGCAGGCCAGAGTTTACCTAGGACATCGCGCGCGCCGTCAAATTGATGTCGAAGCGTGAACTTCGCCAAGACGTGTTGGCGTCCGGCCGCACCCATCTGAGCCATGCGGTCGGGATCAGCAAGCATCCGGTCGATCTCCTCCATGATCGCGGCCGCCGTAAAGCGTTCGACCGCAACGCCGGTGACGCCGTTTTCCATAGCCTCCAGCGCTCCGCCCGCTGCAAAGGCCACCACTGGCAGACCCGAGGCGTTCGCCTCTATGATTGTCTGACCGAACGCCTCCTCGCGCGCCGTACCGACGAAAATATCTGCCGCGTTGTAGATGAGTGCCATCATGCGCTCGTCAGTGATCCCACCAAAGGCTCGCGTGCAGGGCAAGTCCTCGGAATTATGACCAAAGGCGAGAACGCCAAGGTCGTCCCGACGGGCCAGCGTTTGAAGCAGTTCCGCGAGGATCGGTCCGCCTTTACGGTTCTCCTGAACGTTGACCGAGCCGAGCAAGATCATAGGCCTGTCGTCATCGAGGCCAAGCAGGGCGCGCGCCTCCTTCCGGCTGCGCGGTTGAAACAAATTCTCGTCGAGGCCGAGATAGAGCGTCTCAAGGCGCGCGGCATCGCCGAAACGCGCGAAAGCGACATCCTTCGTCCAATCGCTGTTTGCGAGCAGCGGAACTGCCTTCTTGCCACAGAACACGTCGGCGCGCCGTCGCCAGGCGGGGTTGATCTGGTCCCGCGGCAAACGCGGATACTGATCTGCAGTCGGGCACAGCGCATCGCAGCCGCGGCCAAGATAGGCGTCGCAGTTGCCTGGGTAGGCGCAGCGGCCGGTCACCCAATGCACGTCGTGCATATAGGCCGCGGTCGCGAAACCTTGGTCGCGCACGGCCGCGATGATGTCGATCGGCCAGTTGCCTCCATGGATGTTGCCGAACAGCACGAGGTCGGGCTCAAGCTCCTGGACGGCCTCCGTTACGTGGCGCGTGATCTCCGCATCGCTCATGCCGAAGCTGGCGTGGGCGCCGGGCAGGCTCAGCGCCCCGAGCCAGCGTCCGGCGACATCAAAGTTTGCCAGGGCGGGATAGCTCCCGGACATCCCGGCATCCCAGCAGATCAAACCGACGTCCCAGCCGCCGCGCATGAAGGACTGTGCCTGCCGCCGTGTCGCGATACCTGCGCCGTACTGAAAGCCGACATCATTGACGAAGACGACACGCAGACGGACCTCTTCGGCCAAGCGCTTGCTGAACCTGTCAGTACGAACCTTCGCAACGTTCGTGCCCGCGAGGTGCACGAGTTGCGATCCTGTCGGCAGCGAAGCTCTCTGACCGGGCGATAATTTGAAGCCGTTCTGGACGATCAGCCTATGGGAGTCGGCCAGGGACTGACATCCGGGAGAACGCAAGGCAGCAGCCCCTCCCGCAAGCGCCATGACGAGCGCTTGGTGCCCCTCCTCCGGCAAGCCGATCCAATCGAAATCGGCGCCTGACGTCCCAAGTGTATAGATCTCCTGCAGCTCTGCGTCGGAGAGCGATCCCGGCAGAGAACGCGCTTCGACGAGCGCCTCCGCGAGTGGCCGCGAACCGGGGCGAGGAGGATTGCGTTCGCTACGCGGAACACGGGGCGCTTCGATGCGGGTTGCAAGGCCAAACATCCTGCGCAGCCGCCGATAGACGAGAGCGAGCTCGAAAACACGCTTTTCACCAAAGACGCGGATGAGCCCGTTGATGAGCTGGCGCTTCACGGAATGTCTCCCGGAGACTCGACACTGCGCAGCTTGACCTCGTGCATAATGATGCGGTCTTCCGGCCGGGACAGCCGAACGCTGATCGCCAGCACTCCATTGCCAGCGTCGAGCCCGGTTGTCGAGAGCCGCGCGCCGGCTGAGCGAGACCAGCCCGTGCGGTCTACAATCCGGCCGTCGATCACCATGTCGTAGCGGAATTCTAGGTCGTCGCCCTCCCCAAGCCCGAACACCGACTGGCTCACGTCGAGATAGGGTTGTGGATCGTGACCGAAGGTGTTCACCTCGTTGAAGCTCAGGACGATGTAGTCAGATTTGCCGGAGTGTCTCGTCTCGACGCCATTGCCGGAGGCGAAGACCCATTCCGGACCGAGCGCAAACTGGAGATTGCCGATATGCGTCAAGCCGGGTGTCGCCTTGCCTTCGACCTTTATCGCTGCATGACCATAGGCCGGAAACTGCCGGAACGGATAGACGTTCAGCGTCGGGTCGCCGGGTTGCGGCATGAGTCCCCTGATGCTGGCGAGGACTGCCTGATCGGCCGGAGTAGCCACCGACGTGCTGCCGGGTCCGACATAGGCCCCGCGTAGGAACTGTGGAATTTCCGGGTTGAAAGCCATGAGGGCCCAGTTCGGCTGTCCCCAGACAATGGTGCGATGGGTCATGCCTCCGACGGCCAGTGCCAATTCGTCGGTGACAGATGGCTCGATCGAAAATCCTGGCGAGACGGGACTCCCGCCTAATGCCTTCCAGGCGGGCCATACCGAGCGAGAAGCGTTCTTGTCCATGATCGCCTGAAATGTCGCCAGATGCATGACCGCAACGAAACCTGCTAGGATGGCGCGCACAATCCGTAGGGGCCGCCACGCGATCGGCGCAAAGGCGAAGGCCAGCGCTGGGGCGGAAATCACGGCCGCATAGCCAAGATAGACCCCGATGCCCTCGATATATTTCGTTGAGCTCGCCCAGACGAGAAACCAGACTGGCGCGGACAACGCCATCCAGAAGGCCCAACGCGAACCCCCCTCGACCCAGCTATGTGTGGTCAGCCAGACCAAGGCCATGAGGCCTGCGATCCATGTGAAGCCGACCATCACGGTGTGCTCGTTCATGAAATAGGCCAGCGATTGGGTGACGCCGGTGAAGCGATAGCCGACCGACATGTAGGGAGCGCTGTTGTCGACCCAGCCGAAGAGTGGTGCGAAAAAGGCGTTGAACGCTGCGTAGTGCTCGACGCGAGTAGCCGTCAAGCTGGGAAAAAGGTCGGCGAAGGGTGCTAGCGCGATCTGTGACGCATAGATCGCCACCGTCTGCAGACTGACCAGCGGAGCGAACGGGGTGTTCAGCACCTGATTGGCAAAGTTGTGTTCCGTGATAAAGCCCGTTGCCTTCAGATTGTAAAGGATGAAGCTGCCGACCAGTGCGACGGCGAGGAGCACGCAAACCGTTAGGGCTGCTGCACCGCGAAGACTCGCGAGCGGGGTCAGCCGCGCCATCAGCACGCGCCGATGCAATAAGAGCGTTGCCCCGACGAGCAGGATCAGAAACGGCCAATAGAAGTAGACGTGCAGCTTTGTTCCCATACTCAGGCCCACGCCGCAGGCCGCGAGCACCAGATCGTGCAGCGAACCACTGCGACTCCAGCGATGGAGGAAGAAAAGCCCTGCCAGCATGGCGATCGCCGCAAGGATCTCGTCATTGGTCGAGACCGCCTGCACCAGCACGGTCGGCGTCAAAGCGATCAGCCATGCCGCGCCCGCCGCCCAGGCAACGCGCGCGCCGAGGTCCCGCGCGAAGGCGAAGGTCACCAGCGGAACGGCGCACCAGGCAATCAGCGTCGGCACGTTGAACCAGAGCGCTCCGAAACGGTAGAGCGCGAGGGGATAATAGAGCATCGCCCCGTTCGTGGGGTAATAGACCAGTCTCGGATCGGTATCGGTCGCGAAATGCTCCAGAGAGCCGGCACCCAGGTACCAAAAGACGCGCGCGAAGCGGTAGACGATCGTATCGGGGTTACTCGGCAGATGCGTTATACCGATCAGCGTGCTCAGCGCGAATGCGATTAGGCACGTCACGACCACAGCACCGATCATCACCGCCTCGCCGGACCGGCGCTCCTCCGGCGCGACCGTTGGCTGAACGTCGCCCGCCCCGAAACGGATCATCAGCAGGGACATGATGCCGCCAAGGAGGAGCGACGTCGGGAGATAGAGCCAGAGAACGTTCATGACCCCACCGAGGGACAGGAGCTGGGCCGTTAGCACCAGATCGGTCCAGAACAGCAGTCCGAGCCCAGCGAGCGCCGCGATAGGGCGCGCGCGCAGCGCGATGATGCCCGGGACTAACACCGCGGCCAATGCCGCTAAGTGCGCCACTCCCAAAAGTTCGATCATTTCACCTGCGCCTGTAAACCCAAAATCGCGTTCTCCAATAGAGACCAGCAGCGCAGATTCATAACGGAGCCACCACTATCAATGGGACGGTGGGAACCATACCGAATCGAGTTCCCTGTTCCAGTTCCGGCGCATTTCCACCATGCGCGCAACATCTCGTCGCCGACCTGCACGTGTGATCACTCTGGTGATGAGACCAGCGAACATTGCCTGTAGACCGACGAGCCCCATGACCGCGGCGGCGACAGCCGTCGACGGATATGGCATCGCGTTCGTTTCGAAGAAAACAGAAAAAACGAAAAAGCCGAGAGCGAGAGAGGCTGCGAGCGTCGCGCCCGAAATCGCGCCGAAAAACTGGAGCGGATAGAAAGCAATCCAGTTGATGAGGCCGAAAGTCGCGATCCTGATGCCGTCGCGAACCGTAGACAATTTCGATTCAGAACCCTCTGGCCGGACGCGATAATCTATTGGTTCTTCGACGACCTTTGCACGTACATAGGCGGCAACGATGTTGAGTTCGGTCTCGAGCTGAAAGCCTGAACTTCGGATATCCAACATGTTGACGAACGGTCGCGACATAATTCGCAATCCCGAGAGGACGTCGTGGTAGTGTTGATTGGCCAAATACGAAATGTAGCGGGTTAGAATACGATTTCCCCTACTATGGCCGCGTCGGGTGTTTTGCAAGGCGTATGTCCCGCCGGTCACGCGATCACCCACGACCATATCGCAACGTTGGTCTAAGAGGATGTCGTAGAGCCGCTTCGCATCTGCCGCTGTGTAAGTGTTGTCGCCATCAGTCATGATATAGACGTCGGCGCAAACGCGGCTGAGACCCGCCTTGACGGCCGCTCCCTTTCCCTGACGTCGTTCCACAATCAGCAAGTCGCGCGACAAATCGAGTTCTGCGAGCGCTCTTTCGCCGGTTCGATCCGACGAATTATTATCGACGACGACAATAACAGCATCAGGGAACACTTCTTTGTAGTCAACGATCGTCTGACCGATCGCAATTTCTTCGTTGTAGGCAGGAATTACGATGCAAAGCAAAGCAGACCCATCGCGCCGCATATACGTCATGAACTCGCTTTACGCCTCGCATCGAGAAACAGGTAGAGATTCGACGAAAAAGGTCCGATTCTAAGACCCGTATATCCGATCTTGGAATTGACCGGAGCGAGAGAAGTGAGATGCTGCTTCGACATAAGGATGAGATTGGTTTCATCGAGCCAATAGGTCTTGCCAATCAACCGGCATGCGACTGCAAAACTGGTATCGCTGTAGTGCAAGATGGGCAGGGCAGTGTGATGCTCGACTGGGAAATACCGGTGTGGCACCGTCAAGAAAACCGTATGTGCGACACGGCACAGTTCGCTGATAAATCGTCGCTGATTTTCACGAGAGCCAACATGTTCTAGAACAGCATTTGACGTTGCAACATCGAATGTGCCGTCATCGAAAGGTAGGGGCTTCTCAGGTGCGATTCGAGTGTAGGGCGTTTGGGGATAGGTTTTGCGAAAATCATCTCCTACACCCAAGCCGCAGGCATGTAGACGTTCAGGATAAGGATAAACCGTTTCGAGCTAGTTCGCGCCATTGGTTTGAACGTCGGAAACACCAATGTCGACGATCGATGTCGACTCCGTCGGCTGCACTCGATCGATAAAATCACGGTACATCGCCTCGCGCGCTTTTACCAATAGGCGTTCGGAAAAGCTCCTCTCTCCAACCACTTCGTAGTATTGACCGTCAAACGGCTTCGCCATACGACTTCACCTTCGCTCACAACGTGATCCATCTGCAACCGGCTAGCGATGACCGAACACTCATGCTCAAGACGAGCTCTGCCTTGCCACTGAACCTACGTCAACTTTTCTTCTTCGCCCTGGTGGGAGCGATCGGGTTCGGCGTAAACGCGCTCATTCTACAGACTGCTCTGCTTTCGATGGGTCCGGTGGCTGCGCAACTCATCGCCTTTCCATTCGCAATCACGGTCACATGGTGGCTGAACCGTCGTTATACATTCACCAGCACGCGGCCGTGGCGAGCCGAATGGATGCTCTACATCGCTGGCAATTTCGTGGGTTGGCTCGTTACGAATGGAACCTACCTGGCACTCGTTCTCTATAGCTCGGTTATGTGCAAACTCCCGATCGCCGCACTGGGAATCGCCGCAGTCGCAGGCCTGTTCTTTAATTTCGCAGCGTCAAAGTGGATCATTTTTCGATCCGACTGATTCCTTGGAGACCATTTTAGAGTTGGTTTCGTAATTTCGCTACTGGGTAAGCGCCCGGTTCGGTGGACTTGTCCCTGTTGCCCGAACAGTCTCGCTGACCTGCCACTGATTTTTTCGTCCACCCGGAGCTAGAGTCCGGCCTCGATGGAAGGACGGACAAATGAAGCGGATGCGGTTCACGGACGAGCAGATCATTGCGGTTCGGCGGGGAGCACGAGGCGGGGGCAAAGGCAGCCGACCTGCCCCGCAAACACGGGGTCAGCGAGGCGACGCTGTATAACTGGAAGGCGAAGTATGGCGGAATGGACGTGTCCGACGCCAAGCGCCTGAAGGCACTGGAAGACGAGAACGCGAAGCTGAAGAAGCTGCTCGCCGACCAGATGCTGGAAGCCTCGGCACTCCGCGACGTCCGACCTGCGGTCTCCCACTATCAAGAAAATGGTAGGGCCCGCGCCAAGCGCGAAGCCGTCGCGCATCTGAAGGCCGTCATGGGCCTATCGGAGCGTCGGACCTGTTTCTTCGTCGGCGCCGATCGCAAGATGATCCGCTACCAGTCGTGCCGTCCGCCGGAGACCGAACTGCGCGGCCCTACGTGACCTTGCCAATGAGCGACGGCGTTTCGGCTATCGACGCCTGTTCGTCCTGCTGCGGCGGGAGGGTGAGCCGTCAGGGATCAACCGCATCTATCGGCTCTACCGGGAGGAAGGGCTGACGGTGCGCAAACGCCGGTCTCGACGACGCGCGCGCCGATCCTGGTCGCGGCAAGACCGAACGCGCGCTGGTCCATCGACTTCGTGCACGACCAGTTCGCCTGCGGGCGGCGCTTCCGTGTGCTCAACATCGTCGATGACGTCACGCGCGAATGCCTGGCCGCGATCCCCGACACTTCGATCTCCGGTCGGCGGGTGGCACGTGAACTGACCGATCTGATCAGGCGTCGCGGCAAGCCGGAGATGATCGTTTCCGACCACGGGACCGAGTTCACCTCGAACGCGATCCTCGCCTGGTCGAAGGATCATCGCGTCGAGTGGCACTACATCGCGCCGGGCAAGCCGATTCAGAATGGCTATGTCGCGAGCTTCAACGGCCGGATGCGCGACGAGCTCTTGAATGATAGCCTGTTCTTCGGCCTCGATCACGCCACAGCGCCATCGCCGAATGACGGCAGGACTTCAACACCGCGAGACCGCATTCCTCACTCAGATACCACACCGTCCGCTTCCAGGATCCAATCGATCACCGGCAGCAACGCTCCCAGCTTCGGCCTGGCAACCGGCTTCGCCCGCGTGTAGCCCGGCGGTAGCGAGAACCGGCACATCCTCGAGACCGTCTCGCGGCTCAGCCCAAACACCCGGGCGCTTCTCGCTGGCTGTTGCGCTCGATAAGCACGAAATGCCGAACGGCGGCGTAAACTTCCACAGCGAACATTCCCGGCCGTTCCCGAAAAGGAAATCAGCCTAACCACTGGCCGGATTTTACTCCGGCCGCCGCAGCATCAGCGCCGCCGCTCCGTGGCCTACTTTCTCACCGCCCTACACACCGGAGACCTCATTCCCTGAGAGAATGGGGTCATCATGACAAAATCGACATCGAAGAGATATTCGCAGGAGGTTCGTGAGCGGGCTGTCCGAATGGTGCGAGAGCATCGAGCCGATCACGCGTCCCAGTGGAAGGCGATTTCTTCCATTGCGGCCAAGATTGGCTGATCGGGCGAGACGCTGCGAAAATGGGTGCAGCAGGCCGAGCGGGATCAGGGCGCTCGTGCTGGACAGACAAGCGAAGAGCGGGATCGGATCAAGGCTCTTGAACGCGAGGTCCGCGAGCTTCGCCAAGCCAATGAGATCCTGCGCAAGGCGTCGGCTGTCCGCTGCGAGGCTTCCGCTCGGAAAATCCTATCAGGTCCGCCGATGGCTCCGGCAAAGGTGCGATGGCAAGTGGGCCAATTGCCTGAACGGCGGCAGCCTGCGAATGGCCAATTTCCTCCTCAGTCACGGGCCACAGTCGATCTTCGGCGACTGACGGCTACCGAGGCACGCTCCGGTGCCGTGATTGCCATGCCGGAAGCTTTGGGTTACGAGGCGCCTGATCTCAGCATATAGCGGTCGCTTCTCGATAGCCGCCGCCGTATCGGAGCAAACCGGGAGGCCTTTTTGCATCCACGCTATCGTCAGACTTGCCGCGTCTGCGGGTCGACAAAGTTGACGCCGGTGATCGATTTGGGCGAGCAGTACCTCCAGGGCTCCTTCGTGAAGCCTGGCAAGCTCATGCCGCCGATGCGCAAGCTGCCAACGCAACTCGTGCGGTGCGACGTGACTGCCAACGAGAACGGCTGCGGCCTCCTGCAGCTGGGTCACTCGTTCCCACCGGAAATCCTCTATGCGAACTACTGGTACCGCTCCGGAACCAACCAGACCATGCGCGACCACTTGGCCGAGATTGTCCGGAGCGCGCAGGAGGTTGTGAAGGCTGAGACCTTGACGGTGCTCGACATCGGCTGCAACGATGGCACGCTGCTGAAAAGCTATCCGAAAAACGCCAAGAAGTACGGCGTCGATCCCTCAGACATCGCCAACGAGATCGGGCCCGACGTCACGGTCGTAAATACGGTGTTCCCGTCGAGCCAGGCGAGCGCCATCCTTCCGGAGAAGGGTTTCGACATCGTGACCTCTATCGCGATGTACTACGATCTCGAGGACCCTGTGGGTTTCGCGGCCAGCATCAGCCGTCTTCTCAAGCCGGAGGGGGTCTGGGCCTTCGAGATGTCGTATCTGCCGCTCATGCTGCTGCAGAATTCCTTCGACACGATCTGCCACGAACACCTAGAATATTACAGTCTGGCCGTCTTGGAAGATATCGCGGCCCGTGCGGGCCTGCGAATCTTCAAGATCTTGGTGAACAACATCAATGGCGGCAGCATCCGCTGCTACGCCTGCCACGCCTTCAGCGACAAGCATGGGACCGCCGAGGACCGCGCGCTGATGCATCGCCTGCGCACACGCGAATTCGAGCTGGAGCTCGACACCGATCGCCCCTACGTCGATTTCCAGCGGCGGATCGCCCATTTGCGCGACGAACTCAGTCGACTTCTTTTCGACATCCGTGCGCGCGGCGAGCGCATCCATATCTACGGCGCTTCGACCAAGGGCAACGTGCTGCTCCAGTGGTACGGCATCAACCGCGTGATCGTCGATTGCGCAGCGGATCGGAACCCGCAGAAGGCCGGGTCGCGGACGTTGGGCACCGACATCCCGATCGTGTCCGAGGCGGAGTCGCGCGAGGCGCGACCAGACTACTACCTCGTCCTGCCTTGGCATTTCCGGAAGGAATTTCTCGAACGCGAGCGCGACATGATCATGGCGGGGACGAAGATGATCTTCCCCTTGCCCGAGGTTGAAGTGGTATCGGCGGACAATTTCGAAGAGATGCTCGAGCGCGCCAAGAGCGATTCGAGCATGCTCAGCCTGGCGTTGGCCAGATCGGAAGCCTAGCATGCGAGGCGCCTCGGTCCGGGCCGATCATCGGCGACGTTCATGAAACGCATCTTACTCGGCCAGCTCGGCGCCAATGGCGACTGCCTCTATGCCACCATTATCGCGCGGCAGCTGCGGCACGATCATCCCGACGCCGAGATCACCTGGGCGATTTCCAGCCAATGCTCGCGGCTGATCGCCAACAATCCGCATGTCGACGCCGTCTGGGAAATCGAGATCCCCAGCTGGGACCTTCACGAGTCCATGTGGCGCTTGTTCGAGCGCGAGGCGTTGCGCCGCTACGGGCGACGGGAATTCGACGATATCTACCTGACGCAGATCTGGCCGAACAACTTCCATAATTACGACGGCACGGTGCGCAGCTCGCTGCTGCGCAATCTCGGGCGCCCGATCACCGTTCCAATCGAGAACGTGATCGTCCTGGACGATGTGGAACTTGAGCGCGTTAGCACATTCGCGCGGCAGGCGGGACTTGCCGACCGCGAGCATCGCATCTTGTTCGAGTGCTCGTCGAAGAGCGGGCAATCCTTTGTTACCCCGGAAGTCGCGCAGGACGTCGCTGACGAACTCTACGACATTCTGCCGAACTCCATGGTGATCTTCTCAACTCACCTGCCGATGGTCCTGCGAGATACGCGCTCGCGCTATGCGGGCGGAATCAGTCTGCGAGAGATCGCGGAATTGACGCAGCATTGCAGTTTGTTTGTCGGCTGCGGCAGCGGCGGCACGGTGTCCGCGACATCGACCGCGTCGAAGCCGCTACCGAACGTCCAGATTCTCTCTCGCGCGACTTCGGTCTATGCCTCCTTCGCGCACGACTTCGAGTACTTCGGCCTGACGGGGCGGCCGATCATCGAGATCACCGAGGAGGATCCGCGTACCATCGCCCGCTGCATCGCATCCGTCTGCACGCGAGGCATCGGAGCCGCGCGCGCCGAGTTTGACGAGCATCGCCCCGTCACCTTCGACCACTACCTCGGGTTGATTACAGAAACGCTCGTTCGGCGCGACAGGTATCTGGACGTGGCCCGCGCTCTCTCGATCACGGCCGAGCGATACGGCTGGGCTCCAGAACTGGTCGATTTCGGCCGCCGCAAGGTCGAGCCGAAGCTGGCCTGCGATCCGTCCTGGCTGTTTCCCGACAACCGACGCGTGGCAGATCGCTTCCGTCACGATCTAGATGCTGCCGGAGAGGGAGCTCTTCTGCGCCGGCAGCGTCTCTGGAGCGAAGGCTCTTCATACGTCTGGCGCGACGACAGCGCGTAATCGGATCGCTGCCCATCTAGGCGGCTCGTTTGAGTGGTCGAGCGCCCGCCAACACTTTAAGCGCTAACCCGAGAGCATGGTCGCGGGCAGGTTGGGCTCAAAGCGTGTCGCGGATGTCGGAGCGCATGACCTTGGTCATGCGCCCGCCGACCAGAACGGTGACGACGACGAGGACGACCATTACGATCCAGGCGTGGAGCGGGGCAGCCTCACCCGTCAGCAAAGGCGTCCTGATGGCGGTGACGAACCAGTAGGCTGGATTGAAGGTCTGGGCTTCGCGTAGGAGCGCTGGCAGCACGCTCTCGGCCAGCACGATCGGCGTGAGCCACATCCAGAACTGCGTGAAAACGTTGACTGCCTGGCCTGTGTCACGGAGGAAGACGTGGATCGGTGCCAAGATCAGCCCGAGCCCGAAGGCGAAGCCGATCATCAAAAACCCAGCCAACGGTATAGTCAGCCAGGCGAGGGTCGGTAATATACCGAAGACGATCGTCGCGACAGCTGCCAGGGCCAGAGAAATGGTCATGGTGACCGCAGCGGATGCGGCGGTCCGGGCGACGAAGATCGACTCGGGCAGCGGCAGCTTGCGCAGGTAGTGCGCGTTCTCCGTCAGCGACATGGTGCTGCGGGACAGGCCGTCGACGAATGCCAACCAAGGCAGCATGCCGGACATGATGTGCAGGAAAGAAGACGTGGTCGAACTTGCCCCCTGTCGCATAGGGAAATAGCCGGCGAAGATGAACGAGAACAAGAAGATAAGGGCCAGCGGCTGTATCACGTGCCAGAACACGCCCATGGCGGTGCCCGCATATCGGTGGCGGGTTTCGCTCAGAGCGTTGGCGAGGATAAAGTGCCTATACCGCAGAAGCTCGAGCCAGATCACTGCGGTTCCGCCACCACAAGTTCCGAGCGGAGACCGAGCTGGCCGTAGAATGGGCTTGTCTGCTTGTCCCAGACGACGAACAGCGGGCCAAGCATCGCCGAGTCCCTCCAGCCGTCCTCGGCCGCTTCCGCGTCCTCGTTGACGCCGAGGGTGAAGGTGTATTGGCCGGCTGCAATCCAACAGCCCAGCGTAAGCGTGACCAGCATGCGTTCGCCGTCCGCAAGCGCCTGCAGGGGCGCACCTTGCCTAGCAGGTGACGAACGGAAAACGAGGCTGCCGAAGCGGTCATGTACAGTGAGCCGGACGTCCGGTCTTTCGACTTGTCCCCTCGCCTCGATCAGTGCCTGAATTCGGAGATCGCCGCGCATGTCCTGCACCACCAGCGGCTCGCCCTCAGGACCAATCACTCGCGCGCCCGTCAGGCTGAGGCGCTCTCCACGCGAGATCACCGGACCGCCTCGCAGTAGACTTTCCGATCCAGTCCTGTCGAAGGCGGCTTGCCCGGACGTCGCTAAGAGGGCAGCCGCTTCCTTTTCGCGTTTCGCCTGGGTTTGGCGGCCCAGATTGGTGTGATAGCGGTTCACCGTCTCGTCCGGCAGGCCGATGAACTGGACCTTGCCCCTTTCGAGCAGGAGCGCCCGGTCGCACAGCTTCTGCACCGCCCCAGTATCGTGCGATACGAAAAGCACCGTCGCACCGCGAGCCATAATGTCTCGTAGCGCCTCGTAGCATTTCTGCTGAAAGAAGACGTCGCCGACGCTGAGCGCCTCGTCGACGATGAACACCTGCGGGTCCATGAAAAGATAGATCGAAAAGGCGAGCCGCACGTACATGCCGGAGGAGTAGGTCCGCATGGGACGGTCGAAATAATCGCCTAGCTCGGCGAACTTCCGGATGTCCTCCATGCGGGCGTCGGCGTATCCCTCCGGGAACCCCAGCAATGTTGCACTCACGCCGATGTTCTGTCGGCCCGTCAGTTCGGGGTTGATGCCTCCTCCGAGTTCGAGAAGTGCAAGCACCCGACCTTCGACTCCGATACTCCCGTGCGTCGGTACGAGGGTTCCGGCGATCAGCTTCAGTAGCGTACTTTTGCCGGAACCGTTCGAGCCGACGATGCCGAAACATTCTCCCCGGCTTACCGTGAAGGAGACGTCATCCAGTGCGCTGACCAGTTCGAAACGGCCGGGCTTCGGCCTGACATAATCGGCGAAGCGGGCCATCGGGCGACGATAGAGCTTGAACTGCTTCGTGATGCTGTCGACCACGATCGCCTCTGGTCGTCCGTCGGCCACAGGTACGGTCGATTGAGGTTCGGTGAGGGGCGATGTGGATATCATGTAAGGGAGGTGCTATACAGCAGAGGCCATTTGAGGGCAACACGAAGACGACACTGGAAACATGTCCAATCTGATTACTGAGCTAGCTAGCCCGAAGACTGACGGCCTAGCCTTGATCGAGGTCAGGGTCAACGCGGAGCCGGTCGCCGGAGGGCTCGAATGCGAGTGCGGCGACTCGATCGATATTGAGATCGTTGCGGTCGCACGATCGCCCGTGCGTCGGCCAAATCTGGGCTACGCCATCAACCTGGAAAACGGCGAACTCGTGTTTTCCGAAGGTACCCTTAATCACAGTGTCGTACTGGCGGACCTGTCGGCCGGGCAAGCATGCCGGGTGGTATATCGCGTACCGATGGACACGGCGCCGGGCACCTATCTCATGAGCTTTCTCGCGTCTGACAATGATGCCGCAGCGTCCGGCGACAGCGGCGTCCACCACGACGCGCGCGAACGGGCGGTGCGACTGCGAGTGCGCGCCAACGCAGCGTCTTCTCGTTTCGACGGCATGGGCGCAATTCCCTTCCGGACTGACTTCGCGATTGCCTCTGCTGGGTCAGGGGAACGGAGGGCGACATGACGAGATGGTCGAGCTTACTTCGATGACGTCGGTTCTGGAACGTGTCGGATTGCGCCTGCGTGGTTTCGTAAAGGGTATGACGAATAAGCAGTTCGTCCTCGACGAGATGCATCGGCTTGTTTTGGAGGACCAGCGTATCGCGGGTGTTCTCGTTGAGATCACCGAAGCGCATGCGAAGGAACTTCAGCGGCTCTCGACCGCTTTTGCCGATCTGCAGGCTCGCCACCACGCGCAGACGCTCGAACTGGAGCGGATGGGCGAGTCTTACGGGGCTGCGGCCATCCGCATCGCCGCTCTGGAAAAGCAGGCTCAGCTCATCAAAACCTATCCGTCGGCGCGGGATCGTAGAGATAGCCGCGCGCTTACGGATGGCTGCCTGGTCTGTGGGTCAAAACTATAAGTTGCAGATAACATGGCACCAGCCCACAAGTTCGGGCACGAAGTCGCCTCACCGCGGTCGAAGGGAGCTAAGAAGTGAATGCTGGCGTAAAGCGCTTTTTGGCCGGTGTTCGGTCGAAGATCTCCGGCAACGGCACTGGGCGGGGGACGGTGACGTCCGATGCGAACGCTCAGATAAAGCTCGAACTGGATCATTTGCGCAAACACTTCGCTCTGCTGGCAGCTGAGCGCGGCGAACTCTTGGTCAAGCTGCAGGAGGCGACGAGGACTGGCGGGATCGCTGAGCATGGCAGGATCCGCGACGTCATCGCGCCGTTCCCCTAGGCGATATTAGCGGATGGGCGCTTTCCGCGCCTGACGAGGTTTATGTCGGCGCAAAGCAGCTTTCCTCCAAGGCACATGCCTATCAAGCGCTCGTAGACCTCGGCATCGCCGACGTCGTGGGCTTCGAACCGATCGAGGAGCATGCCGAGGCACGCGCGAAGACGGAGTCCGGCGTGACCATGCTGAACTACTTCGTCGGAAATGGCTCAAAAGCGATATTTCGGCAAAACAAGTTCGGTCCCACCTCCTCGCTGTTCCCCGCCAATTTAGCCCTCCTCGATCGCTTCCAATCACTCTCCGAGATGTGCAAACCGGTAAGCGAGCATGAGGTGGAGACGACCCGCCTGGACGACATCGAGGCCGTGCGAGATTGCGATTTCCTCAAGATTGACGTGCAAGGCGGCGAGTTCGACGTCCTCTTGGGCGCACCTGAAGTTCTCGATCATACCGTTGCCGTGCATTGCGAGGTCGAGTTCGCTAAGGGCTACGCCGGGCAGCCCCTCTTTGGCGAAATCGACAGCAATCTGCGGGCCGCAGGTTTCGAGCTGATCGACATGATGAATGCAGGGTACGCAACCATCCGCGACCTGCCCAGTCCGCTTGCCCGGTCGCGTCTGTCATTCGGCGTGCAACTTTGGGTCTGACGCACTTTCGATGACGATCAGGCGGCGCCGAGCAAGCGGGCCTCAAGAAGATCAAGCTTGGCGCGCCCGTACATTTGCCGCTTCACGAGCTTGAGCTTGTTCACCTGGCCTTCCGTCTGGCCGTTCGACCACGGTTCGGTAATCGCACCCTGCACTGCGGATGCATCCTTACTGATGCCGCGAGCGAAGGACGCCAACAAACTTCCCTCGGCATCGTGAATCCAGGACGAAAGATCCCCGACTTCTCGACTGCGGATCATGGCATGAAACCGGTCGATCAACTCTCTCGCCTTGGCCAGGTTGGGCACTCCGGCTTCGATCGCGGCGACCGTGACCGTCTCGGTCTTCGTCAAATGATCTCGCTTCAGCGTCATCAGACGGGCAATGGCTCTCGCGGACGGGGTCCTTCGAAGCTCAGATCCTGAGATTTGCTCTGATCGTCTGCGTCGCGTGGCCCACTCACCAACAACCCGCAGCGAACCCCTGAACCCTTGGCTGCGAAGACGACGCCAGAGTTCGGCGCCGTTCCGGCAGCCTGCTTCCCACTGGGCGTCGAGATAAGGAAGGTGCGGGTCGAGCGATCCCTGTCGCGTGCGGAATAGATCGGTGCGCTCGCCGCGGACAATCTGGCGAACCAGTTTCCGGCTCCGACCCGTTTGCCGAACGATCTCCTTGATCGTGATGCCGCTCGCCGCGAGGCTTGCGACCACCCCGTTCATCTCCTCGCGCCGCAGATAGCCTTCGTACTGGATCCGCTCCGCCGAAGTCAGGAGCTTCGGGTCGATCGTCGTCGCTCCGAGAGCGGCCCGGATTGGCTTCATCGAGTTCCTCACCGTGGCGAGGAAGGCCGCGCTGGCATTCTCCATCAAGTGCCACAGGTCCGCGACCTGCACCACTTCTGGCAATGCGAGCGCCGCTGCCTCACCATAGCCGCCACCACGGTCGCGTGAGACAATGCGGATCTCTGGATGATCGGCCAGCCATGCCGCGACCGTGGCGATCTCCCGGTCCGGCAGAATCTTGACGATCTGTCGCCGCTCGAGGTCACAGATAATCGAGCCGTAACAGTGGTTCCGGCGGAACGCGAAGTCGTCGATGCCAACGGCCCTCAGGGGATCGTCTCGCTGTTGCGCCCGGCGCCGGACAACACGGAGCAGCGTGTCATTGCTGACTGGCATCATTAAACGCTCGGCGAAGCTGGCTGCCGGACGACCGCCGAGCGCAAGACCGAGATAGTGGACTATGCACTCCATCCGGCCCGTGCGGCGCGCTCGTTCGGGGACCGTGTCACCGAAGCGTTCGGCAAAGATCTTGCGCCGGCAGGTGCCAACGTCGCCCCGGAAACGGCGGGTGACCAGACGCAGCCGAACCACTCGCCCCGCTGCCGGCAAGTCCGTCACGCCTCGAATGTATCGGCTATGCACGCGGCTTGCGCGCGATGAGCAAGAGGGGCACACCGCCTGCCTGTTCCGGGCGGATGCGGTTACGATGAGGGCCCCTTCACAGGCTTCAAACTGCTCGACCGAGAGCCCGGCCGGAATGAGCGATGACAGCGAAATGGCGTTCGACATGGCGATCTCCTTCATGAATCGCCAGTCCGCTCCTCAACTGAATCAGATATGAGTCAGACCCAATTTTGGACGCCGATAGGGGGTCAATTTTGAAGGCCGTTTGACAATGATCTGTTCCTCTGTGAACCGTGATGGTCGCATCGTCCGTCTCCGTGATCGACGGACTCTACCCAAATCTGGAGGAAGTTCAGGGGCTCAGGTCACCGCGCACCGCCGCGAGCGCCACCTTCGCCTTGAAGGCCGGGCTGTGGTTCCGCCTGGGTCTTTTTGTCATCGTCTCTCCTGATCCCGGCCATCCTGGCCGCCTTCAGGCAGACAATCCACTCAGCCCGCTGTGCAGATTGGCCGAGTCACCTCTGATCATCGATCGCGTCGGGATGTCGGAATGGGAAAACGATGCTATCCGTCGTCACGGCATATCGCTCCTTCGGGAGGTTCTGGCAGGCTTGATCACCCGCCTCGATACGCCGCCTTTTTCAGACCGACATCATCCAGTTTCCGCCATAGTTCACCCTTCAGTTCGAGAGGCAGACCGCGTAAAATCGAAAACGCTCTCCACTTTCACGGTACAAGTCCAAAACCATCAAAACCGATTCATAACAGGCTCTAGGAATTGAGTGCCGTTCGACAGCGCGAAACGAGCTTGGGTCAAGTTCGCTTTGGATGTTCGGTACCGAGGTTTCATCTTTCTGATAAGCACCACATTATGAGCGAACCGCAAGGCTCGGCAGCATGCGTTGCGAACGTTTCATCTCTTCAACGACCGGACCATAGAATGCCAGCGCGATCCGTTTCCCTTTGGCACAATCGCCGTAGGTGCCCATGCCGACTGCGCTGATTCTAGGCGTCCTCGGCCAGGACGGCAGCTATCTCGCGGACTCCTTGCTGCAGCGCGGCTATACCGTGGTGGGCGTCGGTCGCAGTAGTACCGCAATCTACGACTGGCCGGCGGATCGATTTCATTACGTGCCGCTCGACCTGTGTGACGCCGCGGGCTTGGAGACTCTTGTCAGCGAAGTACGCCCCGACGTAGCCTTCCATGTCGCGGCGGTTCATGGAGCGATCGCCTCAGGCTTCGCCTACGAGGCCGTGTGGCGCGAAGTCATGCAGGTCAATGTGCTCGCTCTGCATGTGCTGCTGGAGCATGCTCGCACCGCCGCACCTGCCATGCGGATCATTTATGCGGGCTCTGCCAAGGTGTTTCCTGCACCATGGCAGGGATTGGTGACGGCACAGACACCGATGCGCGCGACATGCCTGTATGGCATAAGCAAGCTTGCGGCTCGCGACCTAATGCGCCATTACAGGCACGAGCATGGCGTGAGGAGCACGAACCTCGTGCTGTTCAACCATGACAGTCCGCGTCGTCCTTCACAGTTTCTACTGCCCAAGCTCGGTTCTGCTGTGGCAGCGGCGCTTGACGGCCGGCCCGCCGTTGTCACGATCCGGACGCTCGATTTCCTCATAGACTGGAGCGCCGCCGACGAGATCATGGGTATGGTCGCCGATATCGCCGCCGGACCCGATGTCGAAGAACTCATCGTGGCATCAGGACGGACGGTCAAAGGCCGCGACATCGCTACCGCCCTGTTCGAACGTCACAATCTCAGACTGGAAGATCATGTGCTGACCGAACAGCCCGACAGCGATACCGGTCCGGCGTTCCAAGTCGATATCGGCGATTTCATCGCCGCAGCGGGCCGACGGCCCCGCAAGACCGCGCTCGACATCGGCGAAGAGATTGTTACATCGTTGCGAGAGTATTGATCAGGCCTCCGCGACGTCTTTTACGGCCGCCAGTCAACGGGTTCGCTACGGGAGTGAGTGGCTTCACGCGACCTTTAATAGCTCGCATAGCTTTTCTCTTCGATGATCGCACTGTTGAGCAGTTCGTTTATCCGCCGCTTCACAGCAGCGCGCTCGTCGTTGGTACGGTAGACCGAGCGCGCGAGCGCGATGAACTCAGGTCCGAAACTCTTGGCTCGTTCTAGGTCGCGGATCTCGTCCTCGATCTCCCAGAGCCGACCGTTGATCTCCTTTAACCGGTCGCTCATCTCAGATAGCTCGGGGGACGCTTGGAGCGCCGTTTCCGCCTTGCGGGTCAGAATATCATATTCCACCCTTAGGTTGGCGAGCTTCGCGGGGTCTGTAATGCGCTCTAGCTTGATCTGCAGGATCGTAATCTTGTCGACGAGCTCCCCCGGAGCGATTTCTACCATAATGGACAAGGGTTTAGTTCTCGCTGCGGCTGGATTGGGGTTTTAGAAAGGACGCTGCGGATACTCAGGACGCAGCGACGCTTCGTCGACACATGGCGTCGGCATACGCGCTGCCTAGGTGTTTGGTCTCATCATATCATGGCTTGGTGATCGGCGGAAGATTTCCGGTTTTGTCTTGCTGATTTGTCGGATGGCTTCGAACGGCGTTTTGAAACGCAGAGCCTTGAGCTGCTTGGCGTAGTTGTAGGCGAGCAGCCAGTCCCTGACATGGCGACGGAGGTCATGTATGGATGCGTAGTGAAAGGATTTCACGGTCGCGTCCTTGATGGTTCGCACCATCCTCTCGGCCTGACCGTTCGTCCAGGGATGATGGGGCTTTGTCTGGCGATGCTCGATACCGTTAGCCGCGCAGCCGGCACCGAAGATATGAGCGACGAAGCCGCTTTCGGCCTGCTTGTCGTGCTGGACGAACTGGACGCCGTTGTCGGTCAGCACAGTGTGGATCGTGTACGGCACCGTCTTGACGAGCTATGGCCGGAGTTGGGTGACGGGGCCGATCCGGCGGCGCGTTGATCGGCGGTCGCGGTGAACGCGACGCCGTC
>NZ_JAPFBM010000012.1:0-116828 GCF_026153195.1 Aurantimonas litoralis | reverse complement strand
GCGAGACGATCGGCGAGCGGCTCGTCGCCGATCTGGAGGCCTTCAAGGACTTGCCGGCGACACCGCTCGAGCCGTGCGAGAAGCGAGCGGCCCGGGTCTCGTCCACCGCCCTGGTCCGCTACCGCTGCAACGACTACTCGGTGCCGACATCGTTCGGCTTCCGGGACGTTCTGGTGAAGGGGTTTGTCGATGAGGTGGTGATCCTGTGTGCCGGCGAAGAGATCGCCCGACACCGCCGCTCCTATGCCACCGGCACCTTCGTCTTCGACCCGCTGCATTACCTGATGCTGCTCGAGATGAAGCCGAACGCCCTCGACCAGGCGGCGCCGTTGCAGGGCTGGGATCTGCCTGAGACGTTCCAGCATCTGCGCCATCTGCTGGAGGCCCGAATGGGCAATCGCGGCAAGCGGGAGTTCATCCAGGTGCTGCGGCTGATGGAGGCGATGCCGATGGGGATCGTGGCGGCCGCGGTCACCGAGGCGATCCGGCTCGGCGCGATCGGGTTCGACGCGGTCAAGCTGATCGCTCTGTCGCGGATCGAACGACGGCCCCTGCGGCTTGACCTCTCTCGATATCCGCATTTGCCGAAGATGGATGTGAAGACAACGGCGGCGGCTGACTATGCCGTTCTGGTCCCCGGGAAGGCAGCATGAGCGGCAAGTCAGGGGCCGACACGATGCCGACGGGAACCATGAGCGGCACGCCGCAGGTCCTGCTCGCGCACCATCTCAAGCAGTTGAAGCTGCCGACGGTTCTGCGGGAGTATGACAAGGTTGCCCGCGAATGCGCCCGCGAGGGTGTCGACCATCCCCGCTACCTGCTTCGCCTGATCGAATTGGAGGTGATCGATCGGGAGCGCCGCACGATCGAGCGACGGATCAAGGCGGCCCGGTTCCCGGCGGTCAAAAGCCTCGACACGTTCGACTTCACCGCGATTGCGAGCCTCAACAAGATGCTGGTGCTCGAGCTGGCGCGGTGCGAGTTCATCCTGCGCCGGGAGAACGTCATCGCCCTCGGCAACTCCGGCACCGGCAAGAGCCATGTGGCCCTGGCTCTTGGACTGGCCGCCTGCCAAAAGGGTCTCACCGTCACGTTCACCACTGCGGCGGCTCTCGTTCACCAGCTCATGGAAGCCCGCGACGAGCGCCGTCTTCTGAAGCAGCAACGCGATCTTCAGGCGGTGCAACTCCTCATCGTCGACGAGCTTGGCTACGTGCCGCTCTCACCGACGGGCGCCGAGCTTCTGTTCGAGGTGTTCTCGCAGCGCTACGAGCGCGGCTCCACGATCGTCACATCGAACCTGCCGTTCGAGGACTGGACAAGCGTTCTGAGGTCGGAGCGGCTCACCGGCGCGTTGCTCGATCGCCTGACGCACCATGTCCATATCCTGACGATGAATGGCGACAGCTACCGCCTCAAGCAGTCTGCCGGGCGACGACGGGCTGCCGCGGCAAGGGCGGAGCAAAACCAGGCCACCGCCGAGACCGTGGATCCCGATACCGGCGAGATCACTGACCCCTGATCCTCAGGATAGGCCGCGCGACATAGGAAAGGGCCCGATCGGGCCCTTTCCTATGTCGCGCCCCTGTCGGCCAGGTGGCCTGCTTTTACTCCGTCCCGCTGGCCTGGTTTTGCTCCGACGTTGACACTTTGCGTGCAGCGCGCCAGCATGACTGCCGCGAGCGCCCGCGGGTCGAAGGGAATTCGCGAATGATCAGCTTGACCTTGCCGGTGACGATGTAGTCGGCCTTGATGGCCGAATAGCTGTTCTCGTGGAAGTTTGCGCAGTGGCCGCACTTCATCGAGGCGTATTCGACGATCGTTACCGGCGCATTCGGATCATCGATCACGATGTCCGGCAGTGGTCTTCGGCCATCAGTTCGTCGATGTCCAACGATCCCATCGGCTCCGGGACTTCGGTGCGGCCGGGTGGCCCTGCGGGAGGCACGAAAGTCTTGGCATTGACGGCTTCGTTCGTCAGCTGGAATGCTGCCATTGTACTGGCAATCGCTGAGCATCCGACGAGGACGAGGACAAAAGGCCTGTGCCCAGCTTGGCGGCTTTTCGAGAAGGCTACAAAAATAGCACGGCTCGGTCGGTTTGGCGGATAATCTCGATCAATTGCCGATCTTCCTGGTTCGATAATCGGGTCTATGGGTTGGTGATTAGGCTACTCCGCTAAGAGGCGGGTGAAGACAACAAATCCGGCGAAAAGCAGTGGCTGATGGAACAGGTAGATGGGCAGCGTTCGTTGCCCCACCCAAGTCAGTACCCTGCCAAGATGTACCGCGGGGCTATGGAGCTTCCGGTCCCGCTTTGATGGCCTGGCCACAAGGAGCCGGGTGCAGCCTATGCCCGCAAGTGTCACCCCGAACCACGGGAACACAGGCACAAAATCATTCGAAAATGGTGGCGCAGCAGCAAATCCGATCCAGGCCAGGAACCGGGTGTTGAAGGTCGGGGTTTCGAGAAAGAGCGGCGCCGCCAGCGTTGCGAATGAGGCGAAGAAGACCAAGCCAATTGGAAGCCTCAAAAAGAGGAGTCCCAGCAGAGAGCCCAACGCGATGGAGTGCAAAATTCCGAAGTAAATGAAACTGGTAGGAAAAGCACCATACGTGACCACTGATATCGCGGCAGCCGCCACGACAATCTTGGCAAGGCGCGTGAGGAACTTTTGCCAGTGGGTATAGCGGAAATGGGCCAAGACGAGCCCGACCCCCACGAGAAACATGAACGAGCCGGCGAGGCTGCGAGCAAATACAGTGACCGGAATACTGAACATCAGTGAGGGCGAAACATACCCGAAAAAGCTCAGGTCCCAGCCAAAGTGATAGATTACGACACCGATGATCGCCAATCCGCGCCACACATCTACAAATACGTAGCGGGGAGGACTGAACGTGCTGCCCGGAACCTCAGGCACCGCAGAACCTACCATCTTCACGGTCGCTGACATCAGAGGCTTTGGTCAGCGGCGGCCGAAGTCCTGCTATCGCGCTCGCCGGGTTTTCGGAGAGACAGTCGGATTTGTCACTGACCAACTGTCTCGGGAGGATGGACGTCATCGATGAACTCCTTGTTCGGCATTCGGCCACCCCTAGCTCCTCTACCCACTGGAGGCGCAAGGGATAAATGGCTGAAATAGAATGGATCCACCCTGTGATGCCTGCTACGATATCGCCAGCAACCCTACGAAAACCCGTCTCGATAGTTATCCTATCCAGTAGCTGATCACCGTACGCTACCGACGAGGATGTCCCGATCATCCGCTATGCCAATCCATTTTCCGGAGTCCAGTTCCGACTGCCGCTTTAGATAGAGATAATCCGTCTCGTTCCAAGGAAGGATTCGCTCGTCCAGATTGTCGAGCACAAAGTCGCCTTCGCTGGTTCGCACTGTCAGCACCGCATGGCCGGCACCGTTGCGCTGACGAAGAACAGTGATAAGGAGGGCTGAACGGGGAACACCTGCACGCTGGAGCATATACTGCTTCAGAAGCGCAAAGTCTTCGCAATCACCTTGTTTAGTGGGGTAGGCCCAACGCTCGGCTACACCGAAGATCTCTTCGTCGGTTCGCGGGATGATGACCGTGTTAACGGAGCCGTTCACCTCGATCAACTGCGACCAGAGATCCTCGGTCAGGGTCGGAACGACAGCCGGCGGATTCGGCTGGCACTCGCTTTGATATTGTTGGCAGAATTCGTAGTGGCCGACGGGCTGCGATGAGCGCTCCAACAACGGCATTTGCGATGGCTGTGCCAACGCGGTGTTTGCGAAAATAGCAACAACCAGCATTGCAAGTATTGATTTAATAACTAGTTTGTATTTTTTTAACATTCCCGCCTCCTCTCTGATGATGAGAAGTGTGGCATACCGATTTTACTCTACAGCCAAAATTGACATCGCATTTCGAAGCGATTTTTATATAATTTATTCACTACAATCGATTTGATCTAGAAGCTCGCCAACCAAGTCGCCGGCTGGTTTGTTCCTGCCGTCCTCGCCTTCATCGTCTGGTCGATCTTCGGTCCCGAACCCTCCATCACCTTCGCTCTGGTCTCGGCCGTGTCGGTGCTGATCATCGCCTGTCCCTGCGCTTTGGGACTGGCGACGCCGATGTCGCTTATGGTTGGTGTCGGCATGGGGGCGGGCAGCGGGATGCCGAGGCGATCGCGGAAGCCGCGACCCGTCCCACAATGCGCTTCGTTGATCTGAAGAGCGACGAGCAGCTCGACATGCAGAGCCTGCACCGGGCCTGAGATCGGCTTGTCGGAGAGCGCACGGCTCTGATCAACCAACTTCGGGCGATCTTGCTTGAGCGGGGCATCGTGATCGCCAAGGGGCGGCGCAGGCTTCAACTTCGGCTGGAACAGCTTCTCGCCGAAGAGACGGCGATCGGCCGTCGGATGAGGGTGCTGATCGAGGATATGCGGGACGAATGGCATGCCCTCGACAACCGGATCGGGGCCCTCGATGCGGAATTCGCGGACCTCGCCCGCACGGATGCATTGATGAGGCTGGTGTCGACGATACCGGGGATCGGCCCATTGAATGCGACCGCCTTCGTCGCATCGATTGGAAAGGCCGAGACGTTTGGCCGGGGCCGTGACCTCGCAGCCTGGCTTGATCTCGTCCCTCGACAGATGACGACCGGGGGCAAGCCGCGACTTCTGGGGATCACCAAACGCGGCAACGGCTATCTCCGGCGAATGCTGATCCACGGAGCGCGAGCGGCACCGCCATCATTGGCCAAAGGGAAGACGCTGATGGCCCCACGCCTGGGATCGTCAGTAGTCGCCGCGCGTCTTCGTCCTCGCGTGCGCGACGGGCGATCTCCTTATCGAGTTGTCCGATCCGTTCGTTCAGGGACTGCAGCGTATCGGTCAGCACGGCGATCGCGAGGCAGGCCGCTTTCGGCAGATTGCTGCCCGGATCCTCCACCCGAGCGAGCAATCGGGCAACATGGGCAGGCCCCTGAGCCACCACGTGGCCGTACTCCGCAAGATGACCGCGCAGTGCGTTGATCGTTTGCGTACGCTGGCGAACCAGAAGATCACGAGCCCGGAAGACGGCGGCGCTCGCCTGCTGCTCCTCGCTCTTCACGGCGACGAACCTCATTGTCGGCCGCTGCGCCGCTTCGCAGATCGCTTCGGCGTCGGCCGCATCATTCTTCTGCCGCTTCACGAAGGGCTTCACATAGGCCGCCGGGATCAAGCGAACCGCGTGGCCAGCTTTGGCGATCTCGCGTGCCCAGTGATGCGCGCCACCGCAGGCTTCCATCGCCACCGTGCAGGGCGGTAGGCGGGCGAAGAACGCGATCACCTTGTCGCGCCGCAAACGCTTGCGGAAGACGACAGCGCCCGAGGCATCCGCCCCATGCACCTGATACACACTTTTCGCCAGATGTAGGCCGATGGTGCTAATTTCCATCTCGGACGCTCCTCTTTCGTGGATGTCAAACACCCACCATCCTGGCACATCGATGCCGTCGGGGGGGCGTCCACCCCATCAGTCCCGTCAAAGAGTCGCTTGCAGGCGGGGCGAGCCATACGTTTTTTTGAACTGCAGCCCCTCGCGGCGCAGGAACAGCCAGACGGCATGATGCGAGACCTTGATCCCGCGCGCGCCCAGTTCGTCCTTCAGCCCGTGCAGCGTCAGATGCGGGATCGCGCTGATCCGCTCGATGATGAAGTCGCGATGCGCATCGAGCACCCGTTTGCGGTGCCCACCCATCTTGCGCGGCGCCACCGAGCCGGTCTGGCGGTAGCGCTGCGACCACTTCACCGCCGAGGAAACCGCCACCCCGAACCGACTGGCGGCTGACCGGCAACTCTCGCCAGCCAGAACCGCTCCCACAACGCGCTCACGCAGATCATTGGAAAGAGGTCGGGTCATCGATGCTGGCCTCCTACTCCAGCCAGCATCTTGAATCACACATCACGCCCCAACGGAATCCGCACGGATTCCATCAGCCGATGAACCGCTCTAATAGCGCCTACCGACAGCCGGCCTGATCGACCCTTTGGTTCAAGATGTCGTCCAGCGTCTGGTTGGCAGCCCGGTCGAGGGCATCGGCGAGGACCGACCGCTCCCAGGGCACCATCCAGTTGTCGGCCCGCTCGAGGGTCTGCCGTGTGGCCTCGCCGCCGAAGTCTGCCATCGTCGCCTTCCGGGCGACGGGCTCGAGCGGCGTCTCCCCAGCGATGGCTTCCTTGGCCGTGATCGGCTGATAGTTCCACAGATCGACGCCCACATCCGTGGCCCCTGGCACCCGCTTGTTGCCGTGCACA
Organism: Aurantimonas litoralis; assembly: GCF_026153195.1. Taxonomy (NCBI): domain Bacteria; kingdom Pseudomonadati; phylum Pseudomonadota; class Alphaproteobacteria; order Hyphomicrobiales; family Aurantimonadaceae; genus Aurantimonas; species Aurantimonas litoralis. The sequence goes on along the minus strand of NZ_JAPFBM010000012.1, from coordinate 110,538 downwards.
TGGCCGAAGAAATGCCGGACGCCGCGGTAGTAGCCGGGCCATTCCAGGACCGGATAGTGCGACAGAAAAATCCGCTCGTCGCCGTCGTAGACCATCGTCGTCTGGTTGATCGAGACCCAGCCCCAATCGTGGATTCCCGACTTGTCATGATTGCCGACGATGAGGTGCTTCTGACCGGCGAGGCGGACAAAGATCTCCCGTGCCGCGTCTAGGGCTTTGAACGAGAAATCGCCCAAAAAATACACTTCGTCCTTATCCGTGACCCGCTCGTTCCAGCGGCTGATCATCGCCTCGTTCATCTCGTGGACGGACCGGAACGGCCGCTTCGACATGTCGATGACGCCGGCGTGGTTGAAGTGGGTGTCGGCGGTGTAGAACTTCATTGCGCCCTCTCCTTCGCCGCCTTCTCGAGGGTCCGCTGCAGGATGAAAAGCGCGATCACTTCAGTGACGACGCTCTCCACCGTCCGGCCCCCCTCATTGGCGATCTCCTTCAAACGATTCTGCAGCTGCTGCGCGAGCGGGATATCGACAGTGAAACGATCTTCGGTGCTCATTCGTGGGGTACTCCGTGGCGCATGACCGCGCTCATGATCTGCAGCGCCAGCGACTGGCGGTGTTCGGGGTGGGTGTAGGCCCACGCCGAGACGGCCTGGCGCACGAATTCGTTCTGGGGAATTCCCTTACCTCTTCAATGCGGTTGAGACGTTCCTGCACGTGGTTGTCGAAGAGGATGATCACTGGCGCACCTCGTGACGTTCGCGGGTATCGATCATCGTCTCGACCACTCGCTGCAACTTGCGCAGCGACCCGCTCTTCCAGGTCCGGCGCAGGATGTCTTCTTCATCTGGCGCAAGGGGTGCGATCATGCCCTCCTCCCCGCGCTTCTCGGCGATCTCCTCGACGATCCGGCGGGCGATCGACCCGACATGTTCAGGCCCCGGGTCGGGCATCCGGATCACCGTGAAGCGATCCTTCAGCGGCGCCGGGATGTTGGTCGTGTTCGCCGTGGCGACGAAGTTCACATGCGCCAGGTTGAACGTGCCGTCGACGCCATGTTCGAAATACTCGGCCGCCGTGTGGGGCTCGAGCATGGGCAGCAGCGAATCCACCAGGGCGCCGTTCGACGGGCTGCTCGCGGCCTTGTCGATCTCGTCTAGGATCACGAGCGGGTTGGCGATCTCCTTCTGCCGGATCAGCTCCGCGGGCATCGACAAGGCAGCGGTATTCCACCGGCTCGGCGTGCCCCCGAAGGCGTTGTCGGACGAGGAAGCGCAGCCGAAGACGACGTAAGGCAGCTCGAGGAACGCTGCAAACGCCTGCAACAAGCTGGTCTTGCCCGTTCCCGGCTCCCCGACGAGCAGCAGCGGCCTGATCCGGATCGGATCGCCGACCTGCATCTTACCCACTAGCCGGTTGATGACCGGCGCAGCGTGGGGCCATTCGTCGAGCAGCATCTGGCTGACGTCCTGCATGACCTCGCGGATCGGCACCGGGTTGCCGGCGATCCGCTCGAGGCTCTTGCGCAGATCTCTGGACGCCGTGCTGCCGCTCTGGGTCGTCTGCTTGCCGTATACGATGACCGCCTGCATGCCCTTGGGAACACGAGGCTTGCCGGTATTGCCTTCGTCGTCCGACGCGGACTTCCGGAGCTTGCTCAGCTTCCCGGGCATCTCACCTTTTTCCTCGCGCCTCTCGAACCAGCCGTCCTGGGTCAGAAGAGAAACGATCGGAGCGAGCGTTCCGTCCGTGACGATCCCATGCTCGCGGCGGACCGACAAACCTATAAGCAGCGTATTCATCGACTGCAGGACACCTGCGGTCACGCCCTGCGCCAGACGTACCTTCTGGCGGCCGGCGTCGAAGAGCGCGTCGTCGGTAGACGGGAAGTCGGAGATGAGGCCCTCAAGCCAGACCCGCGCAAGGCCCCTCTCACAAGCACGCTTGGCTGCGGCGGGGCAGTCGTCGATGGAAGCGGGCCACCTCTGCGTGAGATTATACAGCCAGATGCGTGCCTGGTTCATGTCGAGCGGCGACAGCGTCTTCTCGCTGGCTGCGACGACAGCGTCCAGATCCTCGTCGGCCCCGGTGTCGGCATAGAGCCGCAGCAGCTTGCGAAAGCGGGCCGTCGTGCGACCCCGGACTTCCAGGATCTCGGCCAGCTTGCGGGCGTCCTCGCGAATGGATTCGCGAAACATCGGCAGACCGCTGACGACTTCTTCGAAAGAGGGAAAGTGATCGCCGGCGACGATACGGGCGGACAGCTCTTCGTTGCGCCGGAGGCGAACCTGAAAACTGCCGATACCGTCATGGGGGGAGAGCGGCGCGGATCGCGCGTCTTGCGTCATATTGAGGTCCTGACCTGTGAGGCGGTCAATACCGCCGGGGAGTCAGGACACTAGCAAAGCCCCGTTAGGAATCCGTCAATCGATTGGGTCGACTTTTAGCTTTGCGGCGGCCCATTTCAACAGAACATTTGGCCGTTCGTCCGCGTCCATCTCCTTGCGGATCGCGTCCATCTGGCTCAGGGCGGTCCCGAGCTTGATGATGACCTCCGGGTTCATGTCCTGCTTGCACATCGCCCAGCGCTGCGCAGTCCGTTCGCCGACACCGAACAGATCTCGCAGGAGGTCAGTGCGGCGCCGCACGTCCGCCCCGATGCGGTCCATCAGCCGTGCCTGGGTCCAGTGAGCGAGGAACATGAGGTTCGGCCTTTGCCGTAGGGGACTGGGTTACTGGACCCTAGCGTTCCCCGCTTGCCTGAAGCTACCGGGAACCAATCTGTCGGGGAAACTGTCGGGGTCCGGATCGTCGAGGCCGGGAACCTCTCTCAATCCCCTGAGTAGGCTGGTCGGAGTGGCAGGATTCGAACCTGCGACCCCCTCGTCCCGAACGAGGTGCGCTACCAGGCTGCGCTACACTCCGTGACCTGCGCCGCGGTGTATAGCGACGGTGTCCTTCGCCTGCAAGCGCAGATCACGCATTCTGTCGTGCAAATTTCGCATTTTCCGCCAACGGTGCCGACGGCCTGCTTGCGCTCTCGCGATCCGGCGCCGGACGGCTCAGCTCCCGGCCTCGTTCCGGCTGCATTCGGCGCAGCGGCCGTTGATCTCGATCGAGGTGCGCACCGGCCGGAACCCTTCCGATTCCGCCCAGCCCTGCAGCCTTTCGCAGATCACATCGTCGGAGAATTCCCAGACGCGGGCGCAGGATTCGCAGATGCCGAAGGCGATCATGGCGCTGCCGTGATGTTCGCCCGGATGGGTGCAGGCAACGAAGGCCTTGCGGCTGTCGATCCGGTGGATCAGGCCGCAATCGATCAGCTTGTCGAGGGCGCGATAGACCTGCAGCGGCGCGCGAAAGCCTTCGTCGCGCAGGCGATCGAGGATGGTGTAGGCGCTTAGCGGTTCGTCCGCCCCGTCGAGCGTGTCGAAGACGAGGCTCTGGTTGCGGGTGAGATTCGGTCGGGCGCTCATTGCGATGCCTCCGCGGCCGGGTCGCGCGCCGCGCCGCGCAATGGCCACGGCAGCAGGCTGACAAGGAACAGGGCGAGCGCGGCAACGACGATGGACGGGCCCGACGGCGTGTCGAAATGCAAGGAGCCGAAGAGGCCGCCGGCCGCCGCGGCCGCACCGATACCGGCGGCCAGCAGTGCCATCAGCTCCGGCGTCGCGGCGAAGCGCCGGGCGGTAGCGGCGGGGATGATCAGCAGCGAGGTGATCAGCAGGATGCCGACGATCTTCATGGCGATGGCGATGACCAGTGCCATCAGCAGCATGAACAGGAAGCGGGTCCGCTCGGGCGACAGGCCCTCGGCCTCGGCGAGTTCCGCGCTGACCGTCGACGCCAAGAGCGGGCGCCACAGGAACAGCATGCCGACGAGAATCACCATGCCGCCGAGATAGATCGCCAGGAGATCGACGCGGGAGACGGCGAGAATGTCGCCGAAGAGGAAGCCCATCAAATCGATCCGCACCCAGGTCATGAAGGCGATCAGCACCAGTCCGAGGGCGAGCGTGGAATGGGACAGGATACCCAGCAACGCATCGGTGGAGAGCCCGCCGCGCCGCTGCAGGAGGACCAGCGCGGCGGCGACGATCGCCGCGACGCCGAAGACGCCGAGCATCAAGTCGATCTCGAAGGCGGTGGACAGGGCGACGCCGAGCAGCGCCGAATGGGCCATGGTGTCGCCGAAATAGGCCATGCGGCGCCACACGACGAAGCAGCCGAGGGGGCCCGCGACCAGCGCAATGCCGATGCCGGCGAGCACCGCGCGGACGAAGAAATCATCGAGCATCGACGGGCTCCTTGCTAATCGTGCCCGCATTCTCGGCTTCAGCCGGCGTTGCGTGCGGCCCGTGGTGATGATGGTCATGGCCGGCATGGTGATCATGCGCGCCATGGTGCCCGGTGACGGGGGTGCATTCGTCGCCGATGGTGCCGTCGGCGAAGCGCACCCGCCCGTCGGGCAGATGGGCATGATCGTGATGATGGGCGTAGATCGCCAGCGTCTCGGCGGCGCGCGGCCCGAACATGCGCTGATAGGCCGGCGAGGATGCGACCGACTGGGGCGAGCCCTGGCAGCAGACATGGCCGTTGAGGCAGACCACCGTGTCGGTCTTGGCCATCACCACGTGCAGGTCGTGGGAGACCAGCAGGATGCCGCAACCCTCGCTGTCCCGGATGTCGGAGATCAGATCGTAGAGCGCCACCTCGCCGGAAAAGTCGACGCCTTGCACCGGCTCGTCGAGGACCAGGAGATCGGGCTTGCGCAGCATGGCGCGGGCGAGAAGCGCCCGCTGGAACTCGCCGCCGGACAGATGATGCACTTCGGAGCGTGCCAGATGCCCGATGCCGACACGCGCCAGCGCCGCCTCGACGGCGGCCCGCGTGGCCGGTTTGGTCAGGGTCATCAGCCGTTCGACGCTGAGCGGCAGGGTCCAGTCGATGGACAGTTTCTGGGGAACATAGCCGATGGTCAGCTTCGCGGCGCGGCGCACCGTGCCCTCGTCCGGGGTCAGGACGCCGATGGCGCTGCGGGCAGTCGTCGACTTACCGGAGCCGTTCGGCCCGATCAGCGTGACGATCTCGCCGCGCCGCAAGGTCAGGTCGATGCCGCGCACCAGCCAGCGGCCGGACCGGCGCACGCCGACCCCGCGCATTTCGACCAGGGCGTTCGGTTCCGTCGGAGGCTGGTGGCGCATGCGATACCTGCGAATGAGGGCTTGTCGAGCGATATGGCAGACGTTATAGCATTACGCAAGCCAGACGTAATGACATAACATATCGCTCCGTTTTGACACTGGAAGGTTCTCCCCATGCGCATGCTTCGCCTCCTGCTTCTTGCCAGTGCCACGTCGCTGGCATCCTTCGCGCCGGCCCAGGCCGAGGCGCCCAAGGTCATTGCGTCGATCAAGCCGGTCCATTCGCTTGTCTCTTCGGTCATGGACGGCGTTGGCGAGCCGACGCTGCTGGTCGCGGGTTCGGCGTCGCCGCATACCTACGCCATGAAGCCGTCGGATGCCGCAGCCCTGCAGGACGCCGACATCGTCTTCTGGGTCGGCGATGCGCTGGAGACATTCCTCGTCAAGCCGATCGGGACGATGGCGGGCGACGCCACCAGCGTCGAGATGATCGACACGCCGGGGCTGGAAACACTGCCGTTCCGCGAGGGCGGCCCGTTCGAGGAGCATGAGGACGAGGAAGACGGTCACGACGAGGCCGGGCATCAGGGCCGCGAGCATGGCGAGGCCGGCCATGAAGACCATGCGCAGACCGACGGCGACCACAAGGGCGGGGAGTACGCCGGGGAAGCGGATGCTCATGCCGGTCACGAGGCCGACCATCGCGCGGATGCGCATGGCCACGATCATGGCGAACTGGACATGCATGTCTGGCTCGATCCGACGAATGCCCGCGCCATGGCCGCTCATATCGCCAGCGTCCTGGCGGATGCCGACCCCGAGAACGCCGCCCGATATCAGGACAACGCCAAGGAGCTCGACGCGCGGCTGGCGGGGCTGATCGCCGAGATCGACGGGCAACTCGCCGATGTCCGCGGCACGCCCTTCATCGTCTTCCACGACGCCTACCAGTATTTCGAGCGCCGCTTCGACGTGCAGGCGGCAGGCTCGATCACCGTCAGTCCCGACCGGCTTCCGGGCGCCCAGCGGATTGCCGAGATCCAGGCGAAGGTACGCGACAGCCGCGCTGCCTGCGTCTTCGCCGAACCCCAGTTCGAGCCGCAGCTCGTCGACGTGGCGATCGAGGGATCGGCGGCGCGTTCCGGCGTGCTCGACCCGGAGGGCGCAGGCATCCCCGAGGGGCCGGAGCTGTATTTCACCCTGATCGGCAGTCTGGCCGGCTCGCTGCGGAGCTGCCTCGCGGGCGAATAGACCGACCATCTGCGGCCGCGCTCCAAGGCGGCCGCAGACCGGACGGCGTCAGCCGGCGAAGGTAGCAGCCCGCTTGTCGAAAAAGGCGCCGACACCCTCGCGGGCATCGGCCGTCTCCCAGGTGTCGGCGAGCCGGCGGGCGGTCTCCTCCAGCGTCGCATCGTCGATGACGGGACCGAGCGACCGGGCCAGGGCCTTCGACGCCGCCACAGCAGAGGGCGAGCAGGCGAGATAGGGCGTCACTTCTTCTGCGATCGCCGCATCCAGCTCGTTCGCCGGAACCGCCTTTGCCAGAAGCCCGAGATCGACGGCCTCGGCCGCGCCGAACAGGCGGGCCGACATGAACACCCGGCGGGCCCGGCCCTCGCCCATGCGGGTCAGGACGTAGGGCGAGATCGTCGCCGGGATCAGGCCGAGCTTCGCCTCGGTAAAGGCGAAGCGCGCCGCGTCGCTGCCGATGGCGACGTCGCAAACCGAGATCAGCCCGAGACCGCCGCCGAAGGCCTGGCCGTTGATCCGGCCGATCAGGGGTTTCGGCAATTCGTTCAGCGCCCTGAGCATGCCGGCGAGTTTCATCGCCTCGGCGATGCGGTCCTCGCGGGTGGCGGCGAACTGGGCCTTCATCCAGTTCAGATCGGCGCCGGCCGAAAAGCTGCGCCCTTCACCGGTCAGGACGACCACCCGCACCGCCGGATCACCGCCGAGCTGATGCGCCGCCGCGTGCAATTCGCCGATCATCGCCGCATCCATGGCGTTGTGGCGCTCGGCCCGCGCCAGGGTGAGCGTCGCGACGCCCCTGTCGTCGGTGTCGATGCGGATCGTGTCGCTCATGGTGTCTCCCCGGCCCTGCCGGCCGTTATGCGATCAGGCGTCCGCGGGCTCGGCCGGCCGCAGCGTGCGCGCGAAGGTGGCGGCCTCTGCCAGCGCGGCGGGGTCCAGCCCTGTTTCGAAGCCGCGCTCCCGCAGCAGCGCGTCGACCTTCAGCGTGTCGACATTGCCCTTGGCGCCAGGCGCATAGGGGCAGCCGCCCAGTCCGCCGACGGCGGCATCGAAGGTTCGCAGGCCGAATTCCAGGCTGGCGGCGATGTTGTCGAGCGCCCGGTTGCTGGTGTCGTGGTAGTGCCCGGCGATCCGCCCGGCCGGCGCGACGTCCAGCACCGCCGTCAGCATCGCGGCGATGGTCTCGGGCGTGCCATGGCCGATCGTGTCGCCGAGCGAGACCTCGTAGCAACCCATGGCGAGGAGCGCCTCGGTGACGGAGGCCACCGCGCCGGGCGCGACCGGGCCCTCATAGGGGCAGTCGGTGACGCAGGAGACATAGCCGCGCACCGGCACGCCCGCGGCCTTCGCCGCCTCGGCGACCGGGCGGAACCGCTCAAGGCTCTCGGCGATCGAACAATTGATGTTCTTCCGGCTGAAGCTCTCCGAGGCCGCACCGAAGATCGCCACTTCGTCGGCTTTCGCTGCAAGCGCCGCCTCGAAGCCGCGCAGGTTGGGAGTGAGCGCCGTATAGGCGATCCCCGGCCGCCGGGCGATGCCGGCCAGCACGCTTGCTGCATCGGCCAGTTGCGGCACCCATTTCGGCGAGACGAAGCTGGTCACCTCGATCTTGGCGAAGCCGCAGGCGGACAGGAGATCGACGAGCCGGATCTTGTCGTCCGTGGCAATCAGGCGCGTTTCGTTCTGCAGCCCGTCGCGTGGGCTCATCTCGAAGAGGGTGATGTCTGGCACGGTCATGACGGCTCGAAATAGCGTTCGCGCGTATAGATGCGATGGGCAGCATCCGGTGCCGGCAGCGCGGCACGGAAGCCCGGCCGCTCGGCCAGTCGCGCGTAATAGGCCGCAACCTGCGGAAAGGCGGCGAGGTCGGTGAACAGCCGCGCGATGTGAAGGCTGTAGCCGACCCCGACATCCACCGCCGAGAAGCCCGAGGACAGCAGGTGGTCGCGGCCCTCCAGCCAGTCCTCGACGACGCCGAGCGCCTTTTCCAGACGCCGCGTCTCCAGTTTCACAAGGGTCGGCGATTGCAGCGCCGGATCGGTAATGACGAGGATCTGCTGGGTGAGGCTGGCCACATGCACCGAGACCGTCTCGGCATAATGCAGCCATTGCAGCCATTCGGGCCGCTCCGGCGTGCCGGGCGGGCGCCAGAGGCCGGAATCGCCCCCATAGGCCTCGCAGAGATATTCGGCGATGGCGCCGCTTTCGAACAAAGTCACCGACCCGTCGACCAGCGCCGGCACGCGGCCGAGCGGATGGACCGCAAGGTAGGCGGGATCGCGCAACTCGCGGCCAAAGGGATGGACGATCACGTCCACATCCAGCCCCAGTTCGTGGATCAGCCAGAGCGAGCGCATCGAGCGCGCCTCGTGGCAATGGTGGAGGGTGAGGGTCATCCGGCCTCCGGCTCCAGCGCCAGGAGCAGCGCGCCATCCTCGACCTGATCGCCCTCGCCCACTAGCAGTTCGGCGACCGTGCCGTCGCGCGGGCTCTTCAGCGTGTGCTCCATCTTCATGGCTTCGAGCACGATCAGCGCCTCGCCCTTAGCCACCGTCGCGCCGGCCTTCACCGCGACCAGCTTGACCAGACCCGGCATCGGCGCGGCAACGCGATCTCCCCCGGCGCCCTCGTCGGCATGGGCCATGGCGCTGTAATCGGCGAAGCGATGCGCCGCCCCGTCGAGGAAGACGGTCAATGCGTCGGGCTCACGGGCAATTGCGGCGCCGAAGACGCGGCCATCGGCCTCGGCACGGATCGTGTGGCCCCCGGGGGACTTTGCCAGTGCCAGTTCCAATGTCGCCCCCTCGCCTGCGACCGAGAAGCGACCCCTGCCGAGATCGGAGACGATGAGGTCGTGGCGGGTGTTCCCCTCGCCTTCGAAGCGCGCGGCCTGCCGGGCAACGCCCCAGGCGCGAAAGCCGCGCAGGCGTGCCCAGGGATCGGCGTCCCGATCGCCCGACCCTTCGCCGGCTGCCGGGACATGGCCGAGCTGCGCCAGCGCGGCGATTGCCGCAGCTTCGGCGGAGCGGGCTTCCGGCGCGGTCAGCGCCTCCTGGTCGCGGCCGATCAGGCCGGTATCGACGTCGCCGGCGGCGAAACCCGCATGGCTTGCCAGCCGCGACAGGAAGGCAACGTTGGTCACCGACCCGGCAATGCGGGTTTCGGCCAGCGCGGCGCGCAACAGCCCCAGGGCACTTTCCCGGTCGGGCCCGTGGACGATCAACTTGGCGATCATCGGGTCGTAATGCGGAGTGATCCGGTCGCCTTCCCGCACTCCCGTATCGATGCGGGCGCCTGTCGCCGGAAACCGCAGATGGGTCAGCGTGCCGGTCGCCGGCAGGAAACCGCGCGCCGCATCCTCGGCATAGATCCGCGCCTCGAAGGCGTGGCCGTCGATCGCCAGATCGGGCTGGGCGAAGGGCAGCGGCTCGCCGGAGGCGACGCGCAATTGCAGCTCCACCAGATCCAGCCCGGTGATCGCCTCGGTGACCGGATGCTCGACCTGCAGGCGGGTGTTCATCTCCATGAACCAGAACCGGTCCGGCCGCAGCCCGTCGGACGCGTCGACAATGAACTCGATCGTGCCGGCGCCGGCATAACCGATGGCTTTCGCCGCCGTGACCGCCGCCTCGCCCATGGCGGCGCGCATCTCGTCCGGCATGCCCGGCGCCGGGGCTTCCTCGATCACCTTCTGGTGGCGCCGCTGCAGCGAACAGTCGCGCTCGAAGAGATGCACCGCGTTTCCGTGGCTGTCGCCAAAGACCTGGATCTCGATATGCCGCGGCTTCTCGACGTATTTCTCGATCAGGCAGTGGGGATCGCCGAAGGACGCCTGCCCTTCCCGCCTCGCGCCGTCCAGCGCGGCGCGGAACTCCGCCGGATCGTCGACCCGGCGCATGCCCTTGCCGCCGCCGCCGGCCCGCGCCTTGATCAGCACCGGATAGCCGATCCGGTCGGCCTCGCCGGCCAGAAACTCCGGGTCCTGCGCGTCGCCATGATAGCCCGGCACCACCGGAACGCCGGCCTCGTGCATCAGCCGCTTGGCGGCATCCTTCAGGCCCATTGCCCTGATCGCAGACGCCGACGGGCCGACGAAGATCAGCCCCGCCGCCGTGACGGCATCGACGAAATCCGGGTTCTCGGACAGGAAACCATAGCCCGGATGAATGGCCTCGGCGCCGGTGCGGCGGGCGGCTTCGATGATCCGGTCGCCGCGCAGATAGCTGCCCGCCACCGCCGCGGGGCCGATCCGCACCGCCTCGTCGGCCATGGCGACATGCATGGCATCGCGATCGGCGTCGGAGAACACAGCGACGGTGCGGATGCCAAGCCGCTTCGCCGTGCGGATCACCCGGCAGGCGATTTCACCACGATTGGCGATGAGGAGAGATCGGATTGGTGCAGGCATCATGCGATCTCCGGCAGATTGGACCAGCTATTATTGAGTGCGCGCGCCGCCGCGTCAGCCAAGTTAGCGCCGAATGCCATTTCCACAGAGCGACGATTCCGCCCGGCACCCACACCGAGGCTTTCGAGCATCGTCTCGTCGAGCTGTAGAATGACCGGGTGTTTCATCGTCGCCTCCGATGTCAGATCACATCCGGAACAGGCCGAACCGTGTCTCCGGGATCGGCACGTTCAGCGAGGCCGAGAGCGACAGGGCCAGGATCTCGCGGGTCCTGGCAGGATTGACGATGCCGTCGTCCCACAGCCGGGCGGAGGCGTAGAGTGGATGGCTCTGGCGCTCGAACATCTCGATGGTCGGGCGCTTGAACTCGGCTTCCTCCTCAGCCGACCATTCGCCGCCGTGCCGTTCGATGCCGTCGCGCTTGACCGTCGCCAGCACGCCGGCCGCCTGCTCGCCGCCCATCACGGCAATGCGGCTGTTCGGCCAAGTCCACAGGAAGCGTGGGCTGTAGGCCCGCCCGCACATGCCGTAATTGCCGGCGCCGTAGGAGCCGCCGATCAGCATGGTCACCTTGGGCACTGACGTGGTGGCGACGGCGGTGACCAGCTTGGCGCCGTGCTTGGCGATGCCGCCCGCTTCATAGGCGCGGCCGACCATGAAGCCGGTGATGTTCTGCAGGAAGACCAGCGGGATCCTGCGCTGCGAGCAGAGCTCGACGAAATGCGCGCCCTTCACGGCGCTTTCGGCGAACAACACGCCATTGTTGGCGACGATGCCGACCGGGATGCCGCAGACATGGGCGAAGCCGCAGACCAGCGTCGGCCCGTAGCGCGCCTTGAACTCGTCGAAGCGCGAGCCATCGACAATGCGGGCGATGGCCTCGCGCACGTCGTAGGGCGTCTTCGGGTCGGCGGGCACGATGCCGAGCAGTTCCTCCGGATCGTAGGCCGGCGCCTCGGGCGCCTGCAGTTCCACCGTGAACGGTTTCGGCCGGTTCAGATTGGCAACGGCGCGGCGGGCGAGTTCCAGCGCATGGAGATCGTCATTGGCGAGATGGTCGGCAACGCCGGACAGCCGCGTATGGACATCGCCGCCGCCCAGATCCTCGGCCGAGACCACCTCACCCGTGGCCGCCTTCACCAGCGGCGGGCCGGCGAGGAAGATCGTGCCCTGATTGCGCACGATGATGGTCTCGTCGCTCATCGCCGGCACATAGGCGCCGCCGGCCGTGCAGGAGCCCATGACGACGGCGATCTGGGGAATGCCCTTCGCCGACATCTGCGCCTGGTTGTAGAAGATGCGGCCGAAATGGTCGCGGTCCGGGAAGACCTCGTCCTGGTTCGGCAGATTGGCGCCGCCGGAATCGACCAGATAGACGCAAGGCAGGCCGTTCTGCTCGGCGATCTCCTGGGCCCTGAGATGCTTCTTCACCGTGGTGGGAAAGTAGGTCCCGCCCTTCACCGTGGCGTCGTTGGCGAGCACCATCACCTCGCGGCCCGCCACCCGGCCGATGCCGGCGATCATGCCGGCAGCCGGCACCGCGTCCTCGTAAAGCCCGTGGGCGGCGAACAGGCCGACTTCCAGAAACGGAGAGCCGGGATCGAGCAGGCCCTCCACCCGGTCGCGCGGCAGCAGCTTGCCGCGTGACAGATGCCGCTCGCGGGCCCTGTCGCCACCGCCCGCCATGGCGGCTTCAGCGGCCGCCTCGACCGCCTGCATCTGCCTTGCCATGGCGTCGCGATTGGCCGCGAAGGCGTCCGAGCGCGGCGAGATGGACGAGGTGAGGACCGCCACCTACGCGGTCTCCCGGAACAGCTCGCGGCCGATCAGCATGCGGCGGATTTCCGAGGTGCCGGCGCCGATCTCGTAGAGCTTGGCGTCCCGCAGCAGCCGGCCGGTCGGATAGTCGTTGATATAGCCGTTACCGCCCAGCGCCTGGATCGCCTCCAGCGCCATCTGGGTCGCCTTCTCGGCGGCATAGAGGATGCAGCCGGCGGCGTCCTTGCGGCTGGTCTCGCCGCGGTCGCAGGCCGCCGCCACCGCGTAGACATAGGCCCGGCAGGCATTCATCGTGACATACATGTCGGCGAGCTTGCCCTGCATCAGCTGGAACTCGCCGATCGGCTGGCCGAACTGCTCGCGCTCGTGGACATAGGGCAGGACGACGTCGAGGCAGGCGGCCATGATGCCGAGAGGCCCGGCCGAGAGCACCACCCGTTCGTAGTCGAGGCCGCTCATCAGCACCTTGGCGCCGCCGCCCTCCTCGCCGAGGATGTTCTCGTAGGGCACCTCGCAATCCTGGAACACCAGCTCGCAGGTGTTGGAGCCGCGCATACCGAGCTTGTCGAGCTTCTGGGCGGTCGAAAAGCCGGCCATGTCCTTCTCGATCAGGAAGGCCGTGATGCCGCGCGGGCCGGCATCCGGATCGGTCTTGGCGTAGACGATCAGGGTCGAGGCGTCGGGACCGTTGGTGATCCACATCTTGGTGCCGTTGAGGACGAAGCGGTCGTTGCGCTTGTCGGCCCGCAGCTTCATGCCGACGACGTCGGAGCCGGCGCCGGATTCCGACATGGCGAGCGACCCGACATGCTCGCCAGAGACGAGCTTCGGCAGGTATTTCGCCTTCTGGTCGGCCGTGCCGTTGCGCCGAATCTGGTTGACGCAGAGATTGGAATGGGCGCCGTAGGACAGGCCCACAGAGGCCGAGGCGCGGGAGATCTCCTCGATGGCGACGCAATGGGCGAGATAGCCCATGGCCGAGCCGCCATATTCCTCCTCCACCGTGACGCCGAGGAGCCCGAGGGCACCGAGCTCCTTCCAGAGTTCGTTCGGGAATTCGTTGGTCCGGTCGATCTCCGACGCGCGGGGGGCGATCCGCTCCTGCGCGAAGCGGCGCACCATGTCGCGCAGCGCGTCGATCTCCTCGCCAAGCGCGAAATTCATGCTCTTGTCGAACATCGTCCTGTTCCTCCCTGACCCCGACCGTCCGCAGGACGGGCGTTCGGGACCGACCGCGAATCGTGCCGGTCTCGATCCGGCTGCCGGCATTGCGGCGAAGGTCTCCCCTCCCCGTGCGAAGGTCAACTCGCCAGCCGGTCGCAGCGCCCGCGATGCGTCATCCGGCGAGCCGGCGCGACGCCGGCTCGCGCCCCGCCAGCAACCGGCCAGTCATGGCGCAGATTGATATTGCTGCATTGCAATATTGCACTGCATTATCGCACGGAGGGACAATATAGGACAGACGTCGAAGCCGGTTCATCCGAAAGTACTATAGTCGAAAACCGCGGACTCGTGGACGATGCGCGTCATCCGGCGGGATCTGGGGCGGGCGATCGATATGTCGTGCTGTCTGCCGCTACGGCCGGAATGGGATAATCGGGAGGTGACCAATGGCATTTTACAAGGACGGATGGACCCGTCGTCGACTGCTGACGACCGGCGCCGGCATCACGGCCGGTCTCGCCATGCCGCATGTCTTCACGCGCGGGGCCTGGGCGCAGGATCAGGCATTCTGCAACAACCCGTCCGGTGGCACCGTGACGCTCGGCTTCAACGTGCCGCAGTCCGGTCCGTATGCGGATGAAGGCGCCGACGAACTGCGCGCCTTCCAGCTGGCGGTCAAGCACCTGAACGGCGAAGGCGACGGCGGCATGCTGTCGACAATGCAGCCGTCCAACCTCAAGGGCAACGGCATCCTGGGCAAGAAGGTCGCGTTCGTGACCGGCGACACCCAGACCAAGTCCGACGCGGCCCGCGCCTCGGCCAAGCGCATGATCGAGGCCGACAAGGCGATCATGATCTCCGGCGGCTCGTCCTCGGGCGTCGCCGTGGCAGTGCAGTCGCTGTGCCAGGACATGGGCGTAATGTTCATGGCCGGCCTGACCCACTCCAACGACACCACCGGCAAGGACAAGCGGCGTTACGGCTTCCGCCACTTCTTCAACGCCTACATGTCCGGCCAGGCGCTCGGCCCGATCCTCGCCGAGGAATACGGCAAGGACCGTCGCGCCTACCACCTGACCGCCGACTACACCTGGGGCTGGACCCAGGAAGAGTCGATCAAGAACGCCACCGAAGGGCTCGGATGGGAAACGGTGGAGGCCGTTCGCACCCCGCTCGGCGCCGGCGACTTCTCGCAGTATCTGACGCCGGTCCTGAATTCGGGCGCCGACGTGCTGATCCTGAACCATTACGGCGGCGACATGGTCAATTCGCTGCGCCAGGCCGTCACCCAGTTCGACATGCGCTCCAAGCAGGTCAACGGCAAGGACTTCCAGATCGTCGTGCCGCTGTTCTCCGAGCTGATGGCACAGGGTGCGGGCGAGGCCGTGAAGGGCATCTTGGGCACCGCCAACTGGGACTGGAAGCTCGACAACGCCGCCACCAAGGCGTTCTCCAAGTCCTTCGGCGAGGAATATGGCAGCCCGCCGTCGCAGGCCGCCCACACCTGCTACGTCCAGACGCTGCTCTACGCCAACGCCGCCGAGACCGCCGGCACCTTCTATCCGCCGGAGCTGATCAAGGCGCTGGAAGGCTTCGAGTTCGACGGCATGGGCAATGGCCCGACGCTCTACCGCGCCGAGGACCACCAATGCTTCAAGGACGTGCTGGTCGTGCGCGGCAAGCAGGAGCCGACCAACCAGTTCGACCTGATGGAGATCGTCAAGGTCGTGCCGCGCGACGACGTGACCTACGACGCGTCGATCTTCGGCGGCGAACTCGGTCCCTACGACGCCAAGGAATGCTGATCGCATCCTGACCCGATCAGGTCGCCGGCAGACATGCCGGCGACCGTCCAGCATCGCAGACATCAAGACGACAGGCGCCGGCCCAGCGGGCGACGGCGACACGAGGCAATCGAACTGCCGCTCGCCAGGGCCGCGCGTATCGACCCCGACAATTCAAAGCGGCAATGCCAGGAGCGACCAAGGGGCACATGGACGCCATCATTCTTCAGATCCTCAACGGTCTCGACAAGGGCGGGGCCTATGCGCTCATCGCCCTCGGCCTGACCCTGATCTTCGGTACGCTCGGGGTGGTCAATTTCGCCCACGGCGCCCTCTTCATGCTCGGCGCCTTCTGCGCCGTCGCCTTCTCCATGGTCCTGTCGATCTCAGAGCGCGTGCGCGACGAGAGCGTGACCTTCTTCGAGGCCTACAAGGAAGTCCCCTATCTGGAGATCTGGTTCGGCGACACCGGCCGCACGATCCTCGACTGGTCGGTCCCCTTGTCGATCCTCGTCGCGATCCCCTTCATGCTGCTCGTCGGACTGGCGATGGAGCGCGGCCTGATCCGCTTCTTCTACAAGCGCAGCCATGCCGAGCAGATCCTCGTGACCTTCGGCCTCGCCATCGTCCTGCAGGAGATCGTGAAGCACTATTTCGGCGCCAATCCGATCCCGATGACCGCTCCCCCGGCTTTCGCCGGCAGCGCGGATATCGGCCAATGGTTCGGCATTCCCGGCCTCAGCTACCCGATGTGGCGCATCGTCTACTTCCTGTTCTCTTTGGCCATCATCGGCGCGGTCTTCGCCTTCCTGCAGCTCACCACTTTCGGCATGGTGGTGCGGGCCGGCATGGCGGATCGCGAGACGGTGGGCCTGCTGGGCATCAATATCGGCCGCAAGTTCTCCATCGTCTTCGGCCTCGCCGCCGTCGTCGCCGGGCTGGCGGGCGTCATGTACACGCCGATCCTGTCACCCAACTACCATCTGGGCATGGACTTCCTGGTGCTCTCCTTCGTGGTCGTGGTCGTCGGCGGCATGGGGTCACTGGGCGGTGCCGTGGTCGCCGGCTTCCTGCTCGGCATCCTGCAGTCCTTCTCCTCGATGACCGAGATCAAGGCGATCCTGCCGGGCATCGACCAGATCATCATCTACCTTGTTGCCGTCGTCGTCCTGCTGGTCCGCCCGCGTGGACTGATGGGCCGCAAGGGCGTCATGGAGGCCTGATCGATGAACAGCGCCATCACCTCGACCGACCTCGGCGGCACGCCGCACGAGACCACCCGCAAGACCCGCGACACGCGGCCGTTCTTCGCGACCACGATGGGCGACTACGCCTTCACCGCGATCTTCGCGGCGGCCGTCCTGACCATGCCGATCTGGCTCGCGCCGATCGGCGCGGGCTATCCGGACATCCTGCAGAAATTCGCGATCTTCGGGATCTTCGCGATCGGCTTCAACATCCTGTTCGGCTTCTCCGGCTATCTGTCCTTCGGCCATGCAGCCTTCCTCGGCACCGGATCCTACGCCGCGGTCTGGATGTTCAAGCTCCTGTCGATGAACGCGATCTTCGCGATCCCCTTCGCGATCATCGTCGCCGGGCTCCTGGCGCTGGTCATCGGCTTCGTCTGCCTGCGCCGCGCCGGCATCTACTTCTCGATCCTGACGCTCGCCTTCGCGCAGATGTCCTACAATCTCGCATATTCGGTGCTGACGCCGATCACCAACGGCGAGACCGGACTGCAGATCTCCCGCTCCGACCCGCGGCTGATCGACCGGGCACTGGGCGAAGTCGGCGCGGGTCTGCCCAAGCCGAACTTCTTCGGCATCGAGCTGCAGGGCTATCCGGGCTTCTATTTCTGCGCGATCCTGCTGGTCCTCGGCTTCTTCCTGGCGCTCCGGATCCGCAACTCGACCTTCGGCATGATGCTCTTCGCCATCAAGTCGAACCAGAACCGCATGGGCTATACCGGCTTTGCCGCCCGCCCCTATCTGCTCACCGCCTTCGTCATCTCGGGCATGTATGCCGGCCTCGCCGGCGGCCTCCTGGCGGTCACCGATCCCCTCGCCGGCGCCGACCGGATGCAGTGGACGGCGTCGGGCGAGGTCGTGCTGATGACCATTCTCGGCGGCGTCGGCACGCTGCTCGGACCGGTGATCGGGGCGGCCGTGATGAAGTATCTCGAGCAGATCTTCTCGTCCTTCAACGACGGCTTCCTCTATCGCAGCTTCGACTTCCTGCCCGGCTGGGCACAGAACCTGGCGGTCGAGATCACCAGCCCCTTCGTCGGCGAAGGCTGGCACCTGACGCTCGGCCTCCTGTTCATGGTCATCGTCATCTTCCTGCCGGGCGGAATCATGGAGGGGCTGCGCCGCATCGGCGCCCTGTTCCACAAGCCCAAACCGGCTGACGGGACCACCGGCGACACCGCCGCTGCCCGCGCGAACCACGAATAGAAAGAGCCGGCATGGATATTCTCACCATCAACGGCGTCAGCAAGCGCTTCGGCGGCCTGAAAGCCCTCGACGACGTCAATCTCAGGGTCAAGGAAGGCACGGTCCACGCGATCATCGGGCCGAACGGCGCCGGCAAGTCGACCCTGCTCAACACGCTGGTCGGGCGGATCGTCCCGGACGAGGGCACCGTCGAGTTCAACGGCGCACCGCTGCTCGGGCACAATCCGTACGAGATCAACCAGGCCGGTATCGCGCGGGTGTTCCAGACGCCGGAGACCTTCGCTGAGCTGACGGTCATGGAAAACGTCATGATCCCGGCCTTCGCCCGCAAGGACGGCGCCTTCAAGATCAATCTCTGGGGGCGTGCCAACGACCGGCGTGTGGTGCTGGAAGAGGCCGAGGAGATCCTCGAGGATCTCAACCTGGCCGCCCAGCGCCACCAGCGGGTCGATTCCATGTCCCGCGGCGACAAGCGGCGGCTGGAGCTGGCGATGTGCCTCGTCCAGCGACCCAAGCTGCTGCTCCTCGACGAGCCGACCGCCGGCATGTCGCGGGCCGACACCAACAACACCGTCGATCTCCTCAAGGCGATCGCCAAGCGCGGCATCACCAAGGTGATCATCGAGCACGACATGCATGTCGTGTTCTCGCTGGCCTCGACCGTCAGCGTGATGGCGCAGGGCACGGTGATCGCCGAAGGCACGCCCGAGGCGATCAAGGCCGATCCGCGCGTGCAGGAAGCCTATCTGGGGGGAGCCCATCTATGAGCGACACGATCGACGCCGTCCGGCCGCATGGTCGCAGCGCCCGGGCAGAAAGCGTCCGGTCCGAGGGCCAGCCCTTCTTCGCTGCCCGCGACCTGCATGCCTATTACGGCGAGAGCTACATCGTGCAGGGCGTCTCCTTCGAGGTGCGGGAAGGCGAGATCGTCGCCCTGCTCGGCCGCAACGGCGCCGGCAAGACCTCGACGCTGCGCACCATCGCGCGGGCCGGTTCGCCGGAGCTGAAGCATGGCGAGATCTGGCTCGACGGTCAGCCGTTGCACACCATGCAGGGCTACGAGGCGGCCCGCCTCGGCGTGCAGCTGGTACCCGAGGACCGGCGGATCATCGCCGGTCTGACGGTGGAGGAGAATCTCAAGCTCGCGCAGATCGAGCCGCCCATCGGCTGGTCGCTGGAGCGGATCTACGAACACTTCCCCCGGCTGGCCGAGCGCCGCACCCAGGAGGGCATCACCATGTCCGGCGGCGAGCAGCAGATGCTGGCCGTCGCCCGGGCACTGGCCCGGGACGTGAAGCTGCTGCTGCTGGACGAGCCCTATGAGGGGCTCGCGCCGGTCATCGTGCAGGAGATCGAGCGAATTCTTGAGGAGATCAAGCAGATCGGCATCACCACGATCCTGGTCGAGCAGAACGCCATCGCCGCGCTGCATCTGGCCGACCGCGCGATCATCCTGGAGATGGGCGAGATCGTCTTCGACGGCACCGCCCAGCAGATCATCGACGACAAGGAAATGCGGCTGCAATATCTGGCCGTCTGACCCGTCGCCTCAAGCCGACAACGAAAAGCGCCCGGCGGCAATGCCGGGCGCTTTTCGTTTGGGCGCGATAGGCGCCGGTGGCGATCAGCCGAGTTTGGCCGTCACCGCCTCCACGGCATCGGCGGTGCGCTCCACCACCATGTCGGCCTCTTCACGGGTCAGGACGAAGGGCGGCGCAAAGCCGAGAATGTCGCCTTCCGGCATGGCCCGGCCGATGACGCCGCGCTCCAGCAGCGCCGCCGCGATCTGCGGTCCGACCTTCAGCGACGGGTCGAAGAACTTGCGGTCGTCCTTGTCCTCGACGAACTCCACCGCGGCCATCAGGCCGTCGCCGCGCACCTCGCCGACATGGGCGTGCCCTGCCAAGGCGTCGGCGAGGCCCTTGCGGAAATGCGCGCCCACGGTGCCGGCATTCTCGACGAGGTCCAGCTTGTCGATCAGTTCGAGATTGGCGACGCCGGCCGCCGCACACAGCGGATGCGCCGAATAGGTCCAGCCATGACCGATCGGGCCCATCTCGTCGGAGCCCCGCACGAGAACCTCCCAGACCTTGTCGGAGATGATGCTGCCCGACAGCGGCGCATAGGCCGAGGTCAGGCCCTTGGCGATGGTGATGATGTCCGGCTTGATGCCGTAATGCTCGGAGCCGAACATCGTGCCGAGGCGCCCGAAACCGGTGACCACCTCGTCGGCGACCAGCAGGATGTCGTATTTCGCCAGCACTGCCTGAATCTTCTCCCAGTAGCCGGCCGGCGGTGGCACGATGCCGCCGGTGCCCAGGATCGGCTCGCCGATGAAGGCGGCGACGGTGTCCGGCCCCTCGGCGAGGATCATCTCCTCCAGCTTGTCGGCGCAATGCTGCGAGAACTGCTCCTCGCTCATCGAGCGGTCTTCGCGGCGGAAATAATACGGCGCCTCGGTGTGCAGGATCGGCGCGCGCGGCAGGTCGAAGGCGTTGTGGAACAGCTTCAGGCCGGTGAGCGAGCCGGTCATCACGCCCGAGCCGTGATAGCCGCGCCAGCGCGAGATGATCTTCTTCTTCTCGGGCCGGCCGAGAATGTTGTTGTAGTACCAGATCAGCTTGATGTTGGTCTCGTTGGCGTCCGATCCCGACAGGCCGAAATAGACCCGGCTCATGTGGTCCGGCGCCCGGTCGATGATCATCTTGGCGAGCTGGATCGACGCCTCGGAGCCGTGACCGACATAGGCGTGGTAATAGGGCAGCTTGTGCGCCTGGGCGGCGATCGCATCGGCGATCTCGGTCTGGCCGTAGCCGACATTGACGCAGTAGAGACCGGCAAAGGCGTCGAGGCTTTCGCGGCCGTTGGTATCGACGATGGTCGCGCCCTTGCCGCCGGCGATCACCCGGGTCGGCGTCTCACCCCGGGCATGGCTGCCCATATGGGTCGACGGATGGAAGAAATGATCGCGGTCGAAGGCGGCGAGTTCGTTGTTCCGGTCGAGCATCGTCTGCTCCTTTCCTGACTGTATGCGTCGTGACTGAATGCGGTTCTGTCGAAAGCGGCGGTCAGCCGATGTCCTGACAGACATATTTGAGGTCGGTGAAGGCTTCGAGGCCGTGACGGGCCCCTTCCCGGCCGATGCCCGACTGCTTGACGCCGCCGAAGGGGATCGGCGCGCCGGTGATCTTGACCCGGTTGACGGCGACCATGCCGTATTCGAGCGAGGCGGTCATGCGGGCGATCCGCGCGGCGTCACGCGTCACCAGATAGGCGACGAGGCCATATTCGGTGTCGTTGGCGCGGGCCAGAACCTCGTCCTCCGCGTCGAAGGGCGTGACGGCGGCCACAGGGCCGAAGGTCTCCTCATGCATGATCAGCGCATCCTCCGGCACATCGGCCAGCAGCGTCGGCCGGTAGAAAAGCGGCCCGGCCGCATCGCGGCCACCGCCGGCGAGGCAGCGGGCGCCGCGGCCGACGGCGTCGTGCACCTGCGCCTCGACCTTGGCGATGGCGCGGGCGTGCATCAGCGGGCCGATCTCCGTGCTGGCATCGAGGCCCCGCCCGACCGCCAGCGCCTCGATCCGCGCCTTGAAGGCGGCGAGGAACGGCTCGTAGATCGACCGCTCGACATAGATGCGGTTGGCCGCCAGGCAGTCCTGCCCGGAGGTGGCGAACTTGGCGTCCATGGCGATGTCGACGGCCCGGTCGAGGTCGCTGTCGGCGAAGATCATCAGCGGCGCGTGGCCGCCAAGCTCCATGATCAGCCGCTTGACCGTCGGCGCGGCCTGCGCCGCGATGATCCGGCCGATCTCGGTCGAGCCGGTGAAGCTCATGGCCCGCACGCGGCTGTCCTCGCAGAGGCGCCCGACGATCGTCGCGGCTTTGCCGGTGACGACGTTGAAGACGCCGGCCGGCATGCCCGCACGTTCGGCCAGTGCCGCCAGCGCCAGGGCCGAGAACGGGGTTTCCGACGAAGGATGGGCCACCGTGGTGCAGCCGGCGGCGAGCGCCGCGGCCGCCTTGCGGGTCAGCATGGCGGCCGGGAAGTTCCACGGCGTCACCAGACCGACGACGCCCAGCGGCACGCGGGAGAGCGTCATCTGGGCATTCGGCAGATGGCTGGTGAGCCCCTCGACCGCGATGCGCCGCGCCTCCTCGGCATAATAGTCGACGAAGGAGGCGGCATAGTCGATCTCGCCACGGGATTCGGCCAGGGGCTTGCCCTGCTCCAGCGTCATCAGGAGCGCCAGATCTTCGCGCGACGCCAGGATCAGGTCATGCCAGCGCTTGAGGATCCGCGCCCGCTCCTGCGGCAGCAGGGCGCGCCAGGCCGGCAGCGCGGCCTCGGCCGCGTCGATCGCCCGGCTGGTGTCCGCCGAGGTCAGAGCGGGGATGGACCCCAGGGTCTCGCCGGTAGCCGGATCGGTGACGGCGACGGTCGTCTCGCTGGTGATCCAGCGGCCCCCCAGAAAAGCCGCCTGGATGAACAGCGTCGCGTCGTCCAGCGCGGCCAGAGGGTGAAGGGTGTCGAGATGGCGTATCGCTGCAGACATGGCGCTCTCCTGTTCCGTCAGGAGAACGCTATCGCGTTCGCAGGCGAGACGTCGGCCATAGATCGGCCCGGGAAGCGAATTCTCTCCTGCCGAAGGGCCCTTGCGGCGATGGCTCGTCGCCCGCCCCTCAGCGCGGCGTGTCGGCGATCATCTGGATGGGGATCGGCGCCTTCTTGATTGACGTCATCACCGGATAGCTGAAGTAGCGCTTGACCCCGGAGCCGTTCGACAGAAGCCGGTCGATGATCGCCTGGTAGCTGGCGAGGTCGCGGGTGACGAACTTGCAGAGATAGTCGAAGCCACCCGACACCGAGAAGCACTCGACGATCTCCGGCACGTCGCGGATCGCCGCCTCGAAAGCCGCGAAATCCTCCGTGCGGTGGCTCTCGATCTCCATCATCACGAACAGGACGGTGAGCGGCCCGTAAGTGCTCTCGGCGATCATCGCGCCGTAGCCCTCGATGATTCCGGCTTCTTCCAGCCGGTTCAGCCGCTCCCAGCAGGGCGTCGGCGACAGGTTCACGCGCTCCGCCAGCGTCGCCTTCGGAATCCGACCCTCCGACTGGAGGATCGTCAGGATCTTGATATCGCGGTCGTCCAGCTTGATGCGGCCCGGTGGCATGGCGAGTCCTGGTCCGAAGAGGTCGATCCCCTTCAATAGACTGCCGGTTTGGCCGGCGTCCACCGCCGAGTGTCGTGTCTCAGCGCACGATCAGGCAATGCTGGGGGGCGAGCGAGGCCACCTTGTGGGACACCGAACCGAGGAGAAAGCCCTCGATGTCGCCATTGCCGCGGGCGCCGAGCACGATCAGGTCGCAGTCATGCTGCTTCGCGAAGGCGACGATGGCGCGCGAGGGCTGGCCGCGCTTGGCATAGGCGGTGACCTCCTCGACGCCGGAATCGAGGGCCCGGGCCTTGGCGGCCGCGGCGATCTCGCTGGCATAGGTCTTGAGGGAATCGTCCGGTCGCTCGGCCGGCTGCTTGACCCGGACCATGGAAAGCGAGGCTTCCAGTGGCGAATGATGCCGATAGACGCACAAGGTGATCAGGCGCGCGCCAAAGAGCCGGCACATCTCGGATGCCACGTCGAGGGCGCGCGTGGCCATGGGGGAGCCATCCACGGGCACGAGGACCGTCTTGTACATGCATCGCCTCCAGGAGCGGTTCGGATCGTGTCGACAGGCCCCGGCCCCTCGCGGCCTAGCGGAAGGCCAGATCGCGAAGGAACAGCGCCAGCGGCGGCCATGCGATGAGCAACGCACTGACCAGGAGCAGGATGAAGATGAACGGCGGCGTACCGCGGATCACCTCGATATAGGGACGTTTGAAGATCGCGATCGCCGTGAAGATATCGCAGCCGAAGGGCGGCGTGGCCGACCCGATCGCAACCTGCAGCGTGATGATCACGCCGACCAGCACCGGGTCAAGCCCGAGACCGGAGACGAGCGGCGAGAAGATCGGCACCAGCACCAGAATGACCACGATCGGGTCGACGAACATACAGCCGACGAAGAAGGCGATCGAGATCGCGATCAAAACGCCCACCGGCCCGGCCTCGGTCAGACCGATCGCCCCGAGGAGCATCTGCGGGATCTGCTGGAACGAGATGACCCAGGAGAACGCCGCGCCGGCCGCAACCAGGATGAACACCACCGCGGTGATCAGGCCGGTCGACTTGGCGATGTCGAAGATGTCGCTCAGCTTCAGCGAGCGGAAGATGACCATCTCCAGAAGCAGCGCATAGCCGACGCAGACGGAGGCGGCCTCGGTCGGGCTGAAGATGCCCCCATAGATGCCGCCGACGACGATCAGCGGGAAGCCGAGCGGCCAGATCGCCGCCACCATCGCCTGGCCGCGCTCGCCCCAGGTGGATTTCGGCTCGGTCTCGAGATTGTGCATCCGCGCGTAGATCACGGCGTAGATCGAGAACAGGAACAGGATCAAAAGGCCCGGACCGACACCGGCGATGAACAGTTCCGAAATCGAGGTGCCGGACACGACACCGTAGATGATCATCGCGATCGAGGGCGGGATCAGCATGGCGATGTCGGAGGAATTGATGATCAGCGCCAAAGTGAAGCTGTCGCTGTAGCCGGCCTTCAGCATGCGCGGCCGCAACGGACCACCGACCGCGACCACGGTCGCCTGGGTCGAGCCGGAGACGGCGCCGAACAGGGTGCAGCTCATCGCCGTCGCGACCCCCAGACCACCGCGCATATGGCCGACGAAGCGCATCACCATGTCGATCAACCGGTCGGCCGAATGGCCCTTGGTGATGATGTCCGCGGCCAGGATGAACATCGGCACCGCCACCAGCGCGGCCGGCCGGATGCCCGCGATCATCTGCTGGACCATGATCTCCGGCCCGATGGGCAGGAAGAAGAAGAACCCCACCAGTGTCGCCATGAGCAGCGGCACCATCATCGGGAACCCCAGGAGCAGGAGAACCACCATGGTCGAGAGCATCGCAGTTGCCATGGATTTCCTCTGGTCAGAGCGCGCGGCGGCGGATGTTTAAGCAGGTCGACGGCGGTGGCGGCGTCAGATCTGGGTTTCGGTGTCTTCGTAGGAGTCGACCACGGAGACGGACAGGTAGATTTCCGGCCGGGTCAGATTGGCCAGGGCCGTCAGCACGTACTGGATGCCGGTGATGACGAAGCCGATCGGCAGCCAGACGAGGGTCACGTAGATCGGCAGGCGTAGCACCGGCGAAATCCGGCCGGTGTCGAAGACGCTGACGACGTAGAACCAGGAGAACCAGGCGAGGATGAACATGGTCGCCGCGGTGACCAGCGCAATCACGATCATCAGGGCGCGGCGCACCGGATCGGGCAGCTCGTCATAGATCGCCGACATGCGGATATGGCGGCCATGGCGCGCGGCGAAGCCGATGCCGGCAAAGGTCACCAGGATGACCAGGAACTGGTTGAGTTCCTGCGAGAAATAGAGGCTGCGCCCGAAGGCGAACCGGCCGATGACATTGGCGACCGAATTGACCGCCATCATCAGGATGCCGGCCGTCAGGATGACGGATTCCAGCACCGCAATCGACCGGTCGAGAATCTGGAAGGGCTTGAGAACGCCGGAAAAGCCGCTTTCGGGCGCGTCCGTCTTGTTGGTCGAGGAATCCTCGGAGGGCCTCGGGCCACCCAGACTTTCGGCGGGGGCGTCCGGGTCGGTCGACGGGTCGGGTCGGTTCATCGGCGTTCCATCCTATGGCGCCACACATATGCTGCCGCGCATGATGATAGCGCGGCAGCAGCTTTCGGCGACCGGCGAAACAAACCGCCGGCCGGATTCCTGTCGGATCAGCCGCCGCTGCCGACCCGCTCCTGCGAGGCCTTGATGTCGGCCTCGAAGCCGTCGAGCACGGCCTTGCCGCTGTCGCCCGTCATCTCGACGAACTTCTCGCGGACCTGCTCGGCCGCCTTGCGGAACGGCTCGCGCTGCTCGTCGTTCAGGCGCGTCACCGTCATGCTCGGCTTGGCTTCCTGGATCTTGGCGAGCGCCTCGTCCTCGAGACCCTTCTGGTAGTCGATGATGTAGTCGTAGGCGGCATCGGCCGCTTCCGTGACGAGCGCCTTGTCCTCGTCGGACAGGTCGTCATAGAAGCTCTTGTTGGCCGCCACGGCGGTGGTGAAGGTGTTGTGGCCGGTGAAGGTGATGTGGTCGGTCACCTCGTACATCTTCGTGGATTCCACGAAGAACATCGGGTTCTCCTGGCCCTGGATCATGTTGAGCTGCAGGCCGGAGAAGGTCTCGCCCCAGGGCAGCGGCGTCGCCGTCGCGCCGAAGGCGTTGTAGGTCTCGACGAGCAGCGGCGTGGTCATCACGCGGAACTTCACGCCCTCCAGATCGGCCGGCGACGTCACCGGCTCCTTGGTCGTCATCACGACCTCGCCTTCCGGGAACATGTCGATCAGGTGCAGGCTCTGCGCCTCGTAGAGCTCGGCCAGATCCTCGTTGATCGTCGGCGACGTCTTGTAGAAATCGGCCAGCACGGCCGGGTCTTCCGGCAGCACGTAAGGCATCAGGAAGACCTGCAGCTCGGGGATCAGGCTGCCGGTGAAGCCGGGCGAGGCATCGACGAACTGGATGGCGCCCATCTGGGCGAGCTCGGTCGTGTCAGCGGACTCGCCGAGCGTGCCGAACGGGAAGATGGCGACGGTGTGGTCCGAATTCGCCTCGATATGCTCCTTGAACTTCGTGGCGTAGACGCCCTGAACCTCTTCCAGCGCTTCCTCGATGGCGTATTTCCACTCGGCGGCGAAGGCCGGGCCGGCCAGAAGGGTCAGCGCGGTCGTGGCTGCCAGAGTCTTGGCCACCAGATTGCGGCGGCGGGTCTTCATCGGATTGGTCATTCAACGATCTCCGTTTCTCGGTTCGACGACAGGAGGTCAACAAACCATAGCATTCGAAATCAGCAGGAAAAGCGTAGCCCGCGAAAAATCCGCCGACGGCGCACGATCGGCAATGGAATTCAGGATCATCGCCGGCGAGATCAGTCGATCTCGGATATTTCGCCTGCTCAGCACAGGGTTCGATTGCACGAACCGTCGTGAAGCACCGGGCTCCTGCTTGAAGGGAGCCCAAGCCTGCACATCGACGACCGTCAGTCAACGTTCGCATCCTCTGGATCGCCGAAGATCAGCTTCCGAATATTATCGCGCTGTGTCGAGCGAGCGTTCGCCCGAATGCGTTCGGGCCGGCAGCAGAATACACTTCTGGCGCCAGCGAAAAAGGATGGTTCGCCTAATTGCCGGGCATGCCCAAGGCGTGATCATTTGAGCGCTGTAACGTCGGGGAACAAGCGGTTCGCGGGTTGACCGGGGCGAAGGGAAATGCGCCTTTTCGGCTCCGTGTTGCCCGGTCCGGATTCCGTTCTCGGCACCTTGCGCATGCACCGGCGGCGACGGGTTCGCAGAGAGCATCAGGCCATGGCGACAAAACTCTGTTTTCCCTGTTGAAAGTTTCTGCCATGAGCGTCCCGATCACCACCTCGGACCTGCCTCTCGCTCTCGATGAGCGGGCCTGCGAGCGCCGTGTCGGCCTGATTCTTCTTGCGACCGACCAGTCCACCGAGGCCGATTTCACGCGCATGGTCGCCTCCGACACGATCCATGTCTTCGGCACCCGCATCGAGTTCGCCAATCCCACCACGACGGAGAACCTGCGGGCAATGAAGCCGCGCCTCGCCGCCGCGGCCAGCCTGCTTTTGCCCGGCGAGGCCTTCGACGTGATCTGCTTCTCCTGCACGTCGGGCACGGTGCTCATCGGCGACGACGAGATCGCCGCGGCGATCCACGCCTCCAAGCCCGAAGCCGCCGTGGTGACCCCGCCGGCTGCCGCCGCCATGGCCCTGCGCGCCCTCGACGCCCAGAAGATCAGCGTCCTGACGCCCTATGTCGTGCCGGTCGGCGAATTGATGGCGGATTATTTCGTCGATGCCGGCTTCACGCTGGAAAACTTTACCTGCCTCGAGATGGAAGACGACGGCGACATGGCCCGGATGTCGCGGGCCAGCCTGGTCGAGGCAGCCGTCGCCGCAACCGCTCCGTCCGCCGAGGCCCTGTTCATCTCCTGCACAGCCCTGCGCTCGGCCGCCGCGGTGCCGGAGATCGAGGCCCGCATCGGCCGGCCGGTCGTCACCAGCAATCTGGCGACGGTCTGGGCGACGCTTGGCCATTGCGGCGCCCTCGCCGCACGACCGGACGCCGGCCGCCTGATGGCGCGGTCCCTGCCCGCCGCCGCGTGACGTCATGGGGATCGTGACACTCACCGACATCGAAGCTGCGGCCCGCCGGATCGAGGGCCGCGTCCGGCGCACGCCGGTCGATCCCTCGTTGAGCCTGTCGGACCGGGTCGGCGTTCCCGTCCATCTGAAGCACGAGCACCGGCAGATCACCGGCGCCTTCAAACTGCGCGGCGCGACCAACGCCCTGCTGCAATTGACGCCTGAACAACGCGCGAAGGGCGTGACCGCCGCCTCGACCGGCAATCACGGTCGGGCGCTCGCCCATGCGGCGGCCGCCGAGGGCGTGCGCTGCATCGTCTGCATGTCGGCGCTGGTGCCGCGCAACAAGCTCGATGCCATCGCCGCGCTGGGCGCCGAGACCCGGATCGTCGGCCGTTCGCAGGACGAGGCCCAGATCGAGGTCGACCGGCTGGTTGCCGAGGAAGGCATGACCAATGTGCCGCCCTTCGATCATCCGGCCATCGTCGCCGGCCAGGGCACGATCGGGCTGGAGATCGTTGCCGACCTGCCGGACGTCGAGACGGTGCTGGTGCCGCTGTCGGGGGGCGGTCTCGTTGCCGGAATCGCCGCGGCGGTGAAGGGCCTGCGCCCGGGGGTGCGGGTGATCGCGATCTCCATGCGTCGCGGCGCCGCCATGCAGGCGAGCCTCGCCGCCGGCCATCCGGTCGAGGTGGAGGAACTGCCGACCTTCGCCGATTCCCTCGGTGGCGGCATCGGTCTTGGCAACGGCTGGACCTTCGAGGCTGTGCGCAACCTCGTCGACGAGGCGGTGCTGCTCGACGAGGCGGAGATCGCTGCCGGCATCCGCCACGCCTATACCGAGGAGCGCGAGATCGTCGAAGGCGGCGCCGCCGTCGGCATCGCGGCGCTTCTGGCCGGCAAGGTGCGGCCGAACGGGCCGACGCTGGCACTTCTGTCGGGCCGCAACATCGACATGCAGCTGCATCGCGCCATCCTCAATGGGGCGAACACGCTGGAGGAGGCTGCCTGATGCCGCAGATGCGCATCCTCACCGAAACCGATCTGCGCGGACTGGTGCCGCTCGATCTGGAGGCGATTGCCGCCGTCGAAGGCGCCTTCGAGGCGCTGGCGACCAAGGCCGTGGCGATGCCGCCCATCCTGCGGCTCGACATTCCCGAGCATCGCGGCGAGGTCGACGTGAAGACCGCCTATGTGCCGGGCCTGTCGGGCTTTGCCGTCAAGATCAGCCCGGGCTTCTTCGACAATCCGAAGCTGGGCCTGCCGAGCGTCAACGGCATGATGGTGCTGCTGTCGTCCACCACCGGGCTGGTGGAGGCGCTGCTTCTGGACAACGGCTATCTGACCGATGTGCGCACGGCCGCGGCCGGTGCGGTCGCTGCCCGGCATCTCAGCCGGCTGGATTCCAGCGTCGCCGCGATCTTCGGAGCCGGCGTCCAGGCGCGGCTGCAGCTCAAGGCGCTGACCCTGGTGCGGCCGATCGCCGAGGCGCGGATCTGGGCCCGCGACGCCGGCAAGGCGGACAGAGCGGCGGCCGAGCTTTCGGCGGAGCTGGGGATCCCGGTCACCGCGGTCGCCGACGGCAAGCGGGCCGTTGCCGGCGCCGACATCGTGGTGACGACGACCCCGTCCGAGACGCCGATCCTCATGGCAGGCTGGCTTGCGCCCGGCCAGCACGTGACCGCCATGGGCTCCGACGCCGAGCACAAGAACGAGCTCGATCCGGCCGCCATCGCGGACGCCGACCTCTATGTCGCCGACAGCCTGTCGCAGACCCGGCGGCTGGGCGAACTGCACCACGCGATCGCCGCCGGCGCGGTCCCTGCGGACGCGCCCTTCGCGGAACTCGGCGCCATCGTCGCCGGTCGCAATGCGGGCCGTCGTTCGCCCGAGGCGCTGACAATCTGCGATCTGACCGGCACCGGCGTCCAGGACACCGCGATCGCCACACTGGCCAGCGACCGCGCCATCGCGGCCTCTGCCGGCACCGCCTTTACCAGCTGACCCCTCCGACCACAGGTGCACCCATGCGTGAGCCGCGATTCAAGTTCACCCGCCCGGAATATGCCGAACGCCTCGAAAAGACCCGGGCGGCGATGGCCGAAAAGGACATCGAACTCCTGTTCGTGTCGGACCCGTCGAACATGGCGTGGCTGACCGGCTATGACGGCTGGTCCTTCTACGTCCACCAGGGCGTGCTGGTGCCGCCGGAGGGCGACCCGGTCTGGTTCGGCCGGTCGCAGGACGCCAACGGCGCGCGGCGCACCGCCTATATCGGCAACGACAACATCGTCGGCTATGCGGACCACTACGTGCAGTCGTCGGAACGACATCCGATGGATTACCTCGCCACGGTCATCAAGGATCGCGGCTGGGCCAACCTCTCGATCGGCGTCGAGATGGACAATTACTGGTTCTCCGCCGCCGCCTTCCTGTCGATGCAGACCTATCTGACCGAGGCGCGCTTCGTCGACGCGACCGGCCTCGTCAACTGGCAGCGTGCGGTCAAGAGCACGCAGGAACTGGAATATATGCGCATCGCCGGGCGCATCGTCGGCGCCATGCACAAGCGCATCCTGGAGAAGGCCGAGCCAGGCATCCGCAAATGCGATCTCGTCGCCGAGATCTGGGACGTCGGCACGCGTGGCGTCGACGGCTATGGCGGCGACTATCCGGCCATCGTGCCGCTGCTGCCGTCGGGCCTCGACGCCTCGGCGCCGCACCTGACCTGGGACAATCTGCCGATGGAGCGCGGCGAAGGCACCTTCTTCGAGGTCGCCGGCTGCTACAACCGCTATCACTGCCCGCTGTCGCGGACGATCTTCCTCGGCAAGCCGCCGCAGAGCTTCCTCGATGCCGAGAAGGCGACGCTGGAGGGCATGGAGGCGGGCCTTGAGGCGGCCAAGCCCGGCAACACCTGCGAGGACCTGGCCAACGCCTTCTTCGCGGTGCTCAAGACCTACGGCATCATCAAGGACAACCGCGCCGGCTATCCGATCGGCCTGTCCTATCCCCCGGACTGGGGCGAGCGGACCATGAGCCTGCGCCCCGGCGACCGCACCGAGCTGAAGCCCGGCATGACCTTCCACTTCATGACCGGCATCTGGCAGGAGGACATGGGTATCGAGATCACCGAGTCGATTGCCATCACCGAGACCGGCTACGAGCTTCTGGCCGACGTGCCGCGCCAGCTCTTCGTGAAGGACTGAGCCATGCGGCAGGACAATCTGGCGCCCTCGCCGCTGGTGGCGACGGTCGATTTCCAGGCCGAGGGCATTCAGCACGGCTTCCTGCGGATGCCCTACAGCCGCGACGATTCGGCCTGGGGCTCGGTGCTGATCCCGATCACCGTCGCCAGGAACGGCGACGGTCCGACGGCCCTCCTGACCGGCGGCAATCACGGGGACGAATATGAGGGGCCGATCGCGCTGTTCGACCTCGCCCGGCGGCTGACCCTGGAGGAGATCACCGGCCGCGTCATCATCCTGCCGGCGATGAACTATCCGGCCTTTCGCGCCGGCACGCGCACCTCGCCGATCGACAAGGGCAATCTGAACCGGCTGTTTCCCGGCTCCCCCGTCGGCACGCCGAGCCAGAAGATCGCCGACTACGTCACCCGCTACCTGCTGCCGATGGCGCATGTCGTGCTCGACTTCCA
Source organism: Aurantimonas litoralis (assembly GCF_026153195.1). Lineage (NCBI taxonomy): Bacteria > Pseudomonadati > Pseudomonadota > Alphaproteobacteria > Hyphomicrobiales > Aurantimonadaceae > Aurantimonas > Aurantimonas litoralis. The sequence goes on along the minus strand of NZ_JAPFBM010000012.1, from coordinate 78,608 downwards.
TTCCGGCGGCAAGACGCTGGACTTCCTGCCCTTCGCCGCCGCCCATGCGTTGGACGACAGCCGGCAGGAAGAGGAGTGCATCGCGGCCGTGGCCGCCTTCGGCGCCCCCTGGTCGGTGAAGATGCGCGAGATCGACGCGGTGGGCATGTTCGACACCACGGTGGAACAGCTCGGCAAGGTGTTCGTGACGACGGAACTGGGCGGCGGCGGCACGGCGACGGCCCAGAGCGCTGGCATTGCCAAGCGCGGCACCGCCAATCTCCTGCGCCATGCCGGCATCCTGTCGGGCGCGGTCGAGGAACGGCCGACCCGCTGGCTCGACATGCCGTCGGACGATTGCTTCACCTTCTCGGAGATCGACGGGATGATGGAGCCGCTGGTCGATCTGGGCGAGGCGGTCCGCAGGGGCCAGCCCATCGGACGGGCCTGGCCGATCGACCGCACCGGCGTCGCGCCCTACGAATACACCGCCAAGATGGACGGCATCCTCGCGGCGCGGCATTTTCCCGGCCTCGTCAAGGCGGGCGACTGCATCGCCGTGCTCGGCGTCACCGACTGAGAACGTGCAAGAGCCGGGCGGTCAGCCGATCCAGTCGACCCGCGTCGCGAAGACGTAGCCGGCGCCATAGACGGTGCGCACATGGACGGGCTTCTTCGGATCCTCGTCCAGCTTCTTCCTCAGCCGCGAGACGCGCACGTCGACGCTGCGATCGAAGGCCTCCTCGCCGCTGGCGGAGAACAGCTCCAGCAGGAAGTCGCGGCTGAGCACCCTGCCCTGCGCTTCCAGGAAGGCGCGCAGGAGCTCGGCGTCGGAGCGTGACAGCGGCTGTTCGGCGCCGCCGGGCGCACGCAGGGTCAGCGAGCCGAAGTCGGCCCGCCAGCCGGCGAATTCGGCAATGTCGGTGCGCGCCGTCGAGCCGGCGCGCGGCGTCGAGGTTGCCTCCCGGTTGCGCGACGTGCGCCGCAGGACGCTGCGGATGCGGGCCGCCAGTTCCAAGGGCTCGACAGGCTTGGTCAAATAATCGTCGGCGCCGCTCTCCAGCCCCTGCAACCGGTCGTCCAGCGCGCCGCGGCCACTGACGATGACGATCGGCAGGCCGTGGCGGCCCAGTTCGTCCTTCAGAAGCGCCAACCCGTCCCCGTCGGGCAGGCCGAGATCGACGATGCACAGATCCGGCGGCGCGGCGCCGAGCTGACGGCGGAACTCGGCGATCCGCTGGAAGGTCGCGACCACGAAGCCCTGCTCGGTCAGCTCGCGGGCAAAGACGGCGGCGAGATCGCGGTCGTCCTCGAGAATGAAGATGCGCTCATGCATCCGTCGGCACCCTCCGGGCACGGCTCGGCTCCGGCATGGTCAGGCTCCCGCCGTGAAAGCGGAGACGATGGCCCGCCGCTCGAACGGTTTCTGCAGGACGCGCACGCGCGGCGAGAGATCGGCCCGTACGCCGTCCTGGCCGAAGCCGGTCATCAGGACGATCCGCTTGCCCGGATGACGCCGCTCGATCTCGGCGGCGAGGTCGACGCCCGACATGCCGCCCGGCATGGTGATGTCGCTGAGGACGTAGTCGATACCGTCCACCGCTTCGAGAAGCTGCAACGCCTCGGCCCCGCCGCTCGCCTCGATCAGCCGGGCCCCGCAGCCGAGGAGATCGCGGCGCAGCACGGTGCGGACCTCCTCGTCGTCGTCGACCAGAAGCACGAACCGGTCCCTCAGCCCGTCAGTGCAGTCCAGGGCCGCATCGCTCCCGGCCGCCGTCCCGTCTTCTGCCGGCACCTCTGCGGCAGGCAGGCGCAGGGTGAAAGTCGTGCCCTCGCCGGGCGCCGTGTCGAGCGCCACCGTGCCGTGCGAGGCGGTGACGAAGCCCTGCACCATGGTCAGGCCGAGACCGGAGCGTTCGGTGCCGGTCTTGGTGGAGAAGAAGGGGTCGAAGATCTTCCGCCGCGTGGCCTCGTCCATGCCCTTGCCGTCGTCGGCAACGACGATCACGACCGCGCCGCTCGCCGCGTCGTTTTCCGCCGCCACCCGAATACGGCCGCCGGTCAGGCAGGCATCGGCGGCATTGACCACGAGGTTGATCAGGCTGGCTTCGAGCTGGGCGGGATCGACGAAGGCGTGGGGCGTGCCGTCGATCTCCACCGCGATGCAGGTGCCGTCATGCAGCGACGGGCGCACCAGTTCGACGATGGTCCGGATCGTCTCGCCGATATCGACCACGGCGGGCTCCAGCGGCTGGCGACGAGCGACGGCCAGAAGCCGCCGCATCAGGTCGGCGCCACGCCGCGTGGCGCGGATGGCCGGCTCCAGCATCTCCGCCTTCAGGGACGGATCGTCGATCCTGGCCACGAGCGGCGTCAGATTGCCGAGAATGATGGTCAGGAGATTGTTGAAGTCATGGGCGATGCCGGACGAAAGCTGGCCGAGCGTCTCCATCTTCTGGGCCTGCAAGAGCGCCGCCGCGGCCTCCTTCTCCTTGGTGACGTTCACCGTCAGCACGTAGAAGCCGCGCGGCGTGCCGTCGGGGTCGCGGTCGGGCCGAAGAAAGGTGCGCGTGTCGAGAACCCGCCCGTCCGGAAAGGCGATCTCCTGGTCGAAGTCGAGCGCCTCGCCGGTCTTGGCGCGGGCGAAGAACGGGCGTACGCGGGCCATGGTGGCAGCGCTCAGCACCTCGTCATGGCCTAGGCCGGGGATTGCATCGGGTGACAGGCCGTAGGCCCGGGCGAAGCGGCGATTGACGAAACGGAACACCTCGTCCCGGTCGAGATAGGCGATGCCGGCCGGCACCTCGTTGGCGATCAGCCGCAGCCTCTCCTCGCTGCGGCGCAGATCCTCGGTCTGGCGCAGCAGCCGCTGCTCCAGCCGCAATTCGCGCCGGCGCTGGTCGGTGATGTCGGTGTAAACGGTGGCAAAGCCTCCCTCGGGCAGCGGCCAGCCGCTGACCCGGATGACGACGCCGTTGGGCCGCGTGCGCTCCAGCGTGTGCGGCTCGAAGCGACGCGCCGCCGCGACCCGATCGGCAACCATCGCCTCGATGTCGCCATGGCCGTATTCGCCATGGGCCGCGTTGTGGCGCACGATCGTCTCGAAATGCGTGCCCGGCTCGGCCAGCGCCTGCGGCAGGCCGACCAGTTCGACCAGCCGGCTGTTGGCGAAGACCAGCTTCAGATCCGGACCGAACAGCGTGATTCCCTGATCGAGCCGGTCGAGGCCGGCCATCAGCATGGCGAGCGTTCCCGCCTGCCCCCGCTCGGATGCCGCGACGCCCGCGCCCGTCTGTGTCTCTCCCAACGCCGCCGATGCCTCCCTGTCCGGCCACGCGGCAGCCTAGCAAGGCGCAACCGCCATTGCATCGCTTCTGGAAAAACTCTCGCAACAATTGCCTGCCAGCGTGACACAGTGCCCTCGGGAGCGGGCATCGAAACGCGGGTCGCACGGCGCAGCAGCCGGTGCCCCGCGGACAGGTCGGCGGGCAAACGCCGACGGGAGGATGAATTGTGACGTCAGGCGAACGCCTCCTGGAGGTCCGTGATGTCTCGCTGCGATTCGGCGGCGTGCGCGCCCTGAGCAATGCCAGCTTTCACGTCGAGGCCGGCGAGCTGTTCTCGATCATCGGGCCGAACGGCGCCGGCAAGACCTCGATGCTCAACTGCATTTCCGGCCGCTACAAGCCGACCGAGGGCGACGTCCTCTACAAGGGCGGCTCGCTGCTGAAGCGCTCGATCAACGATCGCGCCCGCCTCGGCATCGGCCGCACCTTCCAGAACCTCGCGCTGTTCGGCCATATGAGCGTCCTCGACAACATCCTCGTCGGCCGCCACCACCGCCTGAAGAACAACCTCTTCACCGGCATGGCCTACTGGGTCGGCGGTGCCCGCACCGAGGAACTGGCCGAGCGGCGGCGGGTCGAAGAGATCATCGACTTCCTCGAGATCCAGCATGTGCGCGGCGAACCGGCCGGCACCCTCTCCTACGGGCTGCGCAAGCGGGTCGAGCTGGCCCGCGCCATGGCGATCGAGCCGGAGCTGATCCTGCTCGACGAGCCGATGGCCGGCATGAACCTGGAAGAGAAGGAAGACATCGCCCGCTACGTCGTCGCGCTGAACCAGGAATTCGGCATGACCATCGTTATGATCGAGCATGACATGGGCGTGGTCATGGACCTCTCTGACAGGGTGATCGTGCTCGATTTCGGCAAGGTGATCTCCGCCGGCACGCCCGACGCGGTGCTGGCCGACGAGCACGTCAAGCGCGCCTATCTCGGCGAGGACGACGAGACGCTGGACGCGCTGGCCGCCGAGACGGGAGAACCGGCATGACCGCCCCTCTCGCCGTCAGCGGTTCGGAACTGCCCTGGCCGGACGACACGCCGGAGGTGAAACAGGCCGCCGGTCTCGACACCCTGCCGAAGCTCTTGGCCCACAACGCCCTCCTGCACCCCAAGGCCATCGCCCAGCGCGAGAAGGAATTCGGCATCTGGGTGCCCTATGACTGGGAGAGCGTCGAGACGCATGTCGCGCGCATGGCCGTCGGCTTCGCCGGCCTCGGCCTCGGACCCGGCGACATCGTCGCGCTGATCGGCGACAACCGGCCGGAATGGGTCTGGGGCGAGGTCGCCGCCCATGCCTGCCGGGCGATGAGCCTCGGCATCTATCGCGACGCGCTGGAAGAGGAGATCCGCTACCTCTTCGACTATGCCCAGCCGAAGATCGTCGTCGCCGAGGACGAGGAGCAGGTCGACAAGCTGCTGGCGCTCGGCGACGCCATCCCGAGCGTCGTCGCCATCGTCTACACCGACCCGCGCGGCATGCGGAAATACGACGATCCGCGGCTGATCCCCATCGAGACGCTGGAGGCGGCCGGCAAGGACGCGCTCGACCTCTCGCCCAATCTGTGGCGCGACATGGTCGGCGCGACGCGCGGCGACGACGTCGCGATCCTGTGCACCACCTCCGGCACCACGGCCCATCCCAAGCTCGCCATGTGGACCGGCACCGCCTTCATCGGCCATGCGGCAAGCTATCTGCGGGCCGATCCGCGCGGGCCGGACGACGAATATGTGGCGGTGCTGCCGCTTTCATGGGTGATGGAACAGATGTATTCCGTCGCCTGGAACTTCCTTGCCCGGATGAAGGTGAACTTCCCCGAGGAAGAACAGACCACCATGGCCGACCTGCGCGAGATCGGGCCGACCTTCGTCCTGTTCTCGCCGCGCGTCTGGGAGACGGTCGCCGCCGACATCCGCGCCCGGATCATGGACAGCAAGCGCTGGAAGCGGGCGATCTACGACTGGGGCGTCGCCAAGGGCATGGCCGCGGTCGCGCATGGCGGCCATTCGGGCGCCGCCGACCTTCTCCTGTTCCGGCACCTGCGCGACCGGCTCGGCTTCACCAATCTGAAATCCGCGGCCACCGGCGGCGCCGCGATGGGGCCCGACACCTTCCGCTTCTTCCAGGCCATGGGCGTGCCGCTGAAGCAGCTCTACGGCCAGACCGAGGCGATGGGCGCCCATACCATCCACAAGGACGGCGAGGTCGACAACGAGACGGTGGGCTATCCGATGCCCGGCTGCGCGCTGAAGATCCGCGACCCCGATCCCGAGGGGCTCGGCGAGGTGCTGGTCAAGCATCCCAACATGATGAGCGGCTACTACCGCAACGAGGCCGAGTCCGCGGCCAGTCTCGATGCCGAGGGCTGGTTCCAGACCGGCGACGCCGGCTACCTCACCGACAAGCGCCATCTCGTTGTCATCGACCGGATCAAGGATCTGGCGACGACCGCCAGGGGCGTGCGCTTCTCGCCGCAATTCATCGAGAACAAGCTGAAATTCTCGACCTATGTCGCCGAGGCCGTGATCCTCGGCAACCGGCGGGACTATCTGACCGCGATGATCTGCATCCGCTTCCCGATCATCTCGAAATGGGCGGAGGAGCGGCGGATCTCCTTCACCACCTATTCCGACCTCGCCGCCCGCCGCGAGGTCTACGACCTCCTGCGCGCCGAGGTGGAGCGGGTCAACGCGACGCTGCCCGCCCAGCAGCGGATCGCCCGGTTCCTGCTTCTCTACAAGGAGCTCGACGCCGACGACGGCGAGCTGACCCGCACCAAGAAGGTCCGGCGCAGCGTGATTGCCGAGAAATACGAGGACATCATCGCCCGCCTCTATTCCGGCGCCGACCACGTCGACGTCGACACGGTGATCCACTTCCAGGACGGCTCGAAGCAGCGGATCGTCACGACGCTGCCGATCGAGACGCTGGTACCGGATGCGGGCCACAGGCAGGAGGCAGCCGAATGAACACCGAACTCCTTCTCCAGCTCGTCATCAACGGGGTCATCGTCGGCATGCTCTACGGCATCGTCGCGATGTGCTTCGTGCTGATCTACAAATCGACCCAGGTGGTGAATTTCGCGCAGGGCGAATTCGTCGTCCTCGGCGCTTGGGTGTGTCTCGCCCTCGTGGTCTCCCTCGGCCTGCCCTTCTGGCTGGCCTTCATCTTCTCCCTCGTCTTCATGACGCTGTTCGGCATCCTGGTGCAGGTGCTGCTGCTGCGCCCCCTCGTCGGCGAGCCTGTGATCTCGGTCATCATGGCGACCATCGGCCTGTCGATCTTCATGCGGGCGCTGATGAACTGGATCTTCGGCAACAACGCGGTGCGCTTCCCGCAGGTCTTCGACCGGAGCACCGTCTCCATCGGCGGCCTCAACGTCGAGACCGCCTATCTGATGAGCCTCGTCCTGTCGCTCATCGTCATGGTGATGTTCTTCTGGTTCTTCCGCTATTCGCGCTGGGGGCTCGCCATGCGCGCCACCGCCTACAACCAGCAGGTCGCCCAGTCGCTCGGCGTCAATGTCGGCCGCGTCTTCGCCATGGCTTGGGCCATCTCGGCGGTGGTCTCGGGCATCGCCGGCGTCGTCATCGGCCTCGTCAGCGCCGTGTCCAACTCGCTGGCGATCATCGGCATCAAGGTGTTCCCGGCGGTCATCGTCGGCGGCCTCGACTCCATCGTCGGGGCGATCGTCGGCGGGCTGACCATCGGGCTTCTGGAGAACCTCGCCGAATTCGTCGACGGCCAGTATTTGCAGGTCGGCAACATGTACCAGGTCGCGCCCTTCTACGTCCTGATCGTGATCCTGATGATCCGTCCCTACGGGCTGTTCGGCACGCCCGACATCGAGCGCATCTGATGGCCCACGTTCCCAATCCGCGCCCGGCCGGCGACTTCCGCACCAGCTACAAGGCGGACCAGTCGCTGTTCCGCACCCATTTCGAGCAATGGGCGGTGGTCACCCTCGTCGTGCTGGTGGCGCTGATGCCGCTGGTCTTCGGCGGCTATGTCCTGTCGCAGATGATCCTGATCGGCATCTACGGGATCGCCGCTCTGGGCCTCAACGTCCTCACCGGCATGACCGGGCAGATCTCGCTCGGCCACGGCGCGTTTTTCGGCTTCGGTGCCTTCGCCTCGGCCTGGATCGCGTCGAAGGGCATCCCGGTGCTCATCGCGATCCCGCTCGCCGGCCTGATGACGACGGCGGTCGGCATGATCTTCGGCATTCCGGCGGCGCGACTGAAGGGCCTGTACCTGGCCATCGCCACCCTCGCCTCGCAGTTCATCCTGGAGGATTTCTTCGGCCGGGCGGCATGGTTCACCGGCGGCCCCTATGGCTCGCTGGCCGAGACCGCGACCCTGTTCGGCTTTCCGCTGAACACCGACGAGCGCTATTTCTACCTCGTCCTGTTCTGGGTGGTGATCTGCTTCCTGGCGGTGGCCAATCTGGCCCGCACCCGCGACGGCCGGGCGCTGGTGGCGGTGCGCGACCATTATCTCTCGGCCGAGATCATGGGCATCAACCTGACCCGCTACCGGATCATGTCCTTCGGCATCTCCAGCTTCTTCGCCGGCATCGGCGGCGCCCTCTACGGCCACTATCTCGGCTTCGTCTCCGGCGAGGGCTTCACCATTCTCCTGTCGATCGAGTTCCTGGCGATGATCATCATCGGCGGCCTCGGCTCGGTCTCGGGATCGCTGCTCGGCGCGGCCTTCATCCTGCTCCTGCCGCAGGTGATGGAGATCTTCGCCAACGGCCTCGCCGACGTGTTTCCCGCCATCGCCCAGGGCACCGCCTACATCAAGCAGATGTCGGTGGGCGCGGCGATCATCCTGTTCCTCGTGCTCGAGCCGGAAGGGCTTGTCCATCGCTGGCGGCTGATGCGGGCCAGCTGGAAGCTCTTCCCCTTCTCGCACTAGCCATTCTTGCCCCGAACCCGGCGTCAGACCGGACGGGGCACCCCGGGTCCGGCGGGCTTCGCGGCACCGCCGCCTTCGGATCGAACCAGTCCGCGAACGGGAGGAAGACATGACCAAACTGAAGATCCTGGCCGGCGTGGCGCTCGCCGCCGGCACGATGCTCGGCACCGCGCAGGCGCAGGACAGCGTGCTCGTCGGCCATCTCGCCGACTATACCGGCCCGACCTCCTTCGTCGGCAAGCAGTACGCGCCGGGCGTCACCGACGCCTTCAAGCAGATCAATGCCGATGGCGGCATCGACGGCACCATGGTCGAGCTCGACACGGTCGACTACGCCTACAAGGTCCCCGAGGCGATCTCGCTCTACAAGCGCTGGATCGGCAACGGCATGGTCGCGCTGCAGGGCTGGGGCACCGCCGATACCGAGGCGCTGATCACCTTCATCACCCGCGACGAGATCCCCAACATCTCCGGCTCCTATTCGGCGCATCTGACCGATCCGAGCGGCAAGAACCCCAACACCAAGCTGCCGGCGCCGTTCAACTTCTTCTACGGCCCGTCCTATTCCGACGCCTGCCGGGCGCTGGTGCAGTGGGCCTCAGAGGATGCCAAGGGCAAGGGCATCGACAACCCGACCTTCGTCCATACCGGCGACAATCATCCCTATCCGAACGCCCCCAAGGAGGCCTGCGCCGCCTATGCCGAGGAGCTCGGCATGACGGTCGCGCCGCCGGTGGTGGTGCCGCTGGCACCGGGCGACTTCAAGGCCCAGTGCCTGACCATCAAGGATACCGGCGCGCAGTACGTCTACATGGGCAATCTCGGCGGTTCGGTCGTCTCGCTGATCAAGTCCTGCAACACGGTCGGCGTCGAGGCGACCTACATGGGCAACCCCTGGGCGGGCGACTACCAGACGGTGGAAGCCGCCGAGGCGCAGAACCTGATCTTCCCGACCTCGACGCCGTTCTACGGCGCCGAGGTGCCGGGCATGGCGCTGGTCAAGACCATCCTCGAAAACGGCGGCGGGCAGGTCGGCGACCGGCCGACCCACCATTACCTGCGCGGCGTCTGCGCGGCCTACTACATGAAGGAAGCCATGGAGTGGGCGAAGGCCAATGGCGGCATCACCGGCAAGGGCATCCGTGACGGCATGTACCAGAAGAGCGAGTGGGTGCCCGAGGGGCTGGAAGGCGTCTGCCTGCCCTCGACCTGGACCCCCGAGGATCATCGCGGCCTGATGACCGTGGCGATCAATTCCGGCTCGATGACCGACGGCAAGGCGGAGATCGAGGAGATCGCCGAGATCGATCTGCCGCGCCGCGACGACTGGCTCGGCCAGTAAGCCCGACCGCATCGGCCGGGACGTCCCGCGTCCCGGCCGGCCGCATCCAGGGAAACGAAAAGGGTCGCCCCCATGACCGTCGCAGAGCCGCTTTCCGCCCCCGAGCCCGCAACGGCCCCGGCCGAGGACATTCTCGCCCTCAACAATGTCGAGGTGGTCTTCAACGACGTCATCCTCGTCCTGCGCGGCATGTCGATGGCCGCCAAGCGCGGGCAGATAACGGCCCTGCTGGGCGCCAATGGCGCCGGCAAGTCGACGACGCTGAAGGCGATTGCCGGCCTGCTGCACACCGAGGACGGCGCCATCACCCGCGGCTCGGTGTCCTATGAGGGCCAGGACATCACCCGCATGTCGCCGGACCAGAAGGTCTGCAACGGCATCTTCCTGGTCATGGAAGGCCGCGGCATCGTCCAGGACATGACGATCACCGAGAACCTGCGGCTGGGCGCCTTCACCCGTCCGAAGGCCAACATCCGCGAGGAGATCGAACAGGTCTACGAGTTCTTCCCGCGGCTGCGCGAGCGCAGCGGCCTCGCCGGCTATCTGTCCGGCGGCGAGCAGCAGATGCTGGCGATCGGCCGGGCGCTGATGGCCAAGCCCAAGCTGATCCTGATGGACGAGCCGTCCATGGGCCTGTCGCCGCTTCTGGTGAAGGAGGTGTTCGGCATCATCCGGCGGCTGAACCGCGAGCTCGGCATCTCGATCCTGCTGGTCGAGCAGAACGCCAACATGGCGCTGAAGGCGGCGGACTACGGCTACATCATGGAGAACGGCAAGATCGTTCTCGACGGCACCGGCGCCGAGCTCGCCGACAACGAGGACGTCAAGGAATTCTATCTCGGCGGCGGCGAGCGGCGCTCGTTCAAGAACGTCAAGAGCTTCCGCCGGCGCAAGAGATGGCTATGACGGCGCCGCGCGCCCTGCCCCCGACCTGCACCGAACGATCCCGGAAGGCTCCGGCATGAGCGACCATTTCGACGACCGCGAGACCCGCGCCCCCGCCGCCCGCGAGGCCAACCTGTTCGAGCGGCTGCGCGTGCAGTTGCGGCATGCGATTGCCACGTCGCCGCACTACGCCGGCAGCCTCGCCGGCATCGATCCCGACACCATCGGAAACCGGGCGGCGCTCGCCGCCCTGCCGGTCCTCTACAAGTCCGACCTGATCGAGATGCAGGAGGCCCACTCACCCTTCGGCGGGCTGACGCCGCAGAGCGCCGGCGGCTTTCGCCGGCTGTTCCTGTCGCCCGGCCCGATCGTCGAGCCGGAGGCCGAACACGAGCACTGGCGCATGGCCCGGGCGCTCTATGCCGCAGGCTTTCGCCGCGGCGACATCGTCGCCAATTGCTTCGCCTACCATCTGACGCCGGCGGGCTTCATGTTCGACCACGCCGCCGCCGCGATCGGCTGCGCGGTGTTTCCGGGTGGCGTCGGCAATACGGAGACGCAGGTCGAGGCCTTCGCCCGGCTTGGGGTCCGCGGCTATATCGGCACTCCGGACTTCCTGAAGATCATCCTGGAAAAGGCCGATGCGGCCGGCGTGGCGCTCAGCTCGGTGACCAGGGCGCTGGTCAGCGGCGGGCCGCTGTTTCCCAATCTGCGGCAATGGTACGCCGAGCGCGGCATCGCGGTGCGCCAGTGCTACGGCACCGCCGAACTCGGCCTGATCGCCTATGAGGCGGCCGGCCCCGGCGACGGCATGGTGATCGACGAGGATGCGCTGGTGGAGATCGTGCGCCCCGGCACCGGCGATCCGGTCCCCGACGGCGAGGTCGGCGAGGTCGTGGTGACCACCTTCAACGCCGCCTACCCGCTGATCCGCTTCTCCACCGGCGACCTGTCGGCTGTGATGATCGGGCAGAGCCCGTGCGGGCGCACCAACCGCCGGCTGAAGGGCTGGATGGGCCGGGCCGACCAGACCACCAAGGTGCGCGGCATGTTCGTGCATCCACGCCAGGTCGCCAATATCGTCCGGCGCTTCCCGCAGATCGCCCGGGCGCGGCTGGAAGTGGGCGAGGATGGCGGCCGCGACACGCTGCTGCTGCATATCGAGAGCACCGAGCGCGGCGCGGCCTTCGCAGAAACGGTGGCCGAGGCGATCCGCGCCGAATGCCGGGTGCGCGGCGAGGTCGCCTTTGCCGAGGACGGCACCCTGCCCAATGACGGCAAGGTCATCGACGACAAGCGCGCCCTCGGCGTCTGAGCTAAGGGACGTTCGCTGAAAGGCGCCTACTGCCCCGCGGGGAACGCCGCGTCATAGGCGGCGACTGCCTTGTCGGCGCGCGCGCGCACCGTCGCCGCCTCGTCGCCCGGCTTGTAGAGCGACGAGCCGAGCCCGAAATGCCGGACGCCGATGGCACCATAGGCGGCAAAATCCGCTTCCGAGACGCCGCCGACAGCGCCCACCGCAAGGCCCTTGGGCAGCACGGCGCTGATCGCCTTGATGCCGTTCGGCCCGAGGACGTTCGCCGGGAAGAATTTCAGCGCCGAGGCGCCCGCCGCCGCCGCTGCCAGCGCCTCGGTCGGGGTGAAGACGCCGGGCATGGTCACCATGCCGTGGACCGCTGCGCGATGCAGCACCGCCGGGTCGACATTCGGGCTGACCAGCAGCCGGCCGCCGGCCGCATGCAGCCGGTCGGTGTCGTCCGGCGTCAGCACGGTGCCGGCGCCGATCAGTACGCCATCCGGCGCCATGCGGGCTGCGGCGGCGATCGAGGTGAAGGCGTCCGGTGAGTTCAGCGGAATCTCGATGGCCTCGAAGCCGGCCTCCAGCAGCGCGCCGACGATCGGCTCGCACTCGTCCGGCGTCAGGCCGCGCAGGATCGCGACGAGGTCGCGCTTCAGCGTCGGCCATGGAGCGGAGCGAAGGTCGGTCATGCGAGAATCTCCCTGGCGGCGGCGAAGAGGCCGCGGCGCACCGCCGCGTCCGCATCGGCGGCCACGGCTTCGATGCCCGCCAGTTCGCATGCCACCGTATAGATGTCGAGAAGCTGGCCGGAGGCGACGAGCGTCACCCGCGGCGTCGCGCCGAAGCGGCTGCGGGCGCCGGCGAATTCGAGGCCGAGAACGAGGCCGGAGAGTTGCGATCCGCCGTCGCCGCCGGCACCGACATCCAGGAGCCCGCCGGCGCGGATCGCGAACATGCGGTTGGTGGCTTCGGCGGGCGATTCCAGCCCGGCCCGGAAGCCGTCGACAAAGCCGGCCCGATCGAAGGGCGCGGCCGGATCGGCCACCGAATGACGCAGGATCGTGTGCTTGGCCACCGCGGCGAACAAATCACCGGTGATGAAGGTGGCAAAGCCGGCGATCCGGCCCGCCTCCAGCGCGACCCATTTGGAATGGGTGCCCGGCATGCAGACGAGATCGAGGCCGCCCGTTCCGCCGGCCCGCTCGGGCAGGCCGAGGATCTGGGTTTCCTCGCCGCGCATGACGTCGGGCGTCGACGCGTTGCGCTGCGCGACGCCGGGCAGGATGTGCACCGGCCGCTCCAGGCCCGGCACGCGGCAGGCGCTGGCGGCGATGGAGGCGGCGGTCGCCGGGGTCTCGACATAGGGCGCCTCGACCCAGCCCTGGCGCGCACCGACCATGCCGCAGGCGATGACCGGCAGGTCGGCCGACGCACCGACGGTCGACAGATGCGCGTCGAGAATGGCGGCAAAGCCGTCCGGCCCGGCGGCGAGCATGCCCTCGCCGCTGCGGCGTTCGGCGAGAATTTCGCCGGCGGCGTCCAGCAGCCAGAGACGGAAGCTGGTGGTGCCCCAGTCGACGGCCGCGCAATAGGCGTTCATGCAGTGTCCCGGTTCGGTTGATCGTGGAACGGCTCGACCGTCAGATGGCGGCCCAGCATGAACGCGTCGGCGACATGGCGGAGCGGCGCGAGATCCACGTCGGACCCGCCGCTCGCCACCAGTTCGGCGAAGCGTGCATAGATGCCGTCATATTCGGCTTCGGCCTGATCGACCACCGATTCCCCGTCGATCCACAGGCGCGCGCCGCCCGACGACAGGAGAAGATCGCCGGCATCGGTGCCGACATGGATGTCCCAGGTCTGCGGACCGGTCTGGCGCCAGTCGAATTCGGCATTCATCGCCGCACCGGACGCGCCGGCAAAGCGCAGCGAGGCGGCGATGGGCGCGGCGCGGTTCTCGGGGAAGGACAGTTCGCCGCCGGTCAGGAACATTGGCTCCGGCAGGATGTCTGTGACGATCGACAGGGCATTGATGCCCGGATCGAAGACGCCGAGCCCGCCCGGCTCCCAGATCCAGTCCTGGCCCGGATGCCAGTGGCGGACATCCTCCTTCCATTCCACCCGCACCGATCGCACCTGCCGTCCGGCAAGCCAGCGACGCGCCGGCGCGACGCCGGGGGCAAAGCGCGAATGCCAGGTGGCGAACAGGCTGACGCCTTGCGTCTCCGCCAGATCGGCGAGATGCGCGACCTCCGACAGAGTGGCGCCGGGCGGCTTTTCCAGCAGCACGTGCTTGCCCCGGCGCAGCGCGTCGGCCGCCATGACATGGCGCACCTGGGGCGGGACGCAGAGGGCGACCGCGTCGATCTGCGGCATGGCGTCGAGCATCTCGGCGGGCGTGGCGAAGCGCGCGACCCCGTCGACGGAGGCGCTGCGGCTCGCCGTCGCGACAAGCTCGAAGGCCGGGTTGCGGCCGATCGAGGGAATGTGCTGATCGCGGGCGATCTTGCCGACGCCGACGAGGCCGAGCCGGATCGGCGGGGTCATCTGGAGCGGCTCCCGGCAAGCCGGCGGTCGTCAGGCCCGGCCGCAGGCGCTTCTGGTTGGCGGCGCACCCGGCTCACCCCTTGTTCTTGTTGTAGACGTCGAAGATGACGGCGAGCAGCAGGACGAGGCCCTTGATGACCTGCTGGTAGTCGATGCCGATGCCCAGGATCGACATGCCGTTGTTCATCACGCCCATGATGAAGGCGCCGATCACCGCGCCGACGATGGTGCCGACGCCGCCGGACATGGAGGCGCCGCCGATGAAGACCGCGGCGATGACGTCGAGCTCGAAGCCGAGACCGGCCTTGGGCGTCGCCGTGTTGAGGCGGGCAGCGAAGACGAGGCCGGCCAGCGCCGCCAGCATGCCCATATTGGCGAAGGTCAGGAAGGTCAGCCGCTCGGTCTTGATGCCGGAAAGCTTGGCCGCCTTCTCGTTGCCGCCCAGCGCATAGATGCGCCGGCCGATGGTCGTGCGCGAGGTGACGAAGGAATAGAGCGCGATCAGCAGCGCCATGACGATGAGGACGTTCGGGAAGCCCCGGAAGGTCGCGAGCATCCAGGCGAGATAGAGGATCGCGCCGACGACGATGACGATCCGCGCCGCAAAGAAGGCGAAGGGCTCGTCCTCGCCGCCATGGGCCTGGCTGCGCATGCGAGCCCGCACCGCCAGGAACAGGATCAGCCCGGCCAGCGCCACACCGAGAGCCAGCGACAAGAGGTTGATGTCTTCGCCGCCGAAGAGGTCCGGCAGGAAGCCCGAGGAGATCAGCTGGAAGCCCCGCGGGAACGGCCCGACCGACTGGCCGGCCAGGAGCCAGAGCGTCAGACCCTTGAAGACCAGCATGCCGGCCAGGGTGACGATGAAGGAGGGAATGCGCCAATAGGCGATCCAGTAGCCCTGCATGGCGCCGATCACCGCGCCGACGAACAGGCAGATGACCCCGGCCAGGACATAGTTCATGTCCCAGTTGACGATCATCACCGCGGCGAGCGCGCCGACGAAGCCCAGCACCGAACCGACCGACAGGTCGATGTTGCCGGAGACGATCACCAGCAGCATGCCCAGCGCCATGATGATGATGTAGCTGTTCTGCAGGACGAGGTTGGTCAGGTTGATCGGCTTCAGGAGAATGCCGTCGGTCATGATCTGGAAGAAGGCCATGATGACGACGAGCGCGACGAGAATGCCGTATTCGCGCATGTGCCGCCGCACGAAGCCCCAGGACGCGCCGGGTGCGGCCCGGTCCTTTTCCAGATCGATCTGCTGCGTCGCCTGATCAGACATCGCTGTTTCCTCGGTTTCGGTGCCCGGCGCGGATGATCATCGCCATGATCTTCTCCTGCGTGGCTTCTGACGTGGGGAGTTCGCCGACGAAGCGGCCCTCGTTCATGACGTAGACGCGGTCGGTGATGCCGAGCAGCTCGGGCATTTCCGACGAGATCACGATGATCGCCTTCCCGCTGGCGGCGAGCTGGGCGATGATCGCGTAGATTTCGTATTTGGCGCCGACATCAATGCCGCGCGTCGGCTCGTCGAGGATCAGCACCTCCGGGCCGGCGAACAGCCATTTCGACAGCACCACCTTCTGCTGGTTGCCGCCGGACAGGTTGATCACCTCCTGGCCGATGCTCGAACTCTTGATGCGGACCCGGTCGCGGTAGTCGCGCGCGACGGCCGTCTCCTTCTCGGAATCGAGCACGATGCCGTTGGCGACGCCCGGCAGATTGGCCAGCGGAATGTTGCGCCGGATCGTCTCCTCGAGGACGAGGCCGTAGGTCTTGCGGTCCTCGGTGACGTAGCAGAGGCCGTTGTCGATCGCCCGCGAGATGGTCGAGACGTCGACCTTGCGGCCGTCGATCTTCACCTCGCCGGAAATGTTGACGCCATAGGCACGGCCGAACAGGCTCATGGCGAGCTCGGTGCGCCCGGCCCCCATCAGACCGGCGATGCCGACAACCTCGCCGCGCTTCACATGCAGGCTGACGTCGTCGACCACCTTGCGGTCGGAATGGATCGGGTGGTGCGCCGTCCAGTTCGACACCTCCAGCACCGTCTCGCCGATCTTCGGCTCGCGCGGCGGAAAGCGGTCGGTCAGGCTGCGGCCGACCATGTCGCGGATGATGTCGTTCTCGCTGATCGTGCCGGTGCCGCAGTCGAGCGTCGAGACGGCGCTGCCGTCGCGCAGGACCGTGATGGTGTCGGCGACCTTGGCGATCTCGTTCAGCTTGTGGGAGATCAGGATCGAGGAGATGCCGCGCGCCTTGAACTCCAGGAGCAGCTTCAGCAGCGCCTCTGAATCGGTCTCGTTGAGGCTGGAGGTCGGCTCGTCGAGGATCAGGAGCTTGACCTCCTTGGACAGCGCCTTGGCGATCTCCACCAGCTGCTGCTTGCCGAGGCCGATATCGGTGACCAGCGTCGTCGGCGATTCCTTCAGCCCGACCTTGGCGAGCAGCTCGCGGGTGCGCGAGAAGGTCTCGTTCCAGTCGATGATGCCGTTCGTCGCCCGCTCGTTGCCGAGGAAGATGTTCTCGGCGATCGACAGGAGCGGCACCAGCGCCAGTTCCTGGTGGATGATGATGATGCCGAGGCGTTCGGAATCGGAAATGCCGGAGAAGCGGCACTCCTCGCCCTGATAGGTGATGGCGCCGTCATAGGAGCCGTGCGGATAGACGCCGGACAGCACCTTCATCAGCGTCGACTTGCCGGCACCGTTCTCGCCGACAAGGGCGTGGATCTCGCCCGCCTCGACGCTCAGGCTGACATCGTCCAGCGCCTTCACACCCGGGAAGGTCTTGGTGATGTTGCGCATTTCCAGGATGGTCGTCATGGCGGCTCTTCCGGCAGATCGGCAGCCGCAAGCGGCGCCTCGATCCGAATGGATGGGTCACGGCGCTTCGGCCGTCCGTCAGGGTGCCGCGGCCGCTCTGGTGAACGGCGACGGCATGGCGAGGGCGGACGCCGGCAGCGCCCGCCGGATCGCCCTACTTGATCTGGTCTTCGGTGTAGTAACCGCCGCCGACCAGGACCTCTTCCCAGTTCTCCTCGGTGACCAGCACCGGCTTGAGCAGGTAGGACGGCACCACCTTGACGCCGTTGTCGTAGGTCTTGGTGTCGTTGACCTCGGGCTCGTTGCCCTGCAGCACGGCATCGACCATGTTCACGGTCACCTTGGCGAGCTCGCGGGTGTCCTTGAAGATGGTGGAATACTGCTCGCCGCGCAGGATCGCCTTGACCGAGGGGACCTCGGCGTCCTGACCGGAGACGATCGGCATCTTCTGGTCGCCCGAGCCGTAGCCGACGCCCTTCAGCGAGGAGATGATGCCGATGGACAGGCCGTCATAGGGCGACAGCACGCCATGCAGCTGCTGGTCGGTGTAATTGGCCGACAGGAGGTTATCCATGCGGGCCTGTGCCACCGCGCCGTCCCAACGCAATGTGCCGACCGTGTCCATGCCCATCTGGCCGGAGACGATCTTGACCTTGCCCTCGTCGATCAGCGGCTGCAGCACGCTCATGCCGCCGTCGTAGAAGAAGTAGGCGTTGTTGTCGTCCGGCGAGCCGCCGAACAGCTCGACGTTCCAGGCTTCGGCGTCGGGGAAGCGCTGCTCCAGCCCGGCGACCAGGGACTCGGCCTGCTGCACGCCGACCTGATAATTGTCGAAGGTGGCGTAGTAATCGACATTCTCGCTGTCGCGGATCAGGCGGTCATAGGCGATCACCGGAATGTCCATCGCCGCGGCGTTGGCCAGCACGTTGGAGAGCGTCGTGCCGTCGATCGAGGCGATGACCAGCGCGTCGACGCCCTTGGTCACCATGTTCTCGATCTGGGCGAGCTGGTTGGGAATGTCGTCCTCGGCATATTGCAGGTCGGTGGCGTAGCCGGCCGCCTCGAACTGCTTGACCATGTTGTCGCCGTCGGCGATCCAGCGGGCCGAGGATTTCGTCGGCATGGAGATGCCCACGGTGCCCTTGTCCTGCGCGCTCGCACCGAGCGGCACCGACAGCGCCATGACCGTCGCGGCAAGCCCCGCGATCAGCGTCTTCGTCACGTTCATGATTGTCCTCCCTGGACCTTGGTTCGGCGCATGACGCGCCCTCTGCAATGCTCCCGTCACGGCGCAGACCTTGCGCCGTGATCCCGTTCGCGGCCGCCGGCATCGGTATCGCCGGCCTCGCCTGCATCGTCACCCCGGCTGCCGTCATCGGCGTAGAGGGCGAGGATGACGTCGTTGAAGGCACTCTCGATGAGCCTTCGCATGAACAGTTCCGCCGCCTCCCGGTCGCCGGCGAGGATGGCGTCCATCACCCGGCCATGCTGGCGTAGCGTCTCCTCCTGCGGGTTCTGCCGCCAGGACAGGGAGAAGGAGATCGACAGGCTGCGCTCGATCATCGCGCCGAGCGACACCAGCATGGGGTTTCCAGTCGCCTCGAGGATGACCCGGTGAAAGGCGAGATCGGCGGCGATCAGCTCCGGCGAACCGCGCGGGTTCTCGCGCATGCCGGCCATTGCCGCCTGGAGCCGCGCCGCCTGCTCCGGCGAGATCCGGTCGCAGGCGAGCCGCGCCGCCTGGGGCTCGTTGATCAGCCGCATCTCGTAGAGCGACTCGATGAAGGGTCGCCGGATCGCGGCGGTCAGGTGCCAGCCCATCACGTCCGGGTCGAGCATGTTCCACTCGATCCGCTCGCGCACCCGCGTGCCGACCTTCGGACCGACGCTGACCAGACCCTTGGCGACCAGATGGCGGACGGCCTCGCGCACCACGGTCCGCGAGACCCCGTATTGCGTCTGCAACTCCTTTTCGGTGGGCAGTGCCTCGCCGCAGGCCAGGCGGCCGGACGCGATCCGGCGGCCAAACGTGGCCGCCAGGCTCATGGTGCGGCTGGCCCGCTCTCCATGCATCGTCCGCGCATTCGCCTGAAGCACCTTGCCGAGCCTCCCCTCCCTGCAATGGTCTGATGATTGCGTGAAGTACCGTCCGGAGGCAACCGCAAATTGCTTCGACTATGGTCTATAGTCGTACCTTACCCCGCGGATCGGCGAGCCGTGTCGGTCGACAATGCCGACGGGGCCGCCGCTGCCGGCGCGGCCAGACCGGCCCATCCCGTCGCCGCATCAACGTATACATTGCAACCGCCGGGTGGATATGGCATCCCGGCGGGAACGCGATGGCGGCGAAGCCGCGGGCACCGGCTCGGCGGGACGGTGCGAACGGCCATCGGCGCGACTTCTGGGGGGATGTCATGAACAAAATCGATCTCGAAGGCCGCATCGCTGTCATCACCGGCGGGGCGCGCGGCATCGGCTATGCCACGGCCGAGCGCATCATCGAGAGCGGTGGATCCGTCGTTCTCTGGGACATCGACGGCGCGGCGGTCGACAAGGCGGTCGCGGATCTGGGCCCGCGCGCCAGCGGCACGGCGGTCGAACTGACCGACGAGGCGGCCGTCGCCGCCGCGACGCAGCAGGCGATGGACGCCGCCGGCAAGATCGACATCCTGGTCAACAATGCCGGCATCACCGGCGGCAACGGCAAGACCTGGGACCTGGCGCCGGACGTCTGGCGCAAGACCATCGAGGTCAATCTGATTGCGCCGTACATCACCAGCCGGGCGATCGTGCCGCTGATGATGGACGCCGGCTACGGCCGGATCATCAACGTCGCCTCCATCGCCGGCAAGGAAGGCAATCCCAACGCCTCGCATTATTCCGCGTCCAAGGCCGGCCTGATCGGGCTGACCAAGTCGCTGGGCAAGGAGCTCGCCGGCACCGGCGTCCTCGTCAACTGCATCACCCCGGCCGCCGCGCGCACCTCGATCTTCGACCAGATGAGTCAGGAGCATATCGACTTCATGCTCTCGAAGATCCCGCTGCAGCGCTTTCTCGAGCCGGCCGAGGTCGCCGCGATGATCGCCTGGCTTGCCTCGGAAGACTGTTCCTTCACCACCGGCGCGGTGTTCGACATTTCCGGCGGCCGCGCCGTCTACTGATCCCTCCCCAACCCATCGACACAATGCGAAAGGACGCCATGAAACTCGTTCGCTACGGCCCCGCGGGCCAGGAAAAACCCGGCATGATCGACGCCGACGGCCAGTTGCGCGATCTCTCCGGCCACGTCGCCGACATCTCCGGCGAAATCCTGTCCGACGCCGGCATCGCCAGGCTCGCCGCGCTCGATCCGGCCTCGCTGCCGGCGGTCGACGGTTCGCCACGCTTCGGTCCCTGCGTCGGCCAGACCAGCAAGATCCTTTGCATCGGCCTGAACTATTCCGACCATGCCGCCGAGACCGGCGCCGAGCCGCCGACCGAGCCGATCGTCTTCGCCAAGGCGCTCAACGCGCTGTGCGGTCCGAATGACGACGTCGAGATGCCGCGCAACTCCGAGGCCCTCGACTGGGAGGTCGAGCTGGCCGTCGTCATCGGCACCAAGGCGAAATACGTCTCGGAAGCCGACGCGATGAATCATGTCGCCGGCTTCGCCGTGATGAATGACGTCTCCGAGCGCGACTTCCAGACCAAGCGCCAGGGACAGTGGACCAAGGGCAAGAGCCACGACACCTTCGGCCCGCTCGGCCCCTGGCTGGTTACGCGCGACGCGGTCGCGGACCCGCACAACCTCTCCATGTGGCTCGACGTCAATGGCGAGCGCCGCCAGACCGGCAACACCAACACGCTGATCTTCAACGTGCCGCATGTGGTGTCGTACCTGTCGCAGTTCATGACGCTGATGCCGGGCGACGTCATCTCCACCGGCACGCCTCCGGGCGTCGCCATGGGCATGAAGCCGCCGCAGTATCTGAAGGTCGGCGACGTCATGACCCTCGGCATCGAGGGTCTGGGCGAGCAGAAGCAGACCGTCATCGCCGCCTGAGCGGCCATGCACTGACATCGAAAGGCCTCCGTCGCGATCCGCGGCGGAGGCCTTTTGCATTCGGGCTGTAAAATGCGACCGCTGGCGCGGCTAACGCGCGGCCGGTGCTTTTCGGGCTAGACGAGCTGGATCGTCCAGGCGACGATCTCGGCCGAGACCTGTTCGAACGCCTTGTCCAGCGCCGCGACGAAAGCCGGGTTGCCGGCGCCGTTGACGGGGGCCTGGGCATTGAAGATGCGGGTGCGCACGACGGTGCCGTTGCGGTCGTTCAGCACCTTCACCGAGATCTGCACCTCGGCGGTCGGCGCCCCGGTGACGTCCACCTCGAAGCGGCGGATCTCCATCACCAGCTGGTAGTCGATCGCCAGCCCCTGCCCCGGCACGCCGATGGCGCCGATCGAACCGGTGTTCTCGAAGGCCTGCAGCAGGCGCAGCTGGACGAGCCGCGGCAGGCGGTCGCTCCACTGGCTATCGCCGAGGAACTGGATCGAATTGGGCGACGGCTTGACGATGATCCGCTTGCTGTCGATGGTCTCGAGCGCCGTCGGCTCCGGAATGAGGAGCTGGCGCCGGGACTTGCCCTCGCGCACCTCGCTGAATGGCGGCGGCGAGATCTCGTAGGTGTCCGGCGGGGTCGACGCGCAGGCCGAAAGTCCGAGCGCCAGAAGCGCGACAAAGCTCGATTTCAGTGCTGCGCGCATAAAATTGGTACACCTTGACCCGGTCGCCGACAGCCCCGGTTGCTTGCATTCGCAACCCGGCCTGTCAACGAAAGCTTTCGTTTACCCACAGCCGCTAGCGGCGGGTGCGGCCGTCATACTGCTTCACATCCTCGCCGCCGTAGATCAGCCGGCTCGGATTTGTGGTGAAGTCCTCGACGGCACTGTCGATGCGATCGACCGTGCGATTGACGTTGCTGATCAGCCCCCGCACCTCGCGCAGGCCCTCGCCGGAGAAGCGTTGGAGATTGGCCGAGATCGGCGTCACCTGCGTCTGGATCGAATCCGCCGCCCCGCGCACCGAGCGCAGCGCCCGGGCCAGATCGACGCCCAGGCTGGTGCCGTCGCCGGCGCCCGCCAGCACCCGGTTGACCGAGTTCACGACGCTGTCGATGCGACCGGAAGCGGCCGAGAGCTGCTCGCTGGTCGTCTTGGCGTTGGTGATGATCGCGTCGATGTCTTCGCGCCGGGCACCGACATCGTTGGCGACCTTGGCGATGGAATCGGCCGCGGCGGCCACGTTGCCGGTGGCGGCGGAGACGTTCTCGACGGCCGTGTTGACCTTACCCGGATCGATCGAGGCGAGCAGCGTGTCGAACTGGGTCCGCGTCTCGGTGAAGCCGGTCAGCGTCGTGTCCAGCGTCTGCACCGTGCGGTCGACGCCGTCGATGATCGACTGGATCTGCTCGGTCTTGCCGCTGACGGCTCCCGTCACGCGCTGGACGTCGCCGATGGCCTGGTTGACCGTGGCGGAATCGACCGATCCGATCAGCGCGTTCGCCGAGGCGACCGCCTCGTTGAAGCCGGTGCTTGCCTGGGTGATGCTGTCGGTGATCGGGCCGAGGCTCGCGAGCAGCTTGTCCACGTCCTCGCTGCGCTCGACGATGGTGGTGGTGATCCGGTTGACGTTCTGCGCGGCGTTGGACGCGCCGGCGATCGCCGAATTGATCGCTTCCTTTTGGGCGCCGATGGTCTCGGCCAGCGACGAGACGTTCTCGGCCGCCGAGGAAATGCCCTCGATGGTCTTGGACACCTGCGCCGGGTCGATCGCCGCGACGACCGTGTTGGCCGATTCCAGCGTCGTGTCGAGCCGGTCGGCCACCGCCGTCGCCTTCTCGGCCAGCGGACCGAGATTGCTGACGAAGCTGTCGATGCCGGTGGTGTTGCGGCGGATCACGTCGCCGACCTCGCCGACGCTGTCGGCGGCCGTCTGCACCGAGGCGAAGATGCTGTCGAGATTGTCCGACTGGGCACGCAGCGTGTCGGAGACGGCGGCGACATTGTCGACCACCGTGCTGACCGACGTCGGGTCGACCGCGTCGAGAATGTTCTTGGCCTGCTGGATGGCGCCCGGCAGCTCTTCAGCCACCGTGTTCGCCGAACTCGACAACTGGCTGAGACTGGTGAGGAAATTGTCGATGTCGTCGGAGTTCTCGGCAAGGCTTGCCGTGAAGGTCTCGATGTTGCGCGAGGTCTGGGCGACGTTCTCGACCGTCGTTTCGACCGACGGCCCGACGGTGCCCACGAGGCTCTCGAACTGGCCGAGAATGCTGTTGGCGCGGTCGGCGATGTCGCGTGCTGTCGCTAGGATGTCGGTGACGTCGGACGGATTGGCCTTGATGACCGGGACGGTCCCCTGCTCGGCGGCTTCGCCGATGATGTCGGCCTCGTCGGCCTGGCCGCCCTTCAGCTCGACGAAGGCCGCGCCGGTCAGGCCCTGGAAGCCGATATTGGCCTGGGTCGATGCCTTGATCGGCAGATCGGGATCGACCTCGGTGGTCGCGATGACGACTTCGGGATTGTTGGAATCCAGCCGCAGCGCCTTCACCGAGCCGACCGGCAGGCCGTTGAACAGCACCTGGCTGCCCTGCTGCAGGCCGGTGACCGAACCCTCGATGCGCACCAGCAGCCGCACCCGCTCGCTGCCGCTGGTGGCGAAGATCGCCCAGTAGACGAAGCCGAAGGACAGGGCGATGACCAGCATCGTGAACAGCCCCACCCGGACGTAATTGGCTTTGGTTTCCATCAGGCGGCTCCCACGGGGGCATTGGCGGTTTGGGTCGGCTGGACGATCGTGCGGGCGCGCTTGCCACGGAAATACGAATGCACCCAGGGATGGTCGAATTCCAGCATCATCGACAGCGGCCCTTCGACCAGCACCTTGCGTTCGCCCAGAACCGCGATCCGGTCGCAGGCCTGGAACAGGCTGTCGAGGTCGTGGGTCACCATGTAGACGGTGAGGCCCAGCGTATCGCGCAGGGTCATGATCAGCTGGTCGAAATCGGCGGCGCCGATCGGATCGAGACCCGAGGTCGGCTCGTCGAGAAAGACGATGTCGGGGTCGAGCGCCAGCGCCCGGGCCAGCGCCGCACGCTTGATCATGCCGCCCGACAGCTCGGACGGGAACTTGTCGGCCGCGTCCGGCGCAAGGCCGACGAGGTCGATCTTCAGCCGTGCCAGCTCTTCCATCAGGCCGGGCGACAGGTCGAGATATTCGCGCATCGGGACCTGGATGTTCTCCAGCACCGTCAGCGACGAGAACAGCGCGCCATGCTGGAACAGGACGCCCCAGCGTCGCTCTACCGCCAGCCGCTCGGCATCGTCGGCCCGCTCGTAGTCGGTGCCGAGGATCTCGATCGTGCCGGCCTGCTTGGGGTTCAGCCCCAGGATGGTGCGCAGCAGGACCGACTTGCCGGCGCCCGACGGCCCGACGAAGCCGAGGATCTCGCCGCGCCGCACGTCGAGGTCGAGATTGTCGAGAATGGTTTTCTCGCCAAAACTCACGGTCACGCCGGTCGCGCGGATGATGACGTCGTCATCGTCCGGCGTGTCGCGGTCGTTGGGCGAAGGCCTATCAGAGTCCGATGGATGCATAGAAAATCGCGAACAGGCCATCCATCAGGATGACGAGGAAAATGGATTTGACGACGGATGCGGTGACGCGCAGGCCGAGACTTTCGGCGCTGCCGCCGACCTTCATGCCCTCGGCCGAAGCGATCAGGCCGATCATCACCGCCATGAACGGCGCCTTGATGACGCCGGAGAACACGGTGAACATGTCGACGGAGTACTGCACGCCCTGGCCGAAGCTGGCGAAGCTGATCCCCGAATACATGTTCAGCGTCAGCATCGCACCGAGCAGGCCCGCAAGATTGGCGATGAAGGCCAGGAGCGGCAGCACGATGACCAGCGCGACGAGGCGCGGAAACACCAGGACGCCGATCGGGTTCAGGCCGATGACGTGAAGCGCGTCGATCTCCTCGCGCATCTTCATCGAGCCGATCTCGGCGGTAATCGCGCTACCGGACCGGCCGGCGATCATGATCGCGGTCAGGAGCACGCCGATCTCGCGCAGGATGAGGATCGCGGCGAGATTGACGGCGTAGAGCTCGCCGCCGAAGCGGCGCAGCTGGAAGGCGCCCTGCTGGGCGATGATGGCGCCGATGAGGAAGCTCATCAGGAAGATGATCGGCACCGCGCGCAGGCCCATCTGCTCGACCTGCGCGAAGATCGCGGCGGGGCGGATCTGGGTCTTGCCGGTCAGGCGCTGCACGCCGCCGACCATCGCGCCGCCAATGATGTTGAGAGCGACGACCATCTCGTCCTTCACCGCGACCGATCCACGGCCCGTGGCCGCGACCAAGTCGACGATGCGGTTGGTCTTCCGCTTTTCCGGCTGCGGCCGTTCCCGGTCGAGCGCCTTGCGGACCACGTCGAAGAGCGGCTGGTCGCGATCGCTGACCGCCTCCAGCCGGACGTCCCGGCCGTTCGCTGCGAGGTCGCGAACGAGCTTTTCCAGGAGCAGGGCGCCGGCCGTATCGATCCGCGCGACGTCGCCGCAATCGACGACGACCTGCCGGCCGAGATCGGCCGCGCCGGCCTCGGCGACGGTGTCCTCGACCGAGCCGACGGTGCGCGCCAGCCAGTCGCCCGACGCCCGCAGCACGAGCCCGCCGTCACGCTTCTCGCCTTCGAGAGCAGGCGCCACCGTGGAACGGCGGCCTCCGGCCGGACCGGAGGATGGGGCTACGGAGCCATCAAGCATCGATATGCGACTTCACTCCCTTGGAAGAACCTGGGCGAGGACCATGTCAGCGCCACAGGCGGGCACCACGCTTGACGCGGTGCCGATTCGCGGCGACGCAGAGCCGGGACCTATCTGGCACCACCTTTAGGCGTCCAGTCACGTCTTGTCATGGAATGACCGCCGCAGCGGCGGCCGTTGAGGATGTTTTCACCATGCCGCGTCGTCTTTCAGTCACAGTCGAGCATTTCCCGCTGGCGCAGGAGTTTCGGATCGCCCGCGGCGCCAAGACCGAGGCGGTGGTCGTGACGACTCAGATCGGCGACGAATTCGGCGAGGGACGCGGCGAATGTGTGCCCTATGCGCGCTATGGCGAGAGCATCGACAGTGTCCGCGAACAGATCGAGGAGGTGCGCGCGGCGATCGAGGCCGGCGCCTCGCGCGAACGGATCGGCGAGTTGCTCCCGGCGGGCGCCGCCCGCAACGCGGTCGACTGCGCCCTGTGGGACCTGGAAGCCAAGTCGAACAACCGGCGAGCCGCGTCGATCATCTGCGGCAGCGCCCCGCGCCCGGTGGAAACGGCCTATACGATCGGGCTCGGCGATGCCGACAGCATGGGAGCCGCCGCCCGCGTCGCCAACCGCTCGCTGTTGAAGGTCAAGGTCGGCACGGACAACGATATCGGCCGCATCCGGGCCGTCCATGCCGCCTCGCGCCACTCGAAGCTGATCCTCGACGCCAATGAGGGCTGGAGCGCCGACAATATCCGCGAGCACATGCTGGCGGCGGCCGCCGCCAACGCGGTCCTCGTCGAGCAGCCGCTGCCGGCGGGCGACGACGCCATCCTCGCCGACATTCCGCATCCGGTGCCGATCTGCGCCGATGAATCGGTGCACACGGCGGACGATCTCGACAAGCTGGTCGGGCGCTACGACTTCGTGAACGTCAAGCTCGACAAGACCGGCGGCCTGACCGAGGGCCTGCGGCTGGTCGAGCGCGCCCACGAGATGGGGTTCGGCGTGATGATCGGCTGCATGGTCGGCACCTCGCTGGCGATGGCGCCGGCGGTGCTGCTTGCGCAGGTGGCCGAGTTCGTCGATCTCGACGGGCCCCTGCTCCTGGCCAAGGACCGCAGCGGCGGCCTCCTCTATACGGATGCCACCGTCTCGCCGCCGAGCCAGAAGCTCTGGGGCTAGGCGACTTCTCTCTGCCGAGATGATGCCGCGCTTTCGGCTCCTGCGCCGCAGCGTTCAGCCGGCGAGCTGAAGCTCCGGCTGCATCTGCAGGGCCTCCGTTGCCGTCAGGAAGATGTCGGCGCAGGCTTCCCAGCTATAGGCGAGCGAGCGCTCCAGCGCGTCGGCCCGCTCCAGCGCCAGCGCGGCAAGGCACGCCTCGCGCAGATCTGAGGAGATGCAGCCGGCCTTCGTATCCCCGACGACATCCAGCGGTCCGGGCTCCGGATAGGCCGCCACCGGTACGCCGCAAGCCAGTGCCTCGATCAGCACGATGCCGAAGGTGTCGGTGAGCGAGGGAAACACGAAGACGTCGGCCGCAGCGTAGTAGCGGCTGAGCGCCTCGCCGGTCTGGCTTCCGGCGAAATGCACGCCCGGATAGCGCCGGCGCAGTTCGGGCAGCATCGGCCCGTCGCCGACGACGACCTTGGAGCCCGGCAGGTCGAGATCGAGAAAGGTCTCGATGTTCTTTTCCGGCGCGACCCGCGAAACGGTCAGGAAGACCGGTCCCGGCAGGCCGAGATCGACCTTCGGCTGCGGCCGGAACAGGCTGCGATCGACGCCGCGGGTCCAGGTTACGAGATTGGCGAAGCCGAGCCCCGCCAGCGTCTGGCGCATCGATTCGGTCGGCACCAGGCAGGCCGTGGCCGGCGCATGGAAACGCCGCAGCAGCGCGTAGGTCAGGTTCTCCGGGATCGGCGCCCGCTTGCTGAGATATTCGGGAAACCGCGTGTGGAAGCTGGTGGTGAAGGGACGGCCGGCCCGCAGCGCCGCCCGGCGCGCCGCATAGCCGATCGGGCCTTCCGTGGCGATGTGGATGACGTCGGGCTGGTAGTCGCGGATGACGCGGCCGAGCGCGTCGGCCGACGCCAGCGCCAGCCGGATTTCCGGATAGGTCGGACAGGCGACGGTGCGAAAGTCGGTGGGGCCGACGATGCGCACGTCCCTGCCCCGGCCGCGAAGCTCCTGGGCAAGGCTCGACAGCGTGCGCACGACGCCGTTGACCTGCGGCTCCCAGGCGTCGGTGGCGATCAGGATGCGGGTCATGTCAGGCCGCCTCGACGCGGGCCGCGTCCGGTTCTGCCGTCTCGCGCTCGGATGGAGTCTCGGGCGCCGCGGAGCGCTCGCCGGCCAGATGCGCCCAGTGGATGAGCTCGAAGGAGCCGTCATGGCGCTCGGCCACCGCGGTGCAGCTTTCGACCCAGTCGCCGGTGTTCACATATTCGACCGCGCCGTGGCGGGTCATCTGGGCATGGTGGATATGGCCACAGATGACGCCGTCGCAGCCATGGCGCGTCGCCTCGTCGGCCAGCGCCGTCTCGAAGGCGCCGATGAAGTTGACGGCGTTCTTGACCTTCAGCTTGGCCCATTGCGAGATCGACCAATAGGGAAAGCCGAGCCGGCGGCGGACATAGTTGAAGACGACATTGATCGAGATCGCCATGTCGTAGGCCCAGTCGCCGAGATAGGCGAGCAGCCGGGCGTTGCGGACCACCACGTCGAATTCGTCGCCATGCATCACCAGGAAGCGGCGGCCGTCGGCGGTGGTGTGGATGTCGGTGCGCTTGACCTCGACACCGCCGAAATGGTGGCCGGGAAAATCGCGCAGGAACTCGTCGTGATTGCCGGGCACATAGACGATGCGGGCGCCCTTGCGCGCCTTGCGCAGCAGCTTCTGCACCACGTCGTTGTGAGCCTGCGGCCAATGCCAGGAGCGCTTCAGCCGCCAGCCATCGATGATGTCGCCGACGAGATAGATTGTCTCGGCATCGTGCAGACGCAGGAAGTCGACCAGCATCTCGGCCTGGGCCGCCTTGGAGCCCAGATGCACGTCGGACAGGAACAATGTCCGGAAATGCCGCGCCGTCGTCAGCTTGTGCATGGTCGCCATCCCGTGCCTTGCCCCGGTTAAAGCCTTTGCGTTGCTCAGGAAATGCACGATTCTGATTGCAGTCGTGTGACGCTCCGGCAGCTCGCTTCCTGCGGTGGACGAGCGGCGCGGTCCGGTTGCCTGCCGGGATCGATACGTTAGAAGAAGCGCGACACGTCGCCGCCGCCATCATCGCGCGGCGACGCCGGGATGGAGGAGCAGGAATGTCCGAACAGGAAACCGCCAAGGATCGGCCGAACATGGGCGATCTCGACGAACAGGCCCTCTTCTATCACCGTTATCCCAAGCCCGGAAAACTGGCGATCCAGGCGACCAAGACCCTGGGCAACCAGCGCGATCTGGCGCTGGCCTATTCGCCGGGCGTCGCCGCGCCGTGCCTTGCCATCGAGGCCGATCCGTCGCTGGCGGCGATCTATACCAGCCGTGCCAATCTTGTCGGCGTGGTCTCCAACGGCACCGCCGTCCTCGGTCTCGGCGACATCGGCCCCCTCGCTTCCAAGCCGGTGATGGAAGGCAAGGCGGTCCTGTTCAAGAAATTCGCCGACATCGACGTCTTCGACATCGAGATCGACGCCCACGAGATCGACCATATCTGCGACGTCGTCGCGGCCATGGAGCCGACCTTCGGCGGCATCAACCTCGAGGACATCAAGGCGCCGGAATGTTTCGAGGTCGAGTCGCGGCTGCGCGAGCGCATGGCGATCCCGGTCTTCCACGACGACCAGCACGGCACCGCGATCATCGTGGCGGCAGCGATCCGCAACGGCCTGATGCTGGCGGGCAAGTCGCTGGAGAACGCCAAGATCGTCACCTCCGGCGCGGGCGCGGCGGCGATCGCCTGCCTCAATCTCCTGGTCGAGCTCGGCGCCAAGCGTGAGAACATCACCTGCACCGACATCGAGGGCGTGGTCTATGAGGGCCGCGAGAAGCGGATGGACCGCTGGATGGCGGTCTATGCGAAGAAGACCGACAAGCGGACCCTCGCCGAGGTCATCGACGGGGCAGACGTCTTCCTCGGCCTGTCGGCCGGCGGTGTCCTGAAGCCCGAGCTCCTGGAGAAGATGGCCGCCAAGCCGATGATCATGGCGCTGGCCAATCCGAAGCCGGAGATCATGCCGGACCTCGCCAAGCAGGTGCGACCGGACGCGATGATCTGCACCGGGCGCTCGGACTTCCCGAACCAGGTCAACAACGTCCTGTGCTTCCCCTACATCTTCCGCGGCGCGCTGGACTGCGGCGCCACCGGCATCACCGAGGGCATGAAGACCGCCGCGGTCGACGCGATCGCGGCGCTGGCCCGCGAGGAGGTCTCCGAGGTCGCGGCCAAGGCCTATGGCTCGGACACGCCGGTCTTCGGCCCGGACTATCTGATCCCCGCCCCCTTCGATCCGCGGCTGATCCTGAAGATCGCCCCGGCCGTCGCCAGGGCCGCCGAGGCCGACGGCGTCGCCACGCGGCCGATCGAGGACATGCCGGCCTATCTCGACCGGCTGAACCGCTTCGTCTTCCGCTCCGGGCTGATCATGAAGCCGATCTTCCGCATCGCGACGGATTCCGGCAAGCGGGTGATCTTCTCCGACGGCGAGGACGAGCGGGTGCTCCGCGCCGCCCAGGTACTCCTGGAAGAGAAGATCTGCGCGCCGATCCTCATCGGCCGTCCCGGCGTCATCGCCGCCCGGCTCGAGCGCTACGGCCTGCGCATCCGGCCGAACGAGGATTTCGAGGTCATCAACCCCGAGGACGATCCGCGCTACCGCGACTATGTCGACCATTATTTCTCGAAGGTCGGCCGCAAGGGCGTCAATCCGGACACCGCCCGCACGATCGTGCGCACCAACACCACGGTGATCGGCGCTGTCGCTGTCTCGCGCGGCGAGGCCGACGCGCTGGTCTGCGGGCTGGAGGGGCGCTTTCCGCACCATGTCCGCGACATCAGCCAAGTCGTCGGCGTGCGTGACGAGGCGCACAAATTCGCCGCCATGAGCCTCCTGATCTCGCAGGAGGACACCAAGTTCTTCCTCGACACCTATGTCCAGCGCGATCCGTCGGCGGAAGATCTGGTGGAGATGACGCTTCTGGCGGCGGCCGAGATGCGCCGCTTCGGCATCGAGCCGAAGGTCGCCCTCGTCTCGCACTCCAATTTCGGCTCCGACGACACCAGCGCCACCCGCAAGATGCGCGACGCCGTGAAGATGCTGAAGGCGCGGGCGCCGGAGCTGGAAGTCGACGGCGAGATGCATGGCGATTCGGCGCTGAACACGACGATGCGCGAGCGCACCATGCCGCAGTCGACGCTGAAGGGCGAAGCCAATCTCCTGGTCTTCCCGAATATCGATGCCGCCAACATCACGTTGAACGTGGTCAAGGAGATGACCGGTGCCCTGCATGTCGGACCGATCCTGCTCGGCGTCTCGTCGCCGGCCCATGTGATGACGCCGTCGGTGACCTCGCGCGGCGTGGTCAACATGGCCGCCATCGCGACCGCCCAGGCGGTGCAGCTCAGCGACTGATCAGATGCGCCCGGCGAATCCTTGCCGGGCGCTCACCTAACCGAGGCGGGCGAGCGTGCGCTGCCGGCCGATGAGCGGCAGCAGGGCGGCGAGTTCTGGCCCGTGGTCGCGGCCGGTCAGCGCCAGGCGCAGCGGCATGAACAGCGCCTTGCCCTTGCGCCCGGTCGCCTGCTTCAGGGCGCCGGTCCATTCGCGCCAGGTCTCGGGGCCGAACGCGCCCTCTGGCAGGCTGTCGCGCGCCGCGGTCACGAAATGCCGGTCTTCCTCCGAAAGCTCCGGCGTCCGGTCGAGATCGCCGAAGGCCACCTCGACCCATTCCGCCGCATCGGCGACGCGCGCGCAGTTGGCCCGCACCGTCAGCCAGAACGCCTCGCCGTCTTCCGACGGTACGCCCATGGCCGCGAGCCGGTCCGCGACATCGGCGTAGGGCATGGCATGGACGAGGTCGGCGTTGAGCCGGTCGAGCTCGGACGGATCGAACTTCGACGCCGATTGCGAGCTGCCCTCGAACTGCATCCGCTCGGCCAGCGCCGGCAGATCCGGCAGGGCGTCGATGGCGCCCGGCAGTCCCACCAGCACCGCGAGGGACGCCACCGCCATGGGTTCGAGACCGGCTTCGCGCAGCGAGACCAGCGACAACGCGCCCGAGCGCTTGGACAGCCCCTCGCCCGAGACCGTGGTCAACAGATTGTGGTGGCCGAAGACCGGCGGCGTCAGGCCCAGCGCCCGGAAGATGGCGATCTGGACGCCGGTATTGGTGACGTGGTCGTCGCCACGGATGACATGGGTCACGCCGACATCGCCGTCATCAACGATGGACGGCAGGGTGTAGAGATAGCTGCCGTCGCCACGTATCAGCACCGGGTCCGACAGCGAAGCGAGATCGACGGTCTGGGGACCGCGGACCAGATCGTCCCAGTGGATCTCGGTGCGCTGGGGCTGCAAGGGATCGTCGGCGAAGTTCGGCAGCAGGAACCGCCAGTGTGGCCTGCGCCCCTCGGCTTCCAGTGCCAGCCGCTCGTCGTCGCTCAGGCGCAATGCCTCGCGGCCATAGACCGGCGGCAGATTGCGCGCGGCCAGCCGCTTGCGCTTGCGGTCGAGTTCGTCCGGCGTCTCGTAGCAGGCATAGAGCAGGCCCGCCGCCTTCAGCCGCTCGGCGGCGGCATCGTAGAGCGCCAGGCGCTCGGACTGGCGGATGACGCGATCGGGCGCGAGGCCGATCCAGGCGAGATCGACGGCGATCTGGTCGGCGAATTCGGTGCGCGAGCGCTCCTTGTCGGTGTCGTCGAAGCGCAGCACGAAGCGGCCGCCCTGCCGCTGCGCGAACAGCCAGTTGAACAGCGCGGTGCGCAGATTGCCGATATGCAGATGCCCGGTGGGCGACGGCGCGAAGCGGACGGTGACGGTCATGGCCTCGACCTAGCGAACGCCGCGCCGGGTGGCAATCGGCACAGGTGGCGACGGGCCGATCAGGTCTCGTGCGGCTGCGGGTCGATGCGGTCGACGGTGCGGCTTGCCCCCGGTACGGGCGCGGTGCCCAGATTCGCTTTCGGCGCCAGCCGCCCGGCAAGCAGCGCCATGGCAATGGTCATCACAAGGCAATAGACGCCCATCGCATCGATCTGCAGCGGGTACGGCACGCCCAGATCGATGAGGATGCCGGTGACGCCCGGCCCGAGGGCCGAGGCCAGCACCATCAGAGCCACGGTCAGCGAGCGGATCGCACCCAGATGCTTGACGCCGTAGAGCTCGGGCCAGAGGGCGCCGAGCAGCGTCGAGGAGAAGCCGTTCGACACGCCAAGGCAGATCATGAAGACGAAGATCGCCGCCTCGGCGGTGAAATTGGCCGCGATGAAACAGGCGATCGCTAGCGGGATCAGGAAATAGGGCAGCAGCCGGAGCGCGCTGTAGCGATCGACCATCCAGCCGCAGACCAATGCGAAGACGACGGTGACCGCCGACATCACCGCGAAGCCGGCGGCGAAGACCTCCAGCGACCAGCCGCGCAGTTCGGTCAGATAGACCTGATGGAAGAACAGGGTCGTGCCGATGAAGGGCGGCGCCAGAACGCTCATCGAGACGAGGTAGAAACGCGGGCTGCGCAGGACCTCGGCCATGGTCCAGTCGGCAACGTTCGGGATCGGCGTTCCGGGCG
The DNA here is from genome assembly GCF_026153195.1 of Aurantimonas litoralis. Classification (NCBI taxonomy): domain Bacteria; kingdom Pseudomonadati; phylum Pseudomonadota; class Alphaproteobacteria; order Hyphomicrobiales; family Aurantimonadaceae; genus Aurantimonas; species Aurantimonas litoralis. Next base: position 44,889 of record NZ_JAPFBM010000012.1, on the reverse strand, counting down.
GCTCGGACTGGGGATCGCGCTCGCGATGGACCAGCGCGACGATGGTCGGGAGCGCGACGAGGATGAGGATCGCGGCGCTCGCGACCCAGGTGCCGCGCCAGCCGAAGGTACCGGCGGCGAGCACGAAGATCAGCGGAAAGAAGCCGGTGCCGGCATGATTGCCGAGGGTGACCAGCGCCATGGCCCGGCCGCGATTGGCGGCGAACCAGCGCCCGGTCGTGGTCATGGAGATCTCGGTCATCATGCCCTGGCCGAACAGGCGTAAGAGGTAGATGGCGAGGATCAGGAGCGGCACCGAGTTCGACACTGCCATGGCCAGCGTCGCGATGGCGAGGCAGACGACGGTGACCGCCGCAACCCGCCAGGCCGGATAGCGGTCGAGGGTCCAGCCGAGAAACGGCAGCGTCGCGGCGCTGGCGAGGGTCGCCAGCATGTAGATCATGCCGAACTCGCCATTCGTCAGATCGTAGTCGCGGCGGATGTCACCGTTCGACAGCGAGACGAAGAAGGTCTGTCCGAAGGACGAGAAGAAGCACAGGAGGAAGCCGCCGCCGAGCCAGCGCGCATTCGTGCCGATGAAGGTCAGAAACTGCATGGAACTCCGGGCCGTAGGCGGCATCGCCGGGCAGGCCCGAAGGCGGCGCGGCGGAAAAGACCGCCTCCCTTAGCATTTGCGAGGCCGCGCGCGCCAGAGCGCCCCCGCCGCGACATCGCAGAGCGTCAGCCGGCCATGTCCCCCGAGGGTCAGACCGCGACGCGAATGGGCATGCCCGTCGCCAGCAACCAGCCGAAGAGCAGCAGGCCGGCGATCAGGAAGACGCCACCGAACCCGAGCTGGCGCGCGGCATAGCGGCGTTCGGGCTCGAGCTCGGCACCGAAGGCCCCGGCCCGCAGCACCTGGAAATAGTCGCCGAACTGGAAGCTCGCGCGGTGCCCCGTCGCCTTCCAGATGCGGCGCATGACGAGGAAATACCGCAGCATGAACAGCGCCCCGACGGCAACGCCGACGGTGGCGAGCGTATCGGGTGGTGGTATCTCCATCGGGTCTTCTCCTTGCGTGTCGGCCGGCGAAGCGGCCGTCAGATGCGGCGGGTGCGCGGTCGGGCGGCTCTCGTATCCAGCCTGAGGCCGGGCGTGGCCGGCGGTTGGCGCAGCGCAGTCCGGATCAGCTTCTGGACGATCGCTTGTACCATTGCCCGGTCGAACCCCGCCGCCACGACTGCATCGACATCCCCGCCGCAGGCGGCAAGCCGCTCCACGACCGTCTCGGCGTCTTGCGCGCCTGCGTCGTCTGTCGGCGTCCCCGGCGGCGCAGCAACCGGCCATTCGGGAATCGGCATCCGGTCCGCGCCAAGACAGTCGGCAGGACGATCGCCGCGGCGCCACTGTGCAAGGTCGGCGAGATCGCTGCGCGAGAGATCGGCGATCGGGTTCAATCCGGCGGCCAGAACGCCATCGGCCTCGCCGTTGCCGAGGCGCAAAGCCGTCCGGCTTGCCGCCCCGAGCACAGCCGCGCCGGTGCGCTCGGCCAGGGCGACAAGCAAGGCCCCACGCATCTGCGCGCGCGCTGCTCTCGACGCGGCGACGCCCGACAATTCGTCGCCCGCCGCCATCGCCGTGAAAACAGGCCCCATTGGCACGGCATGGCACGCAATCCCGAGCGCGGCGGCGCCGGTCCTCACCGCGTCCGTATCGGCAGCGTCACTGTCCGCGTCCGGCGTCAGCAGGCCCTGCACGCGCGACGGTCCCAGCGCGTCCACGGCCATGGCGGCGACGATCGCCGTCTCGGCGTCGCCGTGCAGTGCGAGCGCGACCGTCTCCGCGCCCTGCGCTTCGGCATGGGCGCGAATGGCGCAGACGCAGGCGCGCCAGATAGCTTCCTCCGGCCCCGGCAGATCGACCACCTCCCGGGTCTCGCAGCGCCAGCCCGCCTCGGTCCGCTGCCAGTCGGACAGGAAGAGCCCGGCCTCGAATTGCGGGCATTGCAACGCCAGCGTCCGGTCGGCCTGGAAGACGAAGCCGCCGCCGTCCATCACGCCATCGCCCTGCCCGCCGACGCCATTGATGAACACCAGCGGCAGATCGGTCTCGATCACCTGCCGCAGCACCGCCTGGTGGCGCCGGTCGATCCCGTCGCGGCGGAACGGCCTGGCGCTAGGCGCCAGCAGCATCTCGGCGCCGGATTCGGCCAGGGTCTCGCAGACGTCGAGATCGCCCCAGACATCGTCGCCGATGGGAGTGCCGAGGCGCAGGCCGCGAAACGCCACCGGGCCCGGCATGGGTCCGGCCCGGTAGGCGGGCGGCGCCTCGAAGCTGCGGGCGTGCGGCACGTCGACCCGGTCGCGCCAGGTCAGGATGCGCCCGGCATCAAGGACAGCGACCGAATCGTACACGCCGTCATCGCTGCGGCGCGGGCAGCCGATCACGAGGCCCGGCCCGCCATCTCCGGTGTCGGCCGCCAATTGGTCGACCGCGTCCATGCAGGCCGACACGAAGGCGGCGCCGAGCAGAATGTCGGGGTGCGGAGAGCCGGCCAGGAAGCCTGCGGGAAAGACGACGAGCTGGGCCCCGGCGCGGGCCGCCTCGCCGCGCGCCGCCCGGGCCTTCGCGAGATTGCCCGCGATGTCACCGGGGATCGGCGCGATCTGGGCCATGGCGAGCCGCAGCCGTCCGTTGAGATTGTCGTCGTGCGGCATCGTCAGCCTGTTCCGGTTGTCGCCGCGCCGCGCCTTGCGGGATGGCGTTGCCGCCCCTTAGCAAGCCGGCAATCTGCATGCGAGCCCACTGGACGCGCAGGCGCTTCGGCCGGTTCCTGAGGCACCGCGGACCGCACCGCTGCGACACCGTGCATAACGAGAACGCACGAAGCCACTTTTTTGCGCCTCAAAACTCTGCAACAAGCGCCGCCAGACTGGAACGCGACGGGACGGTCGGCGGCTGCACGCCGTTTTCGCCGCGATGTTCGGAGCCCACGTGTACGAAATCCTGCGCCTCATTTCCGAATTCGGACCGATCATCGTCCTTGCCGGGACGTTCTTCGAAGGCGAGGTTTTTGCGATCATCGGCGGGTTTCTGGCCTATCGCGGCACCTATCCGTTCCAGATGATGATCGCGCTGGCCTTCGTCGGCTCCTTCATCGGCGATTTCGCCGTGTTCCTCTTCGCCCGCTATTCGTCGAATCACCGCTGGGTGGCGCGCTGGCGCAGCCGCAAGAAATTCGCCAAGGCGCTGCAGCTCGTCGAGCGCTACCAGGCGTTCTTCGTCATCGTGAACCGCTATATCTACGGCCTGCGCATGCCGGGGCTGATCGCACTCGGCCTGTCGCGCATCTCGATCGCCCGCTTCGCCATCCTCAATCTGATCGGCGCGGCGCTCTGGGCCGGCATCTTCACCAGCGTCGGCTATGTCTTCGGCTATTCCATCGGCTCCGTCTTCGCGCGGCTGGAAGTCATGGAGCGCGGTCTCGGCATCACGCTGGCGGTGATCGCCGTCGCACTGACCCTGTGGTTTGCCTGGCGGCAATGGGGACCAGCCCTCATCAGCCGGGTGCGCAACGGCCGCGGCCCGGATGACGACCAGCGCCGGCTGCCCTCCAAGCTCGCCCGGATCAAATCCCGATCGCAGCCTCTCCGCGGTCCAGGATCAGAGGAATGATCAGGTCCTCCTCGTCGGCGAGATGCCGCACGAGACGATCGAGCAGCCGTCCGCTCGCTTCGGCATAGGCGTCGCCGGCATAGCGCGCTGCATCCGGCGGCACCGCCCCACCGCCCGTCTCCTCGGCCAGGAACCGGTTCGCGGTTTCGGCCACCGCCATCAGGTCCGCATGGATCACCTCGTGGTCGTTCTCCAGGAGCTCGAAGCCCGGCGCGAGGCGGGTTTCGGCGCGCACGAAGACCGGAAAGTAATGGTGGTCCTCGATCTGGTGATGCTCTTCGAGCTGGGTCAGGAAGAACTGCAGCCGCGGCGCGAACCAGCGGCGGAACGGGTCGAGCGCCACTTTGCCCTCGCGGTGCTGCGACAGCGCCTCCTGCATGGCCGCGCCGAGTTCGCGGAACATGTCGTGGCGCTGCAGCCAGAACCGGGCCGTCGCGCCGAGATTGGCATGATCGGTCCATGTCTCCCGCGGGTATTTCCGCAGGAGTTCGGTCAGATCGACCGGAAGGCCGGTGCGGGTGTCGAGGTCGAAACTCTGCTTCATCGCTGCTGAACCTGCGTGCTCATTCCCATGTCCGTCGTCAGCGGAACGCGAAGGCGTCCATGGACAGGACGCCGAAATCCCGGCTGGCATGCAGCCATTCGCCCGTCGCGCCTAGCCCCGCCGCCCCGAGTGCGACATGCAGCGGCATGAGATGCTCGTCGGTCGGATGGTTCTTCTCGGCGAAGGGCGCCTGTCGGCGATAGTCCGCCAGGGCCGCCCGGTCGCCGGCAACGAGCCGGTCGCCCATCCAGTCGACGAATTGCGTCACCCAGTCGGGCGTCGCGTCGATCCTGATGCCCTGCCTGATCCGGTCGAACGCTTCCGGCAGATTGTGGGTGAAGGACCCCGAGCCGATCACCAGCACGCCCTCGTCTCGCAGATCCGAGAGCGCCGCGCCGAGGTCCAGATGATAGGCGGCATCGCGCGTCGGATCGACCGACACCTGCACGACAGGAATGTCGGCGCCCGGATAGGCCAGCAGGAGCGGCACCCAGGTGCCGTGGTCGAAGCCACGCCCGGCGACGGTTTCCGCGACGAACCCCGCCTCCGCAAGAAGGGAGACGATCCGCTGCGCCAGTTCGGGATCGCCCGGCGCCGGGTAGCGCATCTGGAACAGCCGCGGATCGAAATTGCCGAAATCGTGGATCGTCTCGGGCGCCGCATCGCTCGTGACGCCGACGCGGCCGGCACGCTCGAAATGGGCGCTGGCGACGACGATCGCGCGCGGCACCGGCAGGTCGGCGGCAAGCCTCCGCAGGAAGGCGGCGGCCTGCGTGTCGGCGACGGCGGTATCGGGGGCGCCGTGGGAGAGGAAGAGCGTCGGCATCGCGGACATGGCGGGAACTCCGTTCGTGCCCCAGCCTACCCCGTCATGGCCGCGGCGGCAGGCCCGCATATCCCGACAGACCGTCCACCCCTCAAACGAAAACCGGGCGCATCGCTGCGCCCGGTTCCCATCATATCCTGTGCGCCGGCCGTTGCCGGACGGCGCGAAGCGGCATGAGCCTCAGCCGGCCGCGACCTTGCGGGCCGCGTCCTCGGCATGGTCCTTCTTGACCAGCTCGGCGACGAGGAAGGCCAGTTCCAGCGCCTGGTTGGCGTTGAGGCGCGGATCGCAATGGGTGTGGTAGCGATCCGACAGATCCTCGGCCAGCACCGGCCGCGCACCGCCGGTGCACTCGGTCACGTCCTTGCCGGTCATCTCGATATGGATGCCGCCGGCATGGGTGCCTTCCGCCCGGTGGACGTCGAAGAAGGTCTGCACCTCCGACAGGATCCGGTCGAAGGGCCGGGTCTTGTAGTCGTTGAGCGTGATCGTGTTGCCATGCATCGGATCGCAGGACCACACGACCTTGCGCCCTTCCCGCTCGACCGCGCGGACGAGCTTGGGCAGATGCGCCTCGACCTTCTCGTGGCCGAAGCGCGTGATCAGCGTCAGCCGGCCGGCCTTGTTGTCCGGGTTCAGCCTGTCGATTAGGCGCAGCAGCGCATCCGGCTCCATGGACGGGCCGCATTTGAGGCCGATCGGGTTCTTGATGCCGCGGCAGAACTCGACATGTGCATGGTCTTCCTGGCGGGTGCGATCGCCGATCCAGATCATGTGGCCCGAGGTCGCGTACCAGTCGCCGGAGGTCGAATCGACCCGGGTCATGGCCTCTTCATAGCCAAGCAGCAGCGCTTCATGGCTGGTGAAGAAATCCGTTTCGCGCAGCGAGGGATGGCTCTCCGCGTCGATGCCGATCGCCCGCATGAAGTTCATCGTCTCGGAGATGCGGTCGGCCAGCGCCCGGTAGCGCTCCGCCTCGGGGCTGCCGCCGACGAAGCCGAGCATCCACTGATGGACGTTGTCGAGATTGGCGTAGCCACCCTGAGCGAAAGCACGCAGCAGGTTCAGCGTCGCCGCCGACTGCCGGTAGGCCATCTCCTGGCGCTCCGGGTTCGGAATCCGCGAGGCCTCGTCGAACTCGATGCCGTTGATGATGTCGCCGCGATAGGACGGCAGCGTCTTGCCGTCGCGGGTCTCGTTGTTGGACGAGCGCGGCTTGGCGAACTGGCCGGCGATGCGGCCGACCTTCACCACCGGCTGGGAAGCCGCAAAGGTCAGGACGACGGCCATCTGCAGGAAGGCGCGGAAGAAGTCGCGGATGTTGTCCGCGCCATGCTCGGCGAAGCTCTCGGCGCAATCGCCGCCCTGCAAGAGGAATCCGCGGCCTTCTGCGACTTCGGCCAGCGAACGGGTCAGCTTGCGCGCCTCACCCGCAAAAACGAGAGGCGGATAGGTCGCCAGACGCTTCTCGGTGTCGGCGAGCGCCGCCGGATCCGGATAGTCCGGTACCTGCTCGATCGGCATGTTGCGCCAGCTCGACGGGGTCCAGTCCTTCGCCATCACATCACTCCTGACCGGTGCGCGCCGGCCGTTCTTCTCGTTCTTCGCTTTGCGAAATTGCGGCCGTGGACGTCACGATCTGACCATCCGCTCCGGCCGGGGCCGCGTTTAAGCATGTCCGGCCGAAATTGTCATCCTTCTCGGGTTCCGCCGCGTCAGACGGCCGGATCCGGATCGATCAGCCGGGCCCCGCGTGCCGCGACAAGCCGGTCGAAGAGCTCGGGTTCCCCGGGCTCCAGCGTCACTGGACGCGGGTAGCGCGGGGCCGCTCTGTCACGCAGCACCCGGGTCTCGAAGCCTTCGGTCTCGTCGACGAAACGGCGCAGGCCGTCGTCGCCGTAAAGGGTCCGGAACCCCTGCATCACCGCGTCGAGATAGCTCTGCAGGATCGCGGCCTGCAGATCGCCGGCATCGGCCGCGCCGCGATGCGCCTCGTAGATATAGATCGGAATGTCGGCGACAGGCGGTCCGTCCACCGTGAGCTTGGAGAGATCGACGATCCGGCGGGCATAGCCGGCCTCGCGCTCGTCTACCGACGGCAGATGGTCGGCGAGATCGTAGACGACGACGCCGTCGATGGCATGGGTGTCGTTCGGCTTGACCGACAAGAGCGCCATCTCTGCGGCAGCGTCGCGCGGCAGCCAGAAGCGCTGCCAGCCGGCTACGCTGGCCCGGCGAATGCCGAGGAACTTCGTGCGCAGCGTCCGCCGGTTGACCAGCGAGCCATAGCCGAAATAGGCGACGACCCGCCCCTCGGCGGCCAGCCGCGGCAGGTCCGGGTGATCGTCGTGAATATCCATGGCGCGGCTCTAACGGAATGGGCGCGCAGATCAAGAGCGGCGGCCCCCTCGTCGCAGCAGCGTGACCGACGGCGCGGTGTGCCCCATCGCGATTTAAACGTTGACGTAAACGGAAGACTGGACACATTGGCGGCATGGATATCGCCGCGACTGCTTCCGCCTCCGCCCGCTCCGTTGGCGGGCGCGACCTCACCCTGACGACGGCCGATGGCGTGACGCTGCCGGCGACGCTGTTTCGCGCCGAGCCGGCGGGCGGCGGGCCGGCCGTGCTGATCTCGGCGGCTGCGGCCGTCGAGCGCCGCTTCTATCGCGGCTTCGCCCAGCATCTGGTCGACCAGGGCGCCCGCGCCGTTCTCGCCTATGATTATCGCGGCATCGGCGCTTCCGCCCGCGATCGGGGCGCCGGCGCATACCGGATGCAGCATTGGGGCACGCAGGACTTTCCGGCCGCCCTCGCCGCGCTGGAAGCGGCTGCCGGTTCCGGGCCGGTCGTCGGCATCGGCCATTCCTTCGGCGGGCTCGCCATCGGCCTCAGCGGGCTGTCGGCGCGGTTCGACCGCTACGTGATGGTCGCCTCTCTCAACGGCTGGTACGGGCGCACCCGCGAGCCCTTGTCGGTGTTCGCCCGGATGAACCTTCTCGGCGTGCCGATGTCGCGGCTGACCGGTCGCATTCCCGGTTCGATCGGCTTCGGCACGGCGCTGGCCGGCCCGGTCTTTCGCGACTGGGCGCGCTGGTGCCGCCGGCGCGATTTCTTCTTCGGCGATCCGGCCGTCCCGGAAGCCAAACGCTTCGCCGATGTCCGGCTGCCATTGCTGTCAGTGGGGATCGAGGACGATCCATGGGGCACGCCGGCCGCCGTCGGGGCGCTGCTGCAGCGCTTCGAGAATGCCGAGCTGTCGGAGATCTGGCTGTCGCCGCGGGACGCCGGTGGCCCGATCGGCCACAACGGCTTCTTCCGGCGCGACATGCAGACGAGCCTCTGGCCGGTCGTAACCGACTACCTGCTGACCGGCGTGGAGCCGGTCCGGCCCCCCTCGCCGGCCTGAGGATCCCGCCTCAGGCGGTGATCTTCTCGCCGCCGCGGACCCGGTAGCTCGGCTCGTACATGGTCACCAGTTCCTCGGCGGCCGTCGGATGCACCGCCATCGTCGCGTCGAACTGGTCCTTGGTGACGCCCGCCTTCAGCGCGATGCCGAGCGCCTGGCTGAGTTCGCCGGCATCCGCCCCGAGGACGTGGGCACCGACGACCTTGCGGGACGCCGCGTCGACGATCAGCTTCATCATCATCTTGCCGCTGCGGCCCGACAGCGTGTTCTTCATCGGCCGGAACGAGGTTCGATAGATCTCGATCTCGTCATAGGTCTTGCAGGCCTCGGCCTCGGTGATCCCGACCGTGCCGATTTCGGGCTGCGAGAACACCGCCGTCGGGATCGTCGCATAGTCCGGCTTCGTCGGATTGTTGCGGAACGCCGTCTCGACGAAGCACATGGCCTCGTGGATCGCCACCGGAGTCAGCTGCACCCGGTGAGTGACGTCGCCCAGGGCCCAGATGTTCTCGACACTGGTGCGCGAATAATCGTCGACGACGATGCCGCCGCGGGAATCGAGATCGATGCCGGCCGCCTCGCAGCCGAGATTCTCGGTGTTCGCCTTGCGCCCGATGGCCAGCATCACCTGGTCGACCACCCGCACTTCGCCGCTGTCGCAGCGCGCCTCCATGCGGCCGTCGTCGAGCTGCTTCACCTCCACGAGGGTATCCTGGCAGATGACGTTGAGCCCCTTGTCGACCATCGCCTGGTGCAGCTCGTGGCGCAGGTCGTCGTCGAAGCCGTTGAGGATTTCCTTGCCGCGATAGACCAGCGTCGTCTCGACATCGAGCCCGTGGAAGATATTGGCGAATTCGACCGCGATGTAGCCGCCGCCCAGGATCAGGATCGACTTCGGCAGCTCCGTCAGGTGGAAGGCTTCCTCGGAGGTGATGCAGTGTTCTGCGCCGGGCAGGCCCGGATGCGGGTTCGGCCGGCCGCCCACGGCAATGAGGATCTGGTCGGCGGTGACGACGCGATCGTCGGCCAGAAGCCGGATCTCGTGCTGGCCCTCGAGCACGGCGCGGCTGTTGAAGATCTCCGCCCCGGTCCTGGCGACATTGGCCGCATAGAGGTTTTCCAGCCGCTCGATCTCGCGATCCTTGTTGGCCATCAGGGTCGGCCAATCGAAGGAGCGTTCGCCGAAGGACCAGCCATAGCCGGCCGCATCCTCATGCGCCTCGGAGAATTGCGACGCATAGACGAAGAGCTTCTTGGGCACGCAGCCGCGGATCACGCAGGTGCCGCCGAAGCGGTATTCCTCGGCGATGGCGACCCGCTTGCCGAGCATGGCCGCGCGCCGCGCGGCGCGCACGCCGCCGGAGCCGCCGCCGATGACGAAGAGGTCGTAGTCGTAGCTGTTGCCGCTCACGCTGGCGCTCCCGCTGCTGTCGCCGCCGTCATCCGGACCGCCGTCGAAACGGTCGCGCTTGCGGCGCATCGTCGTCTGTCGCCAAAGCGTGCGGCGAGCGCCGCAGGATCGACGGACGTCATATCGGCACGATGACGGACGGCCGCTCCGGCCGAACCCGCCCTTCAGTGCCGCCGCATCTTTACTGCGCGGCGTCGGCCGGCGTCATCGGCTCGATCGGCGCCTGGGCCTCGCCGTTCAACGGCGCGTCGCCGGCGGTGCCGTAGAGCTCGTTCATGCCCTGGAAGGCGCTTTCGCGCAGATCGCGGACGATCCCGTTGCTCCAGACCTGCGCCGCCGCCATCATCTCGCGGGTAGCCGTCGGGCCCTGCGCCAGAAGCTTCTTGCCGGGCTCGGACTGGTAGAAATCGGCGATGGCGCGCAGCTCTTCCTCGGTGAACAGCTTGGCGTAGACGCGGGCGACCTCGTTCTCCAGCGCCGCCCGGCGCGACGCCAGCGCCAGCGCCCGGTCGTCGACCATGGCGGAGATCTTCTCTTCCATGTCGGGATTGTTCGGGATCAGTTCCGACTTGGTCTGCGTTGCCGCATTCATCAGGATATTGTCGAACTGGTCCGTCGCGTCGATGGCCTCGATCGTGTCGCGGGCCGCGGCGAGATGGGATTCGGTGTATTCCTGGGCGATGGCGTTGGCCGGCAGCACCAGAAGCAGCGCTGCGGCGGCTGCGATGCGGCCCTGGCGTGTCACTCGACTAAACATCATGAACGTCTGTCTCCGTTCGGTTCGCTCCGACGCTGGTCGGATGCGTTCGGCGCTTGAGTATTGGAACTGGCAGCATGCTGGCAAGGGGAAGCCGGTCGCAGGCACGGCGCGAGGCGCCCGCCATGCTCAGGCTTCGAGCGTTTCCAGCCCGTCGTCTCCGGCCAGGATCACGGTGTTCGCCATGCCGAGGAACAGGCCGTGCTCGACGACGCCAGGCACCGCGAACAAGGCCTGCGAGAGGGCTTCTGGATCGCCAATGCGGCCAAAAGATGCGTCGAGAATCAGGTGGCCGTTGTCGGTGATGAAGGGCTCGTCGCCGCTGCGCCGCAGGATCATGTCGCCTTCCAGGCCGTGCCCGGCCGCCGCCTTGCGGATGGCCAGATAGGTGGCGATCATGCCGAAGCCGTTGATCTCGATCGGCAGCGGAAAGGCGCCCAGCGTCTCGACCTTCTTCGAGGCGTCGGCGATCACCAGAAAGCGCTCTGACGCGGCCGCGACGATCTTCTCGCGCAGGAGCGCGCCGCCCCCGCCCTTGATCAGCCGCAGCGAAGCGTCGACCTCGTCGGCGCCGTCGATGGTGAGATCGAGCTCGGGCACGGTCTCCAGCGTCTCGGTCGGCACGCCCAGCTCGGCGCACAGCGCCTCGGTGCGGTTCGAGGTCGTCACGCCGACGATCTTCATGCCGTCGCGGACCCGCTCGGCGAGCACCCGCACGAAGGCTTCGGCGGTCGAGCCGGTGCCGATGCCGAGGCGCATGCCGTCCTCGACATGGGCCAGCGCGGCCTTGCCGGCCATGGTCTTCAGTGTCGCCGAATCCGTCATGGGCGTTCAATCCTCCGCTTGCGCCTTCGAAGCGTCTAGACGGTCCGGCCGGGACTGTCGATGTCACGCCCCGGGCCGCTGCCCGCGAGGCTTGACCTTGCGGACGCGGATTGCGAAGCAAACGCCGATCCGCGGCGCCAGCGCCGGCTCCCGTCACCCGCAAGGACAGATCATGACCGGCATCGCCGTCTTCGACCTCGACGGCACGCTCGTCGACACCGCCCCCGATCTCGCCGCGAGCCTCAATCATTGCCTCGCCGCTGCGGGCATGGCGCCGATGCCGCTCGACGTCGTGCGCCCGCATGCCGGCCACGGCGCCAAGGTGATGCTGCGCGAGGCCTATCGCCGCGACGGCCGCGACCTCGACGACGCCGAGATGCGCGATCAGGTGACGCGCTTCATCGCCTATTACCAGGACCATATCGCCGACGAGTCGCGGCTGTTTCCCGGCGTCCTCGAATCGATGGACCGGCTGGAAGCCGCCGGCATGCGGCTGGCGGTCTGCACCAACAAGTACGAGCGGCTCGCCGGCCTGCTGCTGAATGCGCTGGCCGTCGCCGATCGCTTCGCCGCGATCTGCGGCGCCGACACATTTGCCCGGCGCAAGCCCGACCCGCTGCATCTCCGCGAGACGATCGCGCTGGCCGGCGGGCGGTCCGACCTGTCGGTGATGGTCGGCGACACGGTGACCGACATCGACACCGCGGTGGCGGCGGGCGTGCCCTCGGTGCTGGTGGATTTCGGCTATGCGCCGGACGCGGCGGCAAGAGCCCGCGCCAGCGTCATCATCGAGGATTATGCCAGCCTCGACATCGGCCTCGTGGAACGGCTCGTCGCCAATGCGGGCGAAGTGACGCGAACGAAGCCGTGAATGGCGGTTGACGCGGGCCACGAAGCGGCACTATATCGCGGCGTCCCCGACGCGGCTCACCGCGCCGGCTGGGGCGCGTAGCTCAGCGGGAGAGCACCTCGTTCACACCGAGGGGGTCACAGGTTCAATCCCTGTCGCGCCCACCATCAATTTTTCAGACAGATATCGTCTCAGAAACCCGGCCAGACATTCCGGGATCAGCGGTCGTACAGCCGCTTTGATCCCAGGGCGGACCGATCGCCGGTCAGCCTGGGCGCAGGGCGCGCAGGGCGTTGAGGATGACGGCGACGTCGATCACCTCCTGCAGGAGTGCCCCCTGCACGGGCGGCAGATAGCCCGCGGCCGCCGCGAGCATGCCGAGGCCCGACAGTCCCAGCCCGACGACGACGCTCTGCAGCGCGATGCGGCGCGAGTGGCGGGCGATGGCCATGGCATCGGCCAGCCCGTCCAGATCGTCGCGCAGGAGGATGATGTCGGCCGCTTCCGCCGAGGCGGCGGCGCCTTCGACGCCCATCGCCACGCCGAGATCGGCCGCAACCAGCGCCGGCGCGTCGTTGACCCCGTCGCCGACCATCATCACCGAGCCGCCGGCCTTTTCCCGGCCGACCAGCGCGATCTTGTCCTGCGGCACGAGGTCGGCGGCGACGGCGTCGAGGCCGAGGTCCCCCGTCACGGCCAGCGCGACATCGCGGCGGTCCCCGGTAGCCAGGACGATCCGGCCGACGCCGAGGGCCCGCATCCGGGCGAGCGTCGCACCGACACCGTCGCGCAGGCCGTCCTGCATCAGGATGAGACCGGCGAGCCGGCCCTCCACCACCAGCGCGACGATCAGCGCGCCGGCCGGCACCGCCGCATCGAGCGCCGCAAGCTCGTCCGGCGCCAGGGCCGACGCGACGTGATGGCGTCCGCCGACAAGCATGGCGCGGCCGTCGATCGTGCCTTCCACGCCTTCGCCGGCCACTTCACGTCCGTCCTGCGGCATGACGAGGGCGAGGTCCCGGCGATGCGCCTCGGCAACCAGCGCCCGTGCGATCGCATGCTGCGACAACTGGTCGAGACTTGCGGCCAGACGCAGGATCTCGGCCTCGTCCCAGCCCTTGGACGCGACGATCCGGGTGACCGCGGCAATGCCATGGGTCAACGTCCCGGTCTTGTCGACGACGAGCGTGTCGATCCGGCCGAGGGTTTCGAGCGCCCCGCCGCCCTTGACCAGGACGCCTCTTCCGGCCGCCCGGGACATGCCGGCGACGATGGCGACCGGGACCGCCAGGATCAGCGGACAGGGTGTCGCCACGACGAGAACCGCGACGGCGCGCACCGCATCGCCCGACAGCCACCATGCCCCGAGCGACAGGGCGATGGTCACCGCCATGAAGCCCAAAGCGTAGCGATCGGCGAGCCGGGCCATCGGCGCCTTGGCCCGGGCCGCCTCCTCCACCATGCGCACGATGCCGGCATAGGTGCTGCGGGCCGCCGATTCGCCCGCCACCAGATCGAAGGCGGCGCCGACATTGCTGGCGCCGCTCATCGCGGCCTCGCCGTCGCTGCGCGCGACCGGCAGCGATTCCCCGGTCAGCGCCGACTGGTCGAGCAGCGCCGCGCCGGCGACGGTTCCGTCCACCGGCAGCACGTCGCCGAGATGGATCAGCAGCCGGTCGCCCGGCGCGATGGCGGCGATGGGCACGGTTTCCAGCGCGCCGTCGCGATAGCGCGTCGCATGTTTGGGCACGCGGTCGAGCAGCGCGGTCATCTCGCGGCCGGCGCGGCCTTCGGCGAATGCCTCCAGCGCCTGGCCGCCGGCATACATCAGCGCCACCACCGCGGCCGCCAATGTCTCGCCGACCAGAAGCGCCGCAAGCATCGCCAGTGCCGCGACGATGTCGAGACCGAAATTGCCCTGCCGCAGGCTGACGACGATCTCGCCGACCAGTATGATCAGGACCGGGATCACGCCCGCGGTCCACGCCAGATCGGCGATGTCGGGCCGGCCGACACCCCAGGCGAGCAGGCCCACCGCCAGCCCCGTCAGCGCGCAGACGATCGCCCCGATCCGCGCCAGACGCCGGACCAGCGCCCCCCTCGGAGCGGCGGCCATACGCCCGTCCCTCGCTTCAGCCATGCGCGCGCTTCATTCCGGTCTTCCCTGCGATAAGACGATGCGTCGAACCACAGAACCACATGACATGCGAAAAACGTAATGTTTTCGCGCCGCGCGAGCGGACAAGCGTCCGAAGGTTGCGGGATGACTTACCGCTCTCGGCCCGCCACCTGCTTGGGATCTGACGCGGCGCGCCCTAGCTGCCACGTACGAACGCCGCCGCAAGTTGCGGCGGTGCTTCGTCTGAGGTCATCGCCCCGGCGCGGCCACCCGGCGGGCAGATGCGCGCCGGGTCTCGTCGGCTCAGGCCGCGGCGGCGCGTTGGGTGCGGGCGCGATCCTCCATCGTCCGGCGGATCGTCACGGCCTGGCTCTCGGTCGCCTCGACATCGTCCCAGCTCAGCATCTGCCCCTCGGCGACGGCGCGCTTCAGCGGCATGTTATGCGCCAGGCCGATCGGCAGGCCGCCCATGGCCAGGGAATCCTCGGCGCGGGCGATCCGGCCCCAGACGGTGAAGCCGCCCTCGCCGTCGAGCACATCGCCGGGCTTGAGGGCCTTCTTGGCGACGGCCACGACATCCGAGACGAGCCCGTTGGTCCGGCCGGTCGGCTCGCCGCGCAGCGCGGCGTTGGCGACACTGACGCCAAGCTCCAGCCCGATGAGATGGGACGGCCGGAACAGGGTCGCATAGCGGCCCGAACTGTCGGTGACGACCTGATATTCGCGGAAGCAGCGGCGGACGTAGTCGGCGCCGCGGCCGTCATCCTCCATCGCCTCGAAGGTGATGTAGACGCCCCATCTCAGATCGCCGAAGACATGCCGGCCGTCTCGCTCCAGACTGGAGATCACCTCCACCATGCCGGCCTGTTCGAGAATGCCGCCATGAGAACGCGGCTTCAGGATCTCGGCAAGGTCATGGGTGCCGACGGGGGGAAACAGCAGCCCGTCGCGCGGTGCCAGGAGTCCCGACGCGTTGGAGATCGCCGCCATTTCGAGCGCCGACTTGGTGCCGTCCAGAAACGAGTTGAACATCTGCGGGTTCATGCCGCCCTTCGCCGCCTCCTCGGACGTCAAGCCGTAATGATCCCAGACCGTGTCCGGCGTCGAGGCGGCGTATTGCGGCAGGTACTTGGTGCCCTTGCCGGCGGCCACGACGCGGAAGCCGCAGGTGCGGGCCCAGTCGATCATCTCGCAGACCAGCGCCGGCTGGTCGCCATAGGCCATGGAATAGACCAGCCCGGCGCGGTCGAACTCCTCGACCAGATAGGCGCCGGCCAGAACGTCGGCCTCGACATTCACCATGACCATGTGGCGACCCTGCTCGGCCGCCAGCAAGGCGTGGCGGATGCCGGCCGCCGGATGGCCGGTCGCGTCGATCACCACGTCGAGGCCGTCGGCGCGGATCAGCGCCTCGCCATCCTCGGTGATGCAGGTCCGGCCGGAAGCCAGCGCATCCTCGAAGCTCGACGTGGTCGCCGCCTCGGCGTCCCAGCCGGTGTTGGTCAGCGCCGCCTTCGCGCGGTCGGCGGACAAGTCCGCGATGCCGTAGAGATGCATGCCGGGAATGTGCCGGACCTGTGACAGGAACATCGATCCGAACTTGCCCGCGCCGATCAGGCCGACGCGAATGGGCTTGCCGGCGGTCTGGCGTGCGAGAAGCTTTGTGTAGAGGTTCATGGCGAAGGGTCTCCCTAGAAGATGATGCTCAGACGGCCCGGACAGTTCTGCTGGATCGGTGATGAAGGATTCCGCGGAACGACCGCCGCCGATCGCCAGGCGCCGCAGTCTCCTGCCGGTCTCCCGGCGTTGGCGCTCGTATCGCATCGGCGCAGGGCCTCCCTCCCCGGCCTGACGCGTCTCTCCCCCGATCGGCGGCGGGCCTTCGCCCAATCCGATCGCGCGCCCATCCTCCGGCACGCGCGATGGCCTGAGATCTGGAATACTGGCCAAAGATGAGACGGGGCAAACGACTTTCGCCGGCGCATTGATTAGAATATCTAATTCCGATGCCGATCCCGTTCCGCGCCATTCTCGCCTTTCACGCCACCGCTCGCGCCGGCAGCATGGTCGAGGCGAGCGACAGCATCGGCGTCACCCCGTCGGCGATCAGCCAGCAGATCCAGCTTCTGGAAGCCTATTTCGGCATGCGCCTGTTCTCGCGGACCGGCCGTGGCGTCATCCTGACGGAAGCGGGCGAACGCTATTTCGATCTGATCCGGCACGAGGTCGAGCGCGTCGCGAGCGTCACCGAACAGATGCGCGAGCGCCATTCCTACACGGTGCTGAACGTGCGCATCGCGCCGACCTTCGCCAACACCTGGGTGCTGCCGCGCCTGCCGGGCTTCATCACGGCGAACCCCGACATCGAACTGCATGTCGACGCCACGAACGAGCCGCCGGACTACAGCCGCGAGGCGATCGACCTGGAGATCCGCCATGGCTCGGGCGGCTGGCCGGGCCTTTACACCGAATGTCTGCGGGACGAGGAAATGTCGGTCCTGTGCGCGCCGGGCTGTGCGCCGGCAGGCTCGCTCGAAATCGCCGATCTGACGCGTTTCCGGCTGCTGCATTCGGTCAAGAACGTGGTGCAATGGTCGCACTGGTTCGACGCCCAGGGCGTGGCGCCGCCCAAGGGCCTGCAACGCGCCCTCTTCGACCGGGCGCACATGTCGATCGACATGGCGGTCGCCGGTATCGGGCTGGCGCTGGAATCGGACCTGACCGCCCAGCGCGAGATCGCCGACGGCCGGCTGGTTCGCCCCATGCGGCACGAGAAACGTGTGACACAACGCTCGCTCTGGCTGGTCTGCCCCCACCAGCACCTCAATCGCCGCAAGGTGCAACGCTTCGTCGACTGGCTGAAAGCAACGCTGGCCGAGTAAGGCCCGCGCGGCGTGATCAGGACGTTTCCGGTCAGGCCTTGAGCGTCCGTTCGACCACAGCAGCAGCCCGCACGACGCTCGCCTCGTCGAAGGCCGCGCCGGCGATCTGGAAGCCGATCGGCAACCCGCGGGAGTCGGTCCCACAGGGCAGGCTGATTGCCGGCAGACCGAGCAGGTTCCACGGATAGGTGAAGCGCCAGGAGGTCTCCAGCACGCTCTCGCGCCGGCCACCCAGCACCACCTCGCGCTGGCCGATCTCCCAGGCGGTGATCGGCATGCTCGGCCCGACCACCACGTCGACCCGATCAAACACCGTCTGGAACTTGCCGGCCAGGAGCCGGCGGTAGCGTTCCGCCTGGAGGTAGTCGGAGCCCGTCACCAGCCGACCCATCTCGACCAGCAGCCTGACGTCCTCGCTGTAGTCGTCGATGGCGCCGGAGGCCAGATGCGGGAGATGGTAGGCGGTCGAGGACGACAGTTCGATGGCGAAGATCGCGCCGAGGCCACAGGCGAGTTCCGGGACCTCGAATTCGACGATCTGTGCGCCGGCAGCGGCCAGGCGCTCGATCGTCGCCTCGACCGCGGCCGCGACTTCGCTGTCAAGAGCCTCGAAGAAATGGTTGCGGCAGACGCCGACGCGCAGCCCCTCGACGGGCGCGGCCGCGAGCGGCGCCAGATCGGTGGGCGGCTCGTTCGCCGATGCCGCATCGTCTGGATCGTGCCCCGACATCACGTCGACGAGCAGCGCCGCATCGGCGACGTTGCGGGTGAGCGGGCCGGCATGGTCCAGCGACCAGCTGTGCGGCACGATGCCGGAGCGGCCGATCCGGCCGAAGGTCGGCTTGAAGCCCACCGTTCCGCAGAGGCTGGCCGGGATGCGGATGGAGCCGCCGGTATCGGAGCCGGTCGCGGCGAGGCAGAATCCAGCGGCAACGGCAGCCCCTGACCCGCCGCTCGATCCGCCCGGTACCCGCCCCTCGTCATGGGGGTTGCGGGCCGGCGGGGTCTCCATGCCCCAGGCGAATTCGTGCATCCGCGTCTTGCCGATGAGGATCGCCCCGGCCTTGCGCAGCCGGGCGATGGCGGCGCCGTCCTCCTTCGGAAAGGCGATCTCGGCAGCCGTACCGGCCGTCGTCGGCATGTCGGCCGTCAGGTAATTGTCCTTGACCGCGATCGGGATGCCGTGGAGCGGGCCCAGTGCCCGACCGTCGCGCACGGCCAGTTCCGCCGACTTCGCCTGTTCCAGCGCGTTGCCGGCCACATGGACGAAGGACTGGAGCGTGCCGTCGCGGGTCGCGATCCGATCGAGGCAGGCACCGACGAGATCCACCGGTGACAGCTTCGCGTCCCGGATTGCCCTGGCCACCTCGCCGATCGGCGCATCGAAGGCGGTGTCGATGTCCATCAGGCGTTCTCCCCGCGGCGCAACGGCCGGAACACGATGGCCGGGTGGGTCTCGCCCAGATCGAGACCGCGCAGCGCGCCGATCTGTTCGGCGATAGTGGCGTAGGCGGCCCGCACCTCGGCCACCCGATCGACGCGGATCAGCGTCTCGGGATCGATCTCGCGTTCGTCCTGCATCGGCTCTCTCCTCGTTCCGGTCACGGCTCGCGGCTGCCGCCGCCGCCCGGACGGTCCGGCGGCGATCTGAGCAGGAGGTCCATCACCTCCTGCGGGAAAGCGCTCGGCCGTTCGCGCCGCGGCATGCCGTCGACAAAGGGCACGAGCTGGAGCTTGGCGACCTCGAAGGTCCGGCGCAGCCGCGCCACCGGATTGGCATCCTCGTCGACGCGCAGGTCGAGCCGCGCATAGGCTTCGCCGGCGTAAACCAGCAACGCTGCCGACTGCTTGCCGCGCTTGTCGCCGCCCGCGCCGAGCGGCTTCGAGGCAGCGCATCAGCCGTTCGCCGAGCGGCTCGTCCGCCGTGCCAGTGAAGCTGGTTTCCATGGCGGCGATGACCTCGGGGCCGGTCAGCATGTTGCCCTGGGCGGCATAATCCGTGCCGGTGGCCGCGGCATGGGCGGGTGTGCAGGCGTCTCCGGTCCAGGACGCCGAGCCGCCGGCCGCGTCGACGACGCCGACCTGCCTGAGATGGGCCTCCGGATCGGCCGCCATGGCCGTGGCAAGGGCAGCTTCGACGCCCGCCCCCTCCCCGAGCACATCGAGAATGGCCGAGGCGAGGTAGGGATTGACCCAGGACTGGGTCGTCACCGCACCGAGGCCGGGCCGGACATAGGGGCACATCGACCCAACGGCCGGCACGGCCGAAGCCACCGCGACGCCCAGTTCGCCGGTTCGCGCGCACCGCGCGACGATGGAGTAGGTGTTGGCTTCCATGGCAGTCAAGCAGCTCCCGTTTGGCTTGCCGCTAGATCCGCAGATGCTGTTCGAGCGTCGCGGCGGTGTCGGTGTGGGCCGCATCCCCCTGCTCGACGATCTCGCCGATCTTCAGGATCGCGTAGCGGTCGGCGACCGACAGGGCGAAGGGCAGGTTCTGCTCGACCAGGAGCACGGCGACGCCGTTCTTCTCCTTGGTCTGCCGCAGCACCTCGGCCATCTTGGTGACCATGGAGGGCTGCAAGCCTTCGGAGATCTCGTCGATGAGCATGATCTTCGGCCGGGCGACGAGGCCGCGCGACAACAGCAGCATCTTCTGCTCGCCGCCGCTCAGCGTACCGGCGCGCTGGCGAAAGCGCCGGGCGATGACCGGGAAGGCTGCTTCCACGTCGCCCATCCGCTCGGCGAGCAGCCTGTCGCTTTCCACGCCGAGGCGGAGGTTTTCCTCCACGGTCAGGTCCTGGAAGATCGCGAATTCCTGCGGCGTATAGGCCACCGACTGGCGCGCGATCAGGTGCGGCGGACGGTTGGTGATCTCCTCCCCGCCAAGGCGGATGGTGCCACGCGACGCCCGCACATAGCCCATGATGGTCTTGAGCAGCGTCGACTTGCCCATGCCGTTCTTGCCGAGGATCACCAGGATCTCGCCGGGCGCGATGCCGAAGCTGACGTCGCGCACCACGGTCGCCGCGCCGTAGCCGCTGCTGACATTTTCGACGGCAAGCCAGTTCTCTCGGGGCGTGAGGTTCTGTGCTGCGCTCATGCGGCGGTCTCCAGATTGTGGCCGGCATAGACCGCCTTGACGAGATCGGACGAGACGACCTCCTCGACGCTGCCGTCGAGCAGGAGCTTGCCCTGGTGGAGGACGACGATCCGGTTGGAGATTTCCCGGACAAAGTCGAGATCGTGCTCGATCAGGAAAACGCAGAGCCCGTATTCCTCGACGAGGCGGGTCAGGACGTGGCCGATCGCCGTGCGCTCGGACTTGGTCAGTCCGGCGGTCGGCTCGTCGAGCAGGAGGACGCGCGGCTCGGTGGCCAGCACCATGGCGAGTTCCAGACCGCGCTTCATGCCGTGGGACAGATAGCGGGTCTCCAGGCCCAGCTGCTGGTCGAGCCCGGTTGCCCGCAGGATCTCCAGCGCCGGCTCCGGCAGCGCCACCGTCTGCCGCCGCACGAAGGCAGAGGCGCCGTCGATGCGGTAGCGGGCCAGCCGCAGGCAGTCACCCACCGTCAGGCTGTCGAACAGGCTGGTATTCTGGAAGCTACGACCGACGCCGAGCCCGACGATCTTCTGCGGCGAACGGCGACCGATCTCGGTGCCCGCGACGGTCACCTGGCCGCTGGTGCGCTCGGTGCCGTTGCTGATGCAGCGCATCAGCGTCGTCTTGCCAGCGCCGTTCGGGCCGACGATGCTCAGAAGCTGCCCTTCGCGCGCTTCCACCTCGATGCCGTCGAGGACGGTGAGGCTGCCATAGCGACACGTCAGGGCCGCGATGCGGATCGGCGCAACGGATGTTGCCGTGGGTCGCACGCCGGTTCCCTCGGCGGCAACCAGACGGACGCCGGCGGCGTGATGGCCCTCGCCTTCGGGGTTGGAGCGCGCGCGATACCGGCGCCAGGCACCGGTGACCAGCGAGGCGAAGCCGTTCGGCAGGAGGATAATCACCAGCACGAAGACGACGCCGACGATGAACTTCCACAGGAACGGCAGGCTGCCGGACAGATAGGACGACGTCACGTCGATGCCGATGGCGCCGAGGATCGGGCCGAGCAGCGTGCCGCGTCCGCCGAGCGCCACCCAGATCAGCGATTCCGTGCCGAGCAGGAAGCCGCCGAGTTCGGGCGCCACGACGTTGGTGAAGGCGGCATAGCCGAAGCCGGCGACCGCGCCGATGGCGCCGCAGGCGACGAACAGGCCGATCTTGATGCGCGAGACCGGGATGCCGAGATAGGCGCAGCGGTCCTCGTTCTCGCGGATCGCTACGAGGATGCGGCCGTAGTCGGAGCGCACGAAGAGCCAGGCAACGGTGGCGACCGCCACGAGCAGGATGCCGGCGATCACGAACCAGGTGTCGATCGACCAGTAATAGGTCGGGAAGCCTGACAGGCCGCTGCTCGAGCCGGTGAACCGGCCGCCCGCGAAGATGATCTGGACGAGCACGATCGGCAGTGCCAGCGTCATGATCGAGGAATAGAGCGGCGAGGCGCCGTGATAGAAGGACAGGAGGCCCACCAGCCAGGCGGTCACCGCCGCGGCGACGATGCCGATGACCAGCGCGAGCGCGAACCAGCCCGGACCGAAGCCCCAATGGGTGGCGACCAGTGCGCAGGCATAGGCGCCGATGCCGAAGAAGGCCGACTGGCCGAAGGTCAGGACGCCCGTATAGCCCCAGACGAGATCCACCGTCAGCGCCAGGACGCCGAGGAAGAGCGCCCGGATCAGGACGTTGGTCATGTAGGTGTCGAGATAGAGCGGTGCGGTCGCCACGATGACGAGTGCGACGGCGGCCCCGGCGAGCGTCGTCCAGATCTGGCGGGACGAGCGCTGCGACGCGTTCGAAATGTTGTCAGCCACGGGACAGTCCTTGGGGTTTGATACGCAGGATGACTGCGGCGAGGACGACAATGGTGATACCGCCGAGGATCGGGCTGACGAAGGTGCTGACCAGCACCTGGGCGCCGCCGAGGAACAGCGAGGCGAGCGCCAGTCCGGGGATCGCAACCCCGGAGACCAGCACCAGCATGAAGGAATTGACCAGCCAGGGCAGGCCCATGTTCGGGTCGACCGAGAGCAGCGGCGTGATCAGCGCGCCGGCGGCGCAGGCCAGCGCGGCACCGAGGCCGAAGGTCATGGCGCGCACCCGGACGCTGTCGATGCCGAGGCCGCGGGCAAGGTTCTCGTTCATGATCACCGCCCGGGCATGAAGGCCGAAGCGGGTCAGATACAGAAGCGCCGTCAGGAGCCCGCCGATGATCACGGCGACGGCTACGAGGATCAGCCGCCAGGACGAATAGGTCGTGGCGAAGATGTCGGTCGTGCCGGAAATCGGGCTGGCGGCGAACTGCACTTCACGGCCGAAGATGAAGACGATGACCTGCGCGATGACGATGCCGAGCCCCCAGGTGGCGAGGATCGCGTCGAGCGGGCGCGAGTAGAGCGGCCGCACGATCAGGCGCTCCACCACGACGCCGAGCAGGAAGCCGACGATGGCAGCGGCGGGAATGGTCAGCCATGGACTGAAGCCGGCATCGGTCACCACATGGGCGGCGTAGCCGCCGACGGTCAGGAAGGCGCCGTGGGCGAAATTGATCAGTTTCATCACGCCGAGGATGATCATCAGCCCGGCGGCCACGATGAACAGCATCGAAGATGTCGTCAGAATATCGAGAAAGAGCGTCGCCATCCGGTCTCCAGCGGCCTGTGCCTGTCGGGTGGAGATGGCCGGCGGACATCGCCCGCCGGCCATCTCTCATGATGTGGGTGGTCGGCTCAGAGGTTCGGGCACTGCTCGCCGGGATCGACATTGTCGAAGGTCTTGATGACCTCGACGCCGCCGGCATCGGTGACCTGGCCGAGATACATGGTCAGCGGCGTATGATGCTGCTTGTTCATCTGGATCGCGCCACGCGGGCCGGTGAAGGAGACCTCCGGCAGGGCGTCGACGATCGCCTGGGGCTCGACCGACCCGGCCTTCTCGGCGGCGGCCTTGTAGAGATAGATGGCCTCGTACTGCGGCACGGACAGATCGTTCGGGGTCTTCAGCTCGCTGCCGAACTTCTCTTCCATGGCGGCCAGGAAGGTCTTGTTCTCCTCGCTGCCGATGCCGGTCAGATAGGACTGGGAGATGAAGATGCCGGCCGCGTCGGCGCCCATGTTCTTGGCGGTACCCTCGTCGACGGCGAGGTTGCCGTAGGGGATCGAGACGCCGGAATTGCGCAGCTGCTTGGTCAAGGTGACGTTCGGCGCGCCGCCTGCCGTCGAGGTGATCAGCGCATCGGGATTGCTCGACTTCAGATCGCTGATGATCGCGGTCCAGTCGGAGCCGTCCATCGGCAGATACTGCTCGCCGAGCACCTCACCACCCCGCTCGGTGATGTAGTCGCGGGTGAATTCCAGCATTCCGCGGCCGAAATTGTAGTCGCTGCCGATCAGGTAGAATGTCTTGGCGCTGAGGTTGTCGACGAAGTGGTCGACGATCGGCTTGACCTGCTGCTCGGGCACCCAGGCATCGACGAACATCCAGGGGCTGCAGGACCGGCCCTCGTAGAAGGATGTGTAGATGAACGGCTTGCCGGCGCGGTTGACGATCGGCAGGCCGGCATTGCGGGCAGCGCTCGTCTCCATGGAGATCAGCACGTCGACGTCGTCCTGGAAGACCAGCGAGTCGAAAGCCCGCTGGGCGCCCTGGGCGCCGCTGCCGTCATCGGCCACGACCAGCTCGACCTGGCGGCCGAGAATGCCGCCTGCCGCGTTGATCTCCTCGACGGCGAGCTCGCTGGACTGGACGACGGAGGGCGCGACGACGCTGTTAGCGCCGCTGAGGCCGACGGGAATGCCGATCTGGATCGGCTCCTGCGCCGAGGCGCCGCAGGCCATGGCTCCCAGAAGCGCGACGCTTCCGGCTAGACTCTTGATGTTCATGACGTGTTTTCCCTGTTTGAGAGGCCTGTTTCAGTACCAGCCGGGCCGAGCCGCCGTGCCCAGCATTTCCCCGTAAAGATCCGTCCGACGATCGCGCATGACCTGGTTGAAGTCGTTCCAGTTGCGCTTCCTGCGGGACTGGGAGAGGTCGCAGATGGCGGTCACCAGTTCCGGCTCGCCCGCACTTGCGGGGCCGGCGACCGGCCAGCCATTGTGGTCGACGATGAGACTCTGGCCGATGAAGGGCTGGCCACGCTCGGTGCCGACCCGGTCGCAGGCGGCGACCACCATGGAATTGCTGTGCGCCGCGCCCATGCACAGGACGTTCGCCATGGCCGGCATGCCGGCCGGCTGCTCGGCCATCGGCACCCAGTTGGTGGGCACGCAGACGATGTCGGCGCCCTGCAGCGCCAGTAGACGCCAAGCCTCGGGAAACCAGCCATCGTAGCAGATGAGCACGCCGATCCGGCCGAAGGGCGTATGGAAGACCGGAAAGCCCAGATCGCCGCGTTCGAAATACAGGGCTTCGTCGGCCCACAGATGGTTCTTGCGATAGGTGCCGATGACCCCGTCGGGGCCAATCACAACCGCGCTGTTGTAGAGCCTGACGCCCTCGCGCTCCAGGAAGCCGGCCACGAGGTAAAGACCGCGCTCGGCTGCCAGCGCCGCCCAACGGGCGATGGAGCTGCCGGTCGCAACACTCTCGGACAGCGCATAGGCCTCTTCACGGCTTTCCAGGACGTAGCCGGAATTGCACAGCTCCGGCAGCACGATCAGCCGGGAGCCGGAATCGGCGGCCTCACCGATCAGCTTCAGGCTGGCTTCGACATTGCGCTCGACCTCACCGATGCGCGGCTCGAACTGCGCACATGAGATCTGGATGCCTGCCGCCTGCGCCATGAACCTTCGCCTCACCTTCGCGTTTGTGCCAACCCGCACCAGCCCTTGCCGGCATGCCACGAACAGCGGCGCGCCAAGGGCTGCGATGGGGAAAGCCTACCCGATCCGGGTGCGCGTTCAAGTGACTTGAACGGATTTCTGTAAGAATTTTGGGCGCGCCCAATCCGCAGGCAGCCTGCCGATTGGGCGGGCAGGACGGACGCTGCCGGCACCACCGCGGGTGCCCTGCCCCACCAGCTGATGGCGTGCTCAGAAAGTAGGCGGCGTGTTGACCCAGAGCACCCGGGCGACCGTGTCGCCGTCATTGCGATATTCGTGCGGACGCTCGGACCGGAAGGCGAACGAGTCGCCCGGCGCGAGCACATGGGTGACGCCCTCGACGGTCAAGGTGAAGGTGCCTTCGAGCACGAAGCCGATTTCCTCGCCGACATGCGAGAAGGCGCCGTCGGTCGAACCGCCGGGATTGACGATGTGGATGTTGGCCTCGAGCACGTTGCGGGGCGCGGCGGGCGGCAGCCGCTCCAGCATGATGCCGGCGCCCCGGCGAGACTGGCCGACGCCGATGACCTGCCGCTCGCCGGCCCGGTGGACGATCGCCGCGTCCTCGTCCTGCGGTTCGAACAGGAAGGCGATGTTGATTCCCAGCGCATCCACGAGCTTGCGCAGCATCGTCAGGGTGGGATTGACCCTGCCCGTCTCGACCTTGGACAGCATGCTTTCCGAACAGCCCACCGTCGCAGCAAGCTGCTTCAGCGAGAGATTGTGCAGGTTGCGCATGTGCCGGAGCTTGCGGCCGACATCCTGCGGCACCGAGTTACGCATCTGTTGCATCCGGCAAACAACCTCAACTTGGCGGACGGATCGCTCCAGCTACAACCGAACCCATCCATGGCTCGCGCCAGATAACCGCAAGTGGCATGCAACCGGAACCCCTCGTCGCCCCGCAAAGTGTGATGCGAGGATCGCTGCCGCGTGGCTCGACGCTCGGGGCGATGACGATCCTCTTTCTCGGACCGTCCGAAGTGTTGAAGGATACCGCAATCCTTTGCCGGGACAGGCGCGTGCGTAGCGCGAGCGACCTTGCGAACCGGATAAGGGCCCTCTGTAGGTCCACGCGACGCGGGCTGTGGCACATGCCGCTTCCTGTCCGCAGTCCGACCAGGCAGTGGCCACCACACTCCCAGCACTTGACGGCGAGATGCCCGCGTGGCGCGATCGAGCCCCATCAAATGCGAGGTTCTCGATGAAGATGGTCGCCGTCGCTTGCTTGGCTACGCTCGGCTTCGCAACGAGCGCGCAGGCGCAGCTCCTCAATCCCCTGCGAATTGTGCAGTGGGGAACGCCGGTCAGCCCTTTTCAGCCGGACAGCGTCGGCTCGCTTCTTCGTCTGATGGGTCGGGGGGAAGCGTACGCACTGCCCTTGCCGCGCTACCTGGAGTTCCGCAACGACCTGGTTCGCATCACGACGGCATCGGGATCCGCATGGCATCTGATACCGCTCAGCCCAGAGCCTTCTCATTGCGGCGGAGCCTGGTGCGGGATGGTGGATCAAGATGCGCGATAAGGCGTCGACGCCGCATTAAACCGCGCCCCGCGGGCGGAATACGTGCATGCCATCTGCCGCAAAGCTCACAGGAACTGATGGTCCCGCCGCCTATCGACATGGAATGTACGGAGGCACCTTGGGGAAAAAGCCATCGGCCCCTTTGGCCTTCACAGAATGCTCCTCACGTACCAAGGCCATAGCGCCGTAGCCACGATTGCCGCACCCACACCAATCGAAGTGCTTCTCGCACAGCCCTCCGCGGCGAAATCCGTCTTCCACGATGGATCGTAATGGTCGTCGGCGCGACAGAGCCCGGTGGGACGCCATCACACCAGCCTATAGCATTCAGCCAAATGCCTCGAACGGAGGCGATATGTGCAGATTCTGCACGGCCAGTGCCAAAAAGACGCTCATTTTCCTCAGCGTCACTAGGATATATTTCTCAATTAACCAGACCTTACCGTAAAAGTGAGCGGACATTGACGCAAGACGCCGCGCCCTGTTTAAATCCGCATAGTCGTTTCGGGATCTAATCCTGCATGCTCCCCGCGCAAAAATAGTTGAGGTTTCGATGCTTAGAACGATCTTAGGTGGCATCTGGCTGGTTTGCGCATTGCTTTTCTTCATAATGGTTCAGCAACCTGTGAGCGTAGAGGCGCAATGGCTGATTGCGATTACTGCTCTGGCCGTAGCTATTGGCATATACACACTTCGTCTGAGCGGCACATGGAAATATATATTCCTGGGCGCCGTCAGCCTTGTCGTCCTGCGTTACGCGTACTGGCGCACCACATCGACCTTGCCCTCCGCGGACGATCTCACCAACTTCATCCCGGCCATCATCCTCTATGGCGCCGAGATGTATTGTCTGCTGATGCTGGCGATGAGCCTTTTCGTGTCTGCCGATCCGCTCGAACGCCCGCAGGCGCCGCAGTATCCGGACGACGAGTTGCCCAGTGTCGACGTGTTTGTGCCCTCCTACAACGAGAGCTCCGACATCCTGTCGCTCACCTTGGCGGCCGCGAAATCCCTCGATTACCCGCAGGACAAGTTGCACGTGTATCTGCTGGACGACGGCGGCACGGACGAGAAGCGACTGTCGTCGGATCACAAGACTGCGCTCGCAGCGCAGACGCGTCACGAAGAACTGCAGTATCTGTGCCGTGATCTCGGCGTCGGCTATCTGACCCGGCCCGCCAACGTGCACGCCAAAGCCGGCAATCTTAACAACGGACTGGCGCATTCGTCCGGTGCGCTGGTGGTCGTGTTCGATGCCGACCACGCACCTGCCCGGGAGTTCCTGCGCGAGACCGTCGGGTTCTTCAAGCGCGATCCCAGGCTGTTTCTCGTCCAGACGCCGCACTTCTTCTCCAATCCCGACCCGTTGGAGAAGAACCTGTCAACCTTCCGAACGATGCCGTCGGAGAACGAGATGTTCTACGGCACGATCCAGAAGGGTTTGGACAAGTGGAACGCCGCGTTCTTCTGCGGTTCGGCTGCGGTGCTGCGCCGCTCGGCTCTCGACCAGGTTGGCGGCTTCTCCGGCGTGTCCATCACCGAGGATTGCGAGACGGCGCTCGATCTCCATTCGCGCGGTTGGAACAGCCTGTATGTCGACCGGCCGATGGTCTCCGGGCTGCAGCCGGAGACCCTTGTCAGTTTCATCGGCCAGCGGTCGCGCTGGTGCCGGGGCATGATCCAGATCCTGCTGTTGAAGAACCCGGCATTCCGGTCCGGCCTGACCTTGGCACAGCGCATCTGCTACATGTCGAGCGGAATGTTCTGGTTCTTTCCGTTCGTCCGCCTCGTCTTCCTGGCCTCGCCGCTGCTCTTCATCCTGTTCGACATGAAGATCTTCGACGCCTCGGTGGATGAGTTCGTCGCCTACTCCCTCACCTACCTCTTCGCCGGCGAACTGCTGCGCAACTATCTTTACGGCCGCGTGCGCTGGCCCTGGGTGTCGGATCTCTACGAATACATCCAGTCGGTCTATCTGGTGCGCGCCATCATGAGCGTGCTGATCAACCCGCGGCGCCCGACCTTCAACGTCACTGCGAAGGGACTGACGATGGACCGGGACCGCCTTTCGGACCTGTCCTGGCCCTACTTCGTGATCTTCGGCGCGCTGCTGCTCACCATGGGTGTTGCGATCTATCGCTATCAGACCGAGCCGGAAATCGGCGGCATGCTGCTGGTCGTCGGAACCTGGAACCTCATGAACCTGGTCGTCGCAGGCGCGGCGCTCGGGGTCGTTACCGAGCGGATGGAACGCCGGCAGGCGCCGCGGATGCCCAGTGCCCGCAAGGGCGAACTGGTCGTCGCGGGAGCAACGGTTCCGGTGGTGATCGAAGACGTATCGCTGGGCGGCGCCAAGGTCGCGGTGCTCGGCAGGCTCCCCGAAGCAATCGATCGCGAGGATGCTCGGCTCCTCGTCTGGACCCAGGACGGCACCCGCGAACTGGGCTCGCTGCCGGTGACCGTGAAAAGCTTCGGCGGTGGCGAGGACGGTCTGGGCTTGGGACTGCGGTTCCGCGCCGGCGTCACGCACTACCCGCTGATCGCCAACCTGATGCTGGCCGATCTCGGCCCGGTCCGTGCCGCCCGTCTGGCCCGGCGCAACCGCCGCGGCATCCTCGGGGGAAGCTTCGCCTTCATCGGCTGGAGTCTCGCCTACCCGCTGGGCGCGTTCCACCATCTCATCTTCGATCGCGATGCGAAGCAGCCGGCGTTGGAGGCGGACACCGCACCGGCCCCGGCGGCAGCCCGGCCGAACTCAGCCAACGCCTGAAGGTATCACCATCATGATTTTCTCCAGGACCCTCCTGTCGACCACTATGCTGGCGGTCGCCAGCCTCGCCCCGCTCGCGGCATCCGCCCAGCCTGCCAACCCTTTCGCGGTTCCAGCGCCTGCCATCCCGGCCCCACCCGCGGCGGTTACGGCTCCTGCCAATCCAAGCGCATCCGCGACCCTGCGCAGGTTCAACGCAGGTTCGGCCGAACTGGCCTTCGCCGGCGAGCGCGTGGAACGGGCCTACCCGTTCTACGTCACGGCAGCGGAAACCGCCCAGGCGGCACAATTCGTCCTGTCCTATCAGAGCGCCGTCTCGATCATGCCCGAGACATCGCGAATGGCCGTCTTCATCAACGATCTGCCGGTCGGGGAAACGCAGCTCGGTCGCAGCGGTGAATTGTCGGTCACCATCCCGGCCGGTGTCTTACAGCCCGGCTATAACGGCATCCGCATCCTGGTCGATCAGCACCATCGCGTGGACTGCTCGATCGAGGGAACCTACGAATTGTGGACTCGGATCGCCCCGTCACTCAGCGGCCTCGACTTCGGAACCCCCTATGTAGAGCTCTCCTCGCTCGCCGACCTGCCGGCCATCGCCCGTACCGGGACGGACCGGATGGCGATCAATCTCGTGCAGAGTCCCGGCCGGATGGCGGACCTCGACCGCGCGATGAGCGTCCTTCAGGCTACCGTACTCTTGGCTGGTATCGATCGCCCCGCCGTCACCGTTTCTGGCAGCGCCGGGAGCGGCCCCGGCCTCGACATCATCATCGGCACACCGCCGGGTGGCGTGCCGCCGGCCTCGACGCGTCCGGCCGTTCAGGTCGCCCCGGACGTATCCCTGATCGCCCCCGAGGCGGGCGGCAGGGCGACCCTGCTCGTCGGCTCGCAGATCACCGGTGACATCGACAGGACGATCGCCGCGCTCGTCGAGGAGGCACGGTCGAACGCGCCGATGGGAACGGCAGCGGGCCTGAGGTCGCTGTCCATTCCCCAGGGCCAGACTGTCTCGTCCAAGACATCCATCCCGCTTGTCGACCTGGGGCTCGACACGCGAGAATTCGCCGGCCGGGCCTACCGCTCCGAAATTGCCTTTGACCTGCCCAGCGACTTCTACGCTGCAGACTACGACGCGGCACACATCACACTCGATGCGGCCTATGCTGCGGGCTTGTCGGAGGACGCCACGCTCATCGTCCGGGCAAATGGTCGGCAAGTGTCCTCACTGCCCCTGAGTTCGACCAGACAGGGACGCATCGAACAGCAGACGTTGAAGGTGCCGCTGAGCGCACTCCGACCGGGGCACAATCGCGTCACCTTCGAGGCGACGCTCCTGAGCGGCAGCGACGAAACCTGCGAACCCATCGCATCGATCAGCGATATGCCAGCCCGCTTCGTCATCGGCCCAGGCTCCGCCCTGCATCTGCCGCGCGTCGCGCAGATGGGTCACCTGCCCGATATGGCGGCCATGTCGGCAGGCCGAAGCGTAGCCGGCGACGAGAGCGAGACGCTGACGATCTATTCCACCGGCCTGAATGCGCCGGGCCTGGACGCGGCGGCAACTCTTCTGGCGCAGATCGCCGCCTCGTCCGGAAGCGTCCAGCCGGTGAAGGTCTCGCGCGACGTACCGATGGTCGCCTCGGGTGATCTCCTGGCCGTCGGCACATATGCCGATCTCCCGCCTGCTCTACTGGATCAGGTCGGGCTGGCTGTCCCGTCGAGGCTCGGAGCGAAGGCGGAGACGGACGGCACGCAGGCGTCGCTGTCGCAGGAGGAGGCGGGCGGAGCGGGGCTTGGCAACATCCGGATCGCCTCTTTTGCGGATGCCTTCGCTGCCCCCACCGACATCGCGTCCCGCATCGAGGAACTCGGCGGCTGGGTCGGTGGTCTCGTCAGTGCGCAGGCATCGAACTTTCTCGGCCTGGGCGAGAACGACGCCTTCACCAACAGCGGTGGTCACGTGCCGGAACCAGCCAGCAGGCTGGTCATGGCGCAGGCCGCCACGCCCGGAGATCGCCCCTATGCCTGGACGGTCGTCGCTGCAGCGGATGCCGCTACACTGACGGCCGGCGTCCAGACAATGGCTGCGGCAGCAAACTGGGCGCAGCTCGGTGGCGCCGTCACGGTCCTTCACGATGACGGCCAGGTGGTCTCCCACGACGCCAGCGAGGAGCGCCTCTACGAGACGCAACCGCGATCCTTCGGCAACCTGCGGCTGGTCTTCGCCGGCTGGCTGTCTCGCCATCTGCAGGCATATGTGCTGACGCTGATCCTTCTGGCCCTGATGCTCGGCATCTCAACGCGCCTGTTCCTGTCGCAGGTCGGAAACCGCGACCGATGAGATCGATCCTCACCCTTTGCGCTCTGGCGTCGCTGGTCCCCGCCATGACCTATCCTCCGGCCGCGCACGCCAACCCCGTCACGGCGACGTCTGCCGCACCCGAGGTCCTGCCGGCCGACTATATCGTCGGGTCGTGGCAGCTCTATCGTAGCCTCTTCATGTCCGCCGAAGGGCGGATCATCGACCGTGAAAACGGCTCGATCAGCCACAGCGAAGGCCAGGGCTACGGCATGCTGATCGCCGTTGCCGCAGGCGATCGCCAGAGCTTCGATGCCCTGTGGGACTGGACCGAACGCGAACTGATGGTGCGGGACGATAATTTGGCGGCGTGGAAATGGGATCCGGCCGCCTCGCCCCACGTCACCGACCCCAACAACGCCACGGACGGGGACATCCTGATCGCTTGGGCGCTGCTGCGAGCCTGGAAGCTCTGGGGCGTCAGGGATCATCTGCGCGAGGCTCGCGCCATCGTGGGCGACGTGGTGGCGCTTGCCACGACCGACAGTCGCTACGGCACGGTTCTGCTGCCTGGTGTCCAGGGGTTCACCGTCGAGGACAGCGCCGACGGGCCGGTCGTCAACATGTCTTACTGGGTGTTTCCCGCAATCGCGGAGCTCGGAGAGACAATGCCCGAATTCAAGGCGCTGAACCTCGCAGCGAGCGGCTTCGCGCTGCTGCATGCGATCGACGCCACACCTGAGAAGATCCCGTCCGACTGGACGGGGATCGGCGGTGAGGTTCCGCACCCGGCGGCGGCCTTCGCTCCGACCTTTGGCTACAACGCCGTCCGGATCCCGCTCTACGTCGCTTGGCAGACGAACACCGAACCGCAACTGCTCGAGAGCCTTCAGCGGGCCTGGGGCGACGAAGGCCGCAGCGGTCTGGCGGTGCTCGACGTGACCACCGGGACGCCGATCGAGCCGATGGTCTCGCCGGGCTACGACGCAATCCTCGACGTCATCGCGTGCAGCTTGGGCCAGAGCAATTCGGCGCGTCGCGCGAAAGCGTTCGAGCCGTCAACCTATTATGCCAGCACGCTTCACATTCTCAGCCTGATGGCCCTCTCAGAAAGGTATTCCGAATGCTTCTGACGAGATCCTGCGGACTTGCGTCCGTCGCCTTTCTCACCGCCATGCTGGTCGCTCCCGTGTCGGCCGAATCCGATTCCGCGACTCCCGGGAGCCTGTCGTTCGGACTGTCTACGGGGGCCACCGCACCAGGCGCATCCGCTCCCGATGAGAATGCAGCGCCTCCCGTATCGAGCCGCAGTGGCGACATCCTGCGAACCTTCTATCCGCAGATCGACGCCGGTGCGATGGCCCCTGCTCCAGCCGGCCTCGCGCCGACCGGTGTCGCACAGACCGGCGGCACGGCTGCCGCCAATCCGTTCGCCATCCCTGCTCCGGTCACGGCGCCGGCAGCCGTGGCCGTCGCCCCAAATCCATTCGTCGTGCCCCCGTCAGCGACCACTGGCGCCCCCACCGATGCGACGCATCGGAACCGTCCGGCTTTTTCCATCGACGGAGGCACCGACGCCCAGACCGGATCGGGCGACAGGAGCGGGATCGACGAGAGTGCGCTGCGCTACTATGCGGAGCAGCGCAATCTCGAGCGGGTCGGCGCCGAAATCCGTCGCCTGAAGACGCTGTATCCGGCCTGGACCCCTCCCGCCGATTTGTTCGCTCCCAAGAGCGATGTCGACGAACAGCCGCTCTGGGACCTGTTCGCGGCCGGCCGCTTCGCTGAGGTGCGTAGCAGGATCGCGACCTACCAGGCGCAGCATCCGACCTATCGACCGTCGGCGGATCTAGCGACCAAGCTCGACGATGCCGACGCCCGCCAACGGATCAAGGCGGCTTTCGAGGCCGGTGACTGGTCATCGTCGCTCGCTGCTGCCCGGGAGCGTCCGTCGCTTCTGGTCTGTGCGGAAATGGATGTCCTGTGGCAGGTCGGGGAAGCCTTCGCCCGATCCGGCGATCTGGCTCGTGCCTTCGATCTCTACGGCTACGTTCTGACCACATGCGACAATCCCGGCGAACGCCTCGCCACGATGCAAAAGGCGGCCCTGCTGTTGCCGCAGAAGGGCGTCGATGCCCTGATCACCTTCGGCGGAACCTTGGCGAACGGATCGCGCGAGTTCGACGGCATTCGCTTCCAGAAGCTGCGTGCCGAGATCGGCGAAGAGATCGCCGCCGGACAGAAACGCTCGCGCGTGTCCGCGAACGACCTTCAGGCCTACGAGCGTTTCGCCAAGGCGACGCTCTCGGCCGAGGATGCCAGCCTCCTGGGCTGGTACCATTACAATCTCCAGCGGTTTGACATGGCCAAGGACTGGTTCAGCCTTGCCTCCGACATCGAGCCCAACCCGAAGCATCTGGAGGGGTATGTCCTCTCGCTGCGCAATCTGGACGAACTCGATACGGCCGAAGATCTGGCCTATCGCGAGTACGAGGACTCGCCCGAACTGGCGAAGATCTATGTCGAGCTGGTGGCCGACAGGATGAACGATCCAGCGGTCGCGGCGGATCTGTCCGTTGCCGATCTCGGTCGTTTCCAGACCGTGGTCGAGGATACACGTTCGGCCCTCGGCGCCCAGACGCTGGGCTGGCACCTTCTGGAAGACGACAAGATCGACGAGGCCGGAACCTGGTTCGAGAAGTCGGTGGATTGGGACGTCACCGAAGAGGGCGTTCTCGGCCTCGCGGTCGTGGCCAGCCGGACCAAGAACAACGCCGGTCTGAAGCAGATCAAGGCCCGGTACGGCGACGAATTCGCCACGCTCGCCGAGATCGAGGAATACGCCCCTCCCGCCCGCGTCGTGTCGTACCGGCCGGGCAGGTCGGCTGCATCGCCGTCGCGCGGAACGCGGCGGGCACGGTCTGGCGGCGGCGGCGACAAGCTGATGCGGCAGGCCAACCAGCAGTTCCAGGCAGGCGACTACAATGGCGCTCTGGCGACCCTCAACAAGCGAGAGGCACGAAGCGGCAAGTCCTACGGCGCCGAGGTGCTGAAGGGCTGGGTCAACATCAAACTCCGGCGTTGGGACGAAGCCGACCGCATCTTCCGGAACCAGGACAAGAAGCGCTCCACACGAGACACACGCTTCGGCATCGGTGCGGTTGCGAACTCGAAATACGGGATGTGGCCGGAGAACCAGAACAACTGCAAGGTCCGGTTCAAATGCTAGATCGTCGGGGGCCGATCACTTTCCGGCGGGAATTTATGTCATTTAACCGCACGGACAATCGTGTTGCATTCGAAAGGACGAAAGAACGGGATGCCTTCGTCAACGTTTTGAGAATTGGACTATTACTCAATTGGCTCCGTTTCAGGCCGCTGCGGTGCAAATCCATATGGTTTTTGAGAAGCTGGTCAAGAGCATCAGACAGCGATGCTCGGTACCGAGCGAACCGGCATTAGGTAGCAAATGCCACCGATGGCGTTCTAACTAACTAGAAAACGAGGATCTTGCGGCCGACCTCTCTGGCAGCAAGATGATCGGCGTCGTCAGACTTCGTGGAGACGCCTTTTCTCCTGGCGGATGGCCAGGCGATCATGGGCGGACAGGCCGTTGACGGCGCGCTCGATATCGAACAGGGCATTGATCCGCTTCACTGCCTCCAGGGCCATGGGCGAGATCGGCGCGGCGTTCTTTCCTCGCCGGGCGCTTTGGGCGATGTCGGCAAGCTCGAAGAACTTGCGGCGCGCGTAGCTCCAGCACAGCGCCTGGGTCAGCGGCTTCGGACTTCGCTCAGTGGCATAGAGGCGCCCCAAAGCTCGACTAGGCGTCGGCCTGGAGAATGCCGGTCCAGCCCGTCAAGGGACCGTTCCAGCTTTTCACTTCTCTCGGAATGCCCGGCTCATGGAATCGTTGATCGGCTTAATAAGATATTCGAGGAACGTGCGCGATGAAGTCTCGATGAAGACATCTGCCGGCATGCCAGGCGTTATCTTCAGCTGCGCGACCCGTTGACGCTGAGCTGGCCCGAGGGCAATGCGAGCGATATAAACGTTCTCGTTCCGGCCAGCTCGGGGATCGGAAACGGTATCGGCCGATACATAGACTAGTTCGCCTCGAAGCTGCGGGGTCGTGCGCTGATTGAAACTCATCAGGCGCACGGATGCATGCTGCCCGACTCTCACGTCGTCGACATCATGTGGATCGATCACCGTCTCGATCAGGAGTTTTTCACCATCCGGCAGGATTTCGGCAATCGTGCTTCCCGCCTCGATGACGCCTCCCGACGTATGATAGTTCATCTTGACCAGAATGCCCGACACCGGAGAGCGA
The DNA here is from genome assembly GCF_026153195.1 of Aurantimonas litoralis. Taxonomy (NCBI): domain Bacteria; kingdom Pseudomonadati; phylum Pseudomonadota; class Alphaproteobacteria; order Hyphomicrobiales; family Aurantimonadaceae; genus Aurantimonas; species Aurantimonas litoralis. The sequence continues at coordinate 8,762 of NZ_JAPFBM010000012.1, read as the reverse complement.
ACGTCGACGCGGCCAAGCACGGAACGGGCGTTCATCAGCTGCTCGTGGATATCGTCAATATCGGCGAAGACCGTTTGCACTTCGTCCGCCGCCTTCTGACGGAATTCTTTGTGAACCTGCTCGATCTGACCGTTCAGCCGCTCGATCTGGCTTTGGAAGTCGCCGATATCGCTCTCGATCTTCCCCATTAGACCCTCCACCTCGGCCGCGGCCCGCTCGATGGTGAAGAGATCGGATCGGCGGTACAGGCCTTGATCGAGCAGCTTCTTCTTGCCGACATACTCCTCGGCGATCAGCACCTTTTGACGCTCCGCCGACTTTTTCTGCGCTTGAGCGCCCCTCAGCCGAGCGTCGAGGGAATCCCGGTTGCGTTCGACGATCGCAACGGATCCTTCCAGACCGGCAAGATCGGCGTGGAAAACGCTATTCTGTGCCGCGATTATGCGTTCCTTCTCGGAACTGTCTTCGGCTTCGACCCGGATCCCCGAGAAGTTGACCTCCTTGTCACCGCGCATCATCGCCTGGAGGCGGGCACTCTTGGCCTGCAGCAAGGCGAGCCGCAGGGACAGGCGCCGGACATCCATGCGGGGTCGGGTTTCATCAAGAAGGACCAGCGTCTGACCTTTTGTCACATGCTCGCCTTCCGCGACGAGAATGCGGTCGATGATGCCACCTTCGAGGTGCTGGACCTGTTTGTTGCGTCCAGTCACCATGAACGATCCGGGCGCGACGATGGCGGCGGACAATGGCGCCGTGCCCGCCCAGGAGCCAAATCCACCAAAAATCACCAGCGCGATCGCGGTCCCGCCCAGAACCGCCCCCCGGATCGAACGGGGTACGTCCTGATACCATTCCTCGATGACGGGCTTTTTCGTCATGCGCTGATCCTCCCATTGTCAGACGCCGGCGCCTGCTTTCGCCCGGTGATCGCTGCCAGCATCTTCGATCGCTCCCCAATCGCCGCGACCGCGCCATTTTCCACAACCATGATCCGGTCGACATGCTGGAGAAGGGAATGACGCTGGGTGATCGCAACAATCGTCGTGCCTTTCTCGCGGGCGCGTTTCATGGCGTCCGCAAGCGCCTTCTCGCCGGCGGTGTCGAGATTGGAGTTGGGCTCGTCGAGAACGACGAGGCGCGGATTGCCGAAGAATGCTCGGGCAAGGCCGATCCGCTGTTTCTGCCCTCCGGACAAGGGAGCACCATCGACGGCGATGAGGGTCTCGTACCCCTGCGGGAACGAAGCGACGAGTTCGTGGATGCCAGCCAGCGCCGCGGCCTCGTAGACGTCCTCGTCAGAAGCGTCGTCGCGCATGCGGCCGATATTGGCCTTGATCGAGGCAGGGAACAGCTGCACGTCCTGAGGGAGGTAGCCGATGTTCTCCCCCAGTTGCCGCTGATCCCAGTTCCTGAGATCCATCATATCGAGCTTTACGTTGCCGGCTGTTGGCGAAAAGCTGGCGACCAGCATCTTGCCCAGCGTTGTCTTGCCGGCTCCGGACGAGCCGATGATGCCGAGCTGCTCTCCGGGCTTCAGAGAGAAGGAGATGCCGTTGAGGACCACCTTCTTGGTAGTCTGCGGCACATAGAGAAGCCGCTCGACATCGAGGCGCCCTTGCGGAGACGGCAGGCGCAGGCGATCGATATTCAGGGGCGAATTGATGAGAAGTCCTGTAATCCGGCCCCACGATGACCGACACTGGGACCAGTGACGCCACCCCTCGATCGTTCCCTCGACAGGTGCCAGGGCGCGACTGCCAATGATCGAGGACGCGATGACCATGCCGCCCGTCAGGTGGCCGTCCAGAGCTAGATAGGCACCCCAGCCAAGCATGGAGACTTGAGTCAGGAGGCGGGCGCCACGCGACAAGCCGGAAAGCCAGGTGTTGCGGTCCTGTCCGATGGTCTGCGATTTGAGTGACGCGGCATTGTCCCGCCCCCACATCTTCACGGCTTCCGGAATCATGCCGAGAGCATTGACGATCTGCGCGTTCCGAGCCAGCGCATCGAGCGTCATGTTCGACCGGGCGGTGAAGCCGGAGGAATCCGAGAACGGCATGGAGGTCATCTTCCGATTGACCCAGGCGATCAGGAGAAGCACTACGATCGCCACGCAGACGATCATGCCGAGATGCGGGTGGATGATCATGACCGCCAGCACGAACAGCGGTGCCAATGGAGCGTCGAGCATTGCGATCAGGGTGGGCCCGGTCAGGAAGCTGCGAATATGCTGCAGATCGCCGAGGATCTGGAAGTCCTTGCCACTGCCGCCGATCGAACTGCGGGCTGCGGCCGACAGGACAGGCGACCCGAGGGTCGATTCCACCTGCACGGCCGTTCGCATGAGGATCGTCCGCCGGCAGGTATCGAGGAGAACCTGACCGATAACAGCACCGACGACCACGATGGTCAGCATGACCAGCGTGTCGGTCGAACGCGACGTCAGGACACGATCAGAAATCTGGAAGAGGTAAAGCGGGATCGCAAGGACCAGACAGTTCACCAAGAGGGTGAAGGCGATGACAAAAATCATGTTGCGCCGGATTGAAGCACGGGCCTGATGGACCGCAAGCCGAAAGTTGACCGAACTCTGCTTGGCAACGAGGGGCGGCTTGACCGGTATTTTGCGCCCCTCCCCGTCGTCGCCGCTTATCTCAGAGCGGATTTCCGCGGAATTCGGCTCCATCTCGATGACCGGCTTGGCCGAAGGTGGCTCTGGCTCTATCAGGCGTTCAGCTCTTGCCTGTCGCTGCCTATCGCCTTTGCTGCCCTCTCCGTCGAGTCTGGCATCTGATGATACCCCTTGCGGCGGCTTAGCGTCAGGTACCTCTATTGGGACTGGGGCATCGTTTAGTAAGTATTCTCGGATCTCCTCTTCCATTTCTCGTATAATGCGTTCTACTCCCGCTTGCCTCTCGGCTCTCGGACGCGTGGCATGTCTATCGTGCGCACCATCCATAAGACGCCCCCTCGAAGCTATATTCATGCTGTTATTCCGCCGAGGCCGTCATGGTACCCGGCGGCAAAGTCGGCGCCCGGAATATACCTGCCCGATGCCAAACCTTCAGCGTCATCTTCGTCGGTAGACGTGGTGAAGGCGATGACCTCTGGTGCCAACGTATGCGTGTCGAATGTCTGGATGCCTTCAGGGTCATCGGCGATGATATCGGCTTGGATGAGCATCGACTGGGAGTAATATTCACCGTCGAGATACCGAATGAGGCTCACGTCATCGATATCGAGGATCGTCGCCGCGTTAATCGCCGCGTTGGCGCCGGTCGACACCTCCCAGTGCAGGGGAAGGCCTACGTCGTGCGACAGCGTATCCGCAACGTCTGCCATAACCCGGATGGTGTCGGAATCGTCGAGGATCGAAACCTGGTCGACGATGTTCATCTCGTAGACGTCGCCGTCGAGATAGAGAACCTCGAGGTTGGAGTGTGCGAGAAAGGACAGTTCAGCACCGGGTCCGTCGCCAGCCGGCTGGCCGTTCATCATACGGCCAACGAGATCCCGGATGTCGTCTCCCATCCGTGAGAAATCGACCGATCCGTAATTGACGATGGCACCGTAATTGGCGACCAGATTGCCGCCGGCCGTTCCGGACATGCCCGTCACGCCGGCCTGGTTATCGATCGTGTCATCGTCCGACAGCACGACGACCTGACGCAGGAAATTGCCTTCGAACACGCTGCCGCCGATGATGACGATGTCGTACATCCCGTACAGATCGGTGATGTCGAACGAGTTGACCCCAAGATTGCCGCCGGCCTCGAAGATCGCTTCATGATGGACAGCTGTCAGAACCACGCTGTCGCCATCGAGGACGACCTGCATTTGGGCCATGTAATTGACGACCTTCAGATCGGCATGGATCACGTTGATCGTGTAGTTCACCGGGAACGGAAAATCTGCGCTGACCGGGGCCGGACCGGGGAAGAGATCGATACGCTCAAATGTGGCGATGTTGTAAGCGTTGTCGACCGAAGCGGTCATGCCGGCGGCATCGGTTTGCGTCCCGGTGCGCACGATGAATTGCGAGATCGAATTCGTTTCGTGCCAGTCCCCCGTCACCACGGAGACAGGCGCAAGCGTGCTGAAATTGGTCAGGACCCCTTCGTTGACGACGGTATTCCCGCCGGTCGTCAGGGTTGCCGTGCCGTCTTCCGACTCCGGCACCTCCTGCAGGGCCTTGGTCATCGCGAAGATGTCCGGCGCCTTCTCACCTTCTGCAAGAAGGCGGCCGTTGACGTAGACCCCGTCATGCTCGCTCGCCAGCGGATCGTGCCCGGCTCCTTGCGAAGAGACGGTTAGCGTGTCCCGCATGTCTGCGACCGTGTCCGGCAATTTCGGCGCGGGGGCGAGGGTCGGGGCCAGGGTGACCATCTCCCGGAATGTCTGGGCGATGGATTCGACGAATTCGGCGTCCGGGCCGTCCCCCATGATGAGCGTGTCGCGATCGTCGAGGAAATGCACCTGGTGATAGACCGATAGGATCGATCCAATCCAACCCGGCTCGTAGGAGATCTCGTAGCTCCATTCGACCGAAAGGCTCCCGCTCGATTCGACCGAAAAGCTCAAGCTCGGCGTGCTCTCCGTAACCCCGTAATCCGGCCGGTCGAGAAAGCTGATCTCCGGAACGCTGACGTTGATCGGGTCGGGCCCTTGCACCGGCCGGGTGAAGGCGTCTCTCAGACGAAAGACGTCGTTCTCCATCTCGATCTGACCGGGCATCAGCCGAGTATAAAGGAAACCGTCGACCCGCACATCTCCCAGCGTACCGATCGGATCAAGCTGCAATTTCGGGAAGGGAGCCGTGGCACCGCCGTAATCGACGTCCCGCCATTGTTCGACCAGGGGAATGAGCTTCAGGCCAACGAAGCGGGAGATGATCTCTTCTGATGTCGAGAGAAACATGGGTCCAGCGTCCTGGTCAGAGGCCTTTCAGAAAGAAGGTCCGGGGGCGGATTCCGCCCCCGGACCAGTTCGAAGACTAGGATCAGGCGTGATCGCCGTAGACGTCCTCGGCATCGCCGCCGCCCACGACGGTCATGTCGACCGTGGTGTACTGGACGTTGGCGCCCTGCGAGATGGCCTGGGTGAAGGCCTCGTGGCCAGCCGAAGCACCCGACAGGGCATCCGCGGAGGCCTCGATGTCCGAGCCATCGCCCGCCGTCGAGATCGAGCCGTTCCCGGTGGTGGCATTCCCACCGTCGGTGTTGTCGGCATTCATCGACCACTCACCGCTACCCGTCGCCATGTTCATGCTGACATTCGGGTTGGAGACGTCGTCGCGATCGTCCATCGTCAGCGCCTGGTCGATGGAGAAGGCATTGCCGTCGCCCATCATGCCGATCGAACCATCGGAAGCGAAGAGGCCATCGCCGCCGATCGTGCCGACCAAGGTGGCGACGTTGCCGGCGATGCTGTCGATATCGATGACATCGTCGTCGCTGTTGAACGAATTGGCCCAGCTCTGGTCCGCCGAGTTCAGCGAGTCCTCGATACCGACGGCGACATTGGTCGAATTGTCGTTGCCGCTGTCGGTCATCTGCGAGTTGTCGGTGTTGAACGAGTCGGTCAGATCGACGTCCACGTTAGTCGACTGATCCGAGCTGTCGTTGAACGAATCCGCGAAGTCGACCGAGTTGTCGTCGTTATCCTGGAAGGAATCGGCGATCTCGACGGTGACGTCCGTGGATGTCTCGGAGTTGTCGTTGTTGGAGTCGTTGGTCGAGTTGTCGGCCTTGTTGTTGAAGGCGTCTTCCAGTGCAACGTCGACATTGGTCGAATTGTCGTCGTTATCCTGGAAGGAATCCTCGATGCCGACGTTGGTGGAGTTGTCGTCGTTATCTTGGAAGGAATCCTCGATGCCGACGTCGACATTGGTCGAATTGTCGTTGTCGCTATCGTTCGTCGAATTGTTGGAGTTGTCCGAGCTGTCCTTGAAGGCATCGGCGACGGCCAGGTTGGTCGAGTTGTCGTCGTTGTCCTGGAAGGAGTCTTCGATCCCGACATTCGTCGAGTTGTCGTTACCGCTATCGTCCACGGAATTGTCGTTGAACGAGTCGGCGACCGCCAGATCGACCTCAAGGGAATTGTCCGAGTTGTCCTGGAAGGAGTCCTCGATCCCGACATCGGTCGAATTGTCGTTGCCGCTGTCATTCGTCGAGTTGTTGTTTAGGCTGTCTTCGATGCCGACCGAGATATCGTCATCGGTCGAATTGTCGGTGGAATTGTCGGAGTTGTCCTGGAATGAATCCTCGATCCCGACGGCCAGATTGTCCGAGTTGTCGGTCTGCGAATTGTCATTTAGGCTGTCCTCGAACCCGACGGCGATATCGTCATCGGTGGAGTTGTCGGTGTTCGTCGAGTTGTCGTTGCCGGAGTTGGCGACGGATTCGTCGTTGAAGGAGTCCTCCAGGTCGACATTCAGCGAGTCGTCGGAATTGTCCTGAAACGAGTCCTCGATGCCGACATTGGTCGTGTCGTCATCGGACGAGTTGTCGTTTAGGCTGTCCTCGAACCCGACTTCCAGCGTATCGGAATTGTCGGTGGAGTTGTCGTTGTTCGAACCTTCCGTCACCTGGCTGTTCTGATAGGCATCGCCCAGCACGGCTGCGTTCAGGTTGCGGTCATTGTTGTCGACTGCCATTGTCTTGTTCCATCGATTGCGCGACCGAAAACGTCCATCCAATATCTACTGGATCGGCACGCGGGGTCGCGGTGCTTCAGGAAGCCTCCTACAAAGGAGACTGGCTATTTGCGGCCGTTGCGCTAGTGGGCTGGCAATCGCCAGGCGTGACCGCAGCTCCTGGGTCCCCAGAAGATCATCGGGTTTTCTTGTTACCCTCTGATCCGATTACCCTGCGTTAATTATACGCGCTCTGTCTTGTCGGGAATAGCCCCATACATGTCGGAAAAAACCCGACGCTACATATAGGAAAGCATACTGCACCGCGAAAACACAGCAGGAGTAAACCCTATGAAACCTGCAGACCCAAAAGACAGGAACCCGCCGTCGGTCGGCGTCGTTTATCGCTCGATCGGCGAGTTCACCTGCGCTTTTTCCAATAATGAGAGCGTCTTAGCCCTCCTTATCGAAATCCTTTTGCGATCCGACCGGGCCGGAGCAATTCTAGTGTTCGGGACGCTGAACACCACTCGGGCGCGGATCGACCTCCTTCGTCGCCTGACGCGAGCGCGCCTAGTCCGTGAGCCAGAGCTTCTAAAAGAGACGGAAGGGCTGCTGTCGGCTTTCGAGAAGGCCACGAGATTCCGCAACGACATCCTGCATGCAATGTACGTCTACGACATCAACGAGAAAACCATTGTTGAAACACAGGCCATGCGGATCGACGAACGCCGCGCTACCGTATCATATGGGAAATCCCGTCCGATGGATGGTGCGCGGATTGCTGCAATCGGACGTGAGGTGGAGAAGCTGAATACATGGAACCGCTCAATGTGGACCCATATTAGTAAGATCACCGCGGCCATTGAGACGAAAATGTCAGTGGGTGAAAGCGAACCAGCCAACGTGGTTGGCGAAGGCCACGATCTGCGCTCGTGACTCCAGTTGCATCTTTGCAGCGCCACGGGTCTTGTAAGTCTCAACTGATTTCTGGCTGAGATTGAGGTCTCTCGCAATCTCCTTGGCGCTAAAGCCGTAAGCGACGCGTTTTAGGACCTCGATCTCCCGCGGGGTGAGTTTGGGCACGGAGTCGACGACGAGTGTAGGATCCATCTCTGAACCCGCCGTGCCTATGCCGACTATCCCCTTCACCAGTATGGGATCGAGATAGTGTTCTCCGGCAAGGACCGTTATAACGGCCCGGACCAGCTCCTCCGCCGTCGTCGAGGCAAGAATATATCCGGAAGCCTTGGCCTCGAACGCCTTCTTTACCAGATAGGGCTGATCGTACGGACTGATGACCAGGACCTTCGGCGCTACGTCTGCGCATCGCGCGAAGCGTGTGAGTTCGACGACGCTGGTTCGAGCACCGGAGATGTCCGCGACCATCAGGGTGGGTTTTTGCGTTGTGATGATAAGGTTCGCACTGTCGGAGTCGCTCGCCTCCAAAACCCGGAGACCTGCTGTTCGGGGATCTTCCCTAAGCGCTTGCGCAAGCCCAAGACGGAAGCATGGTTGCGGAACGAAAAGAAGAATGCAAATTTGATCGGACAATTGTTAGTTCTCCTTGCGAGCCTCCCCAACCAATGCCCCTTACCGCTCTTTGCACCCCTTAATATTCGCTTATCATATCCATACTCCGTCACGCTACCTACCTAAGGGAATGTCGAGAAGGTGTGTCAACGTCGGAGCAATGGTCTGCGCCCACTGAAGTTTTCTAATCGCATGGGTCAAGGGTCGTTTGTAACGTAAGTGCATACGCCGGGCTTCTTGGTTCTCTCCGCGGTCGATCTCGATGGTCGCCGCATGTTGGCGTCAGATGGTGGATCAGCCAAAGTGGTCCTCGCAGTCTCGCAGTCACCGGTTTGGCACTGCATTCAGAGGGTCGGCCTAATCCGCGCCATACGTCCCGGCGGGGACGCATCCGTTGGTCAGTCTGGCAGCATTTCGGTCATCATGCTGTCACTTGGCTCCAACGGAATGGGGTGTCTGTTTTCCACATGGCGTGGAGGATGCAGGCGATCTTTCTGGCTACGGCGATGCGCGCCTTCTGACCTGAGACCCCAATCTCCTCCGGTTTGAGGGAGAGTCCTGAGTTTCGTTCTTGGCCTTAAGCGGCCTGTGTTTC
>NZ_JAPFBM010000011.1:0-137399 GCF_026153195.1 Aurantimonas litoralis | reverse complement strand
GCAACGAGGTGGAACTCCTTGACGCCGTTGTTCATGCGAAAGGGCAGCGACCAGCCGTTCAGCGTCACCACGGGATTATAGTCCGGCCCGGCCGTCGGCATCAGCGGCGGCTGGGTGGCCGCCGTTTCCATGATCGGCGCTTCCGGAAGCCCCATGGCCGACGTCTTCGACCAGGCGGCGACGCCTGCAAGAGCCGCTCCGGCCCCGATGAATTGTCGTCTCGAAACCATCGTTCGGATCCTTTCGATCAATCGTCGCCGGAGGCCGACGCCATCTCGGCGCCACCAGCGGCTTCGGGCGCATCTTCGCCGCCGCCGTAGACGGCCGCGGTGAGAGCGGCGTCGGCGAGGTGGAATTCGCGCTTTGCGTTGAGGGAGAGCAGGATCGCGTCGAGCTTCGCCCGCGTATCGGCGAGGAGATCGAAGGTGCTCGTGATCATCCCGTTGTAGGTGAGAAGAGCTTCTTTCTCGATCGTCGTCCGCAATGGCACGACGCGAGAGCGGTAGTGCCGGGCGATCTCGCTGCGACCGCGATAGGCCTTGTAGGCAGCACGTGCCTGCGACCGGATGTCGACGGCTGTGGCTGCCAGCTGGTTGGCTGCTTTCAGGTACTGGAATTCCGCCTTTCGAAGCCGGGCCTGCCCGCTGTCGAAGATCGGGATTTCGAGCCCCACCTCCACGGATGCGGACACGACTTTGCTTGCCGCTTCGGACCCGTCCTCGCGTTCCTCGACCTCGCGTTCGACTTCGACGCCGGCGGCCAGTTCGAGGTCGGACACATATCGCGTGGCCCTGGTCAGGCCGTAGGACCGCGCCAGCGCCTCGAGTTCGAGACGCGCGACCTGAAGGTCGACCCGGTTGCGAAGGGCTTCGGCCTCGATGGCCTTGAAGCCCTTCAGCGTGCCGGGCAGTGCGGGCAATGCGTTCGGAACCTCGAAATCGAGATTCTTCCCCCATACGCCCATCACCCGGTAGAGCTTCTCCTTCGCCAGTTGCGCGGCCAGTCGCGCTTCGGCCGTCCGCCCGGTCAGTTCGGCATAGAAGGCCTGTTCGCGGGCCTGCTCGACCTTCGGCATCGCTCCGGTCCGGCCCAGTTCGCTGGCCAGTTCCGCAGCAGCGTCCGCGGCGAGTTTCGCACGGTTCAGATAGGCGACCGTCTCCCAGGCCGCGACAGCCTCGATCCATGCCTCACGCGTTCTGGCCGCAAGCGCCAGCGTTGCGTCGACGGCCCGCAATTGCGCCTGGAGGACCCGGACCTCCGCGACGTCGAGGCGCCGTTCCCGGGTCATCATCCGGATGATGTTGGCGGCGATCAGCCCCTCGATCGTCCGTCCGACGCCAATCCCGCTGTAGGAGAGCGAAAGCCTCGGATTGACGGCGAGCCCCTCCTGCCAGAGCTCGGCAACCGACAATCCGACCTCTGCATAGTCCGCCTGCAACGTCTTGTTGCCGAGAAGCGCGACCTGCACGGCCGCGTCGGCGCCGATATATTTCGCCGCGAGCAGGTTCCGGACCCGCTCGTTGGCCGCCGCAGCCTGCGCCTGATCCTGGACCCAGACCGTCTGCTTTCCCAGGCGCCGTCCGGCGTCTGCCGACACGACATCGAAGCCGAGATCCGGCTCGAAAGTCTCCGAAGCCGCAACGCAGCCTGACATGATCAGTGGCAGGAGTACGACGCTGCACACCCTGAACAGCGGCCTCATCGTGCCAGCTCCCGGCCGGCTACGGGGGAAACGTCCACGCCCGTACCGCGCCAACCATCCGGCTCGCGGACAGTGCGATGGGTATAGGCGCCGACGACGGAAGCACGGCCGGGTGTTCCGCCAGGGATGCTCGGGTCATCAGGCGACGGGAATAGGGTTGTTTCGGGCAGACCCCGAGCAGCGTCCGCGCAGCCCGCCAGAAGCAGGCCGGGCAGGATGCCGGCAATGATGGAGAATCTCATTGTTGAACCTGAACGCCATACCGTTCGCCGCGAGATGCGCCTCGCGGAACCGGTCATGGAGGAAGAGGATCAGGCTTCGCCGTAGGCGAATTCCTGACGTCCACGCTTGCGACCAAGGGCTGGCCGGAAGACGCAATAAGGCTGAGAAAAGCCCTGGACGATCAGATTCGAGGAGGACGCTCGGTGGTGGGGCCGGACTGTCCGGTCAGATCCGTCGTGAGGATCGGATAGGACAGATTGCGGCTGACCGGCATGGCGTCGGTCGGCCCGATAGCCTGCGGGACGGCTGTCAGGCAGTGCGTCGCACAGTCACTTGCGCCGGCGGCCTTGTGATCATGGGCTTTCGCGGGCGCATGGTGGCCATCGTGCGCATGCCCGGGTTCGCCGGCCATATCCGCCTCAGCGACCATCGCCATGGCGAGGGGCTGCGACGACATGATGGGGGTTTCCGCCCCGACCGATCCGACGGATGCGAACAGCATGCTCAGCATGACCGCGAGAGCAGTCAGCAGCCAAGCAGGCGTGCGAGCATGGGATCGGTGGAACATCATCGCGCTGTGGATATCATGAACTCGAAGAGGCGTCCATTCTCAGACCCCTGCCCTCGTGGGACGCGCCTGACCCGCAGCTGCGACTTCCGTACTCCTGAAACCACCCCGTGATCGGGGCAAGCCGCGGATCAGCCACCGGCGGTGCCGGTCGGCCAGGTCGCGTGGTGGTCGTCGATCACCAGAGCGTGCCGATGGCGGATCGGCTGGTGGCGATGCGGATGGCGGATCGGCTCCGGACCCTCCCAGCCTTCGTGTTGGTGCTGATGATGATCGTCGTGGACATGCAGTGCATCGTGCGCCAGCGCCTGGTGGACATGCTCGACCTCCACCGGATCGTTCGCCGGCCACAAGACCCGCGCGACTGCGGCGCCCGCAGCCGCTCCAGCAGCCATGACCAGGAAGGTCGGGCCAAGGCCGAGCGCCGCGCCGAGCCAGCCGGCGGCTGGATAGGTGACGAGCCAACAGGCGTGCGAGAGAGCGAATTGCGCGGCGAAGACGACGGGCCGGCTGTCGGCATCGGAGGAGCGGCGCAGGAGCAGCCCCCCGGGGGTGCCGATCGCCGACGCGGCCGCACCGAGCAGGGCCCACAGGATGAGGCTGCCCATCCATCCGGGGCCCGTGCTGGCTATGACGAGGAGACCCGCCATGGCGCTCGCGCCCGTCAGCATGACGGTGCGGGCCGGAACCCGGTCGAGAAGCCGCGAGAGCAGGATGGCGACCGCCATCGAGCCCAGCCCGTAGGCCGCGAAGAGGAAGGCCACGTCGTCGTTGGTGCCGCCGAGATCGGCGCGCACGAACACGACGGTGTTGACGATCACCATCGCCCCGCCCGACGACGCCGCGAAGGACAGGGCCAGGAGACCGCGCAGCCGCGGTGTCGCGAGGTAAACGCGGATACCGCGGGTCAGCTTGTCGACGAACCGACCGCCGCTGGCCGCCTTGGCGACCGGAAGCGCGACCGAGACGACCAGCCCCGCCGATGCGAGGAAGCCGAAGACCGTGCCAAGAAACAGCCAGTGGAAGGAGATCACGGTGAGCAGAAGCCCCGCCAGCAGCGGGCTGAAGAGCGACTCGAGGTCATAGGCAAGCCGCGAGAGCGACAGGGCGTTCGTGTACTCCCGCTCGTCCGGCAGGATATCCGGGATCGTGCCCTGGAAGGTCGGCGTGAACAGCGCCGACATCGACTGGAACGCGAAGACGAGGGCATAGACCTGCCAGATCTCGGTGACGAAGGGCAGGACGAGCACGAAGGCCGCCCGGGCAAGGTCGAGGCCGACGAGCAGCGTCCGCCGCGGCAGGTAACCCGTCAGGACCCCGGCGAACTGCGAGACACCGACATAGGCGATCATCTTGATCGCAAGCGCCGTCCCGAGCACCGCGCCGGCGTTGGCGCCGGCAAGGTCGTAGGCGAGCAGCCCCAGCGCCACCGTCGTCAGGCCGGTCCCGATCAGCGACAGAACCTGCGCTGCGAAGAGATGGCGATAGGTGCGATGGCGCAGGACGGTCAGCATGGTTGCGTTACCTCGACCCCGGCGTTGCGGCTGCCCGGCCGGAAGAAGGTGCCGACCGACGGCACGAGACCATCGGTCGGCGGTGATTGGAAGGCCTTGTCAGACCTTCCGCTCGAAGGCGGTGTAGGTGCCGCTCGTGCGCAGCGTCAGGGACACCGGCGCATCGCCGCGGTTGCGCCAGAACCAACCGTGGTTGCCGGTGAAGGCCGCCTGGATCGTCCCCTCGTCGGAAGAGACCGAGCGCCCCTTCTCGTAGGAGATGTTCTGCCCGCCGCCGTCGCCATGGGTGTCGTAGTTGACCGCACCGCCTTCCGAAACGACCCAGGCGAAGGATGCGATCTCGCCCTCCTGCATGGCCAGCTTGATCTCCGCGCCCTCCCCGGGCGCGAGCGTGATGGTCATCTCGTCCTGGCGCATCTCCTGGGCGACGGCGGACGAGACAAAGAGACTGCCGATCGCACCGAACAGGCTGGACTGCCGCTCCGGGGCGGGCGGTGCCGGTGGCGCGGGCGGTGCCAGCGGGGCGACGGGCGGCGGCACCACCCCGACGGCGGCAGGCGGAAGCGGCGTGGCGTCGGCACCGGTTGGCGGGGCAGCGCGGGTGCCCGCGTCCCTCGCGGCATCGGCTTCGGCTTCTGCCGCGAGCTGGGTCTTGATCTCGCCCATCTCCGTGAGGTTCAGCGCCGATCCGACCCCGGTCGGATCGATCCCGTACTCGGCCGGGAGCACGACCGTGACCAGGATCGCAGTGGCGGAGACCGCCGCGATGACGGTCGAGCGCACCAGCTTCCGCGTGGACGGAAGCTCGGCGCGGGTGGGCATGTCGGTATTGTACATGTGTCGTATCCTTGCGTTGAGAGGTCGTCAGGCGACGAGATAGCCGGCGACCTGGTAGCCGAAGAGCACGAAGCCGGCGGCCATCATGACGACGTTGGCGGTGTAGGCGTGGCGGAAGAAGCTCGGTGTCCTGCGCCAGAAGCCCATGACGATGAGGATCGCGCCGAGGGCGAGGAGTTGGCCGATCTCGACGCCGACATTGAAGGCGAGGAGGTTCGGCACCAGGCCGTCCGGCGAGATGTCGTATTCGAGGATCTTGGTCGACAGGCCGAAGCCGTGAAAGAAGCCGAAGATCAGGGTCGCGGCCTTGGTGTTCGGCTGGAAGCCGAACCACCGCTGGAACGCCCCCATGTTGTCGAGCGCCTTGTAGACGACCGACAGGCCGATGATCGCGTCGATGATGTAGCTGTTGATCCCGATGTTGAAATAGACGCCGAGCAGCATCGTCGTGGAGTGACCGATCGCGAAGAGGGTCACGTAGATGCCGATGTCCTTCATCCGGTACAGGAAGAAGATCACGCCGAGCAGGAACAGGATGTGGTCGTAGCCCGTCGCCATGTGTTTGGCGCCGAGATACATGAAGGCGATGAGGTTCACCCCGGTGATCTCCTGGATGTAGCCCTGGTCGCCGGCGGCAACGCCGTGGGCGAGAGCTGTCGTGCCCCATGTCGTCGCCAGGAGAAGCGCGAGCATGGGGGGGCGAAGCGTCGACCGGATCGCGTGGCGCGACTCGAGACGACCTTCGACGGAAGGGTCTTGCATGGTTGGTTCCGATTGTCCGTAAGGTGCCATGCCGTCGCGGGGACGGCGTCTGATCAGGCGGTGACGGACGGTCTCGGCGGTCGATCGAGGGTGGGAGCTTCGCCCTCCAAACCTCGGTCCTGACGGACCAGGGCATGCTGCACGGCACCGGGCGGCACCGGCGCGTCGAACCGGGGCAACGTTCCGGGCTTGTCGTGGGAATGGTCGAACGGGTTGTGCTTGTGCTCGTGATCGCCGTGCCCGGATGTGTCGGCGAGCGGCTCGCCATCATGCGAGTGGCCGTGGTCATCAAGGGCGGCGTGCAGCGTGGCGACCGGGTCGTGCGAAGCCGACGGCCCCTGAGGCGCCGCAAACATGGCGAAGGCGACCGCCAGGGCGATCGTCAGATGTCCAAGGAGGGTTCGACTGAGCGTCAGCATACTGTCGGCGATTGGTTCCCTCGGGCGAAGACCGCGATCCTGATCCCCGATCCCGGCGCGAAACTTGTCGGCGAAGAAGATGGCACGGTCATGGTGGCAAATGAACCTCCTTCGTGCTCGACGCCACCGGCTCGCGATTGCGACCAGGCCATCGCGGCGATGGACCGGTCCAGCGGGAATGCGGAGGGCATCCCCAACACGATGGCGGCGGCTTCTTCCATCGCAGCCAGGAGCAGATGTTCAGCCGGGAGGCAGCGCAACGGGCACCCCAGGCTCCCCCGCGATACAGGCCGTCGAAAATATTGCATTGCGGAAAAATCCTGCGTGCGCACACTGCGCAGCATGGACGCCGATCTTTCCATCCTGGTCTTCGACGAAAATGCCGTTCGTGCCGCGATCATCGAGGCGGGACTGCGCGAGGCCGGACATCGGCGGGTGGCCGTCGTCAGGGAAATCCTCGGCCTTCTGAAACGCATCGAGACGGTTCAGCCGGACGTGATCGTCGTGGACCTTGAAAACCCCAACCGGGACCAGCTGGAACATTTCTTCCAAGTCTCCCGCTTGGTGAAGAAGCCGGTGGCGATGTTCGTCGACCGCTCCGACGCCGGCGCGATCGAGGCGGCCGTCGATGCCGGCGTCTCGGCCTATATCGTCGACGGGCTCAGGAAGGAGCGCGTCAAGCCGATCCTCGACATGGCGATCTCGCGCTTCAATGCCTTCTCCCGGCTGTCCAGCGAACTGGCGGAAGCGCGCTCGGAACTGGCCGAGCGCAAGGTGATCGAACGCGCCAAAGGCATTCTGATGAAACTGAAGAAGCTGGACGAGCCTGCAGCTTACGCGCTCCTGCGTCGAACGGCGATGAACGAGAACCGGAAGATCGCCGACGTCGCCCAGGGCCTCGTCAGCGCCTATTCGCTGTTGGGAGATGCCCGTGACGAAGCTTGAGAGCGTGCGCCTCGGCTATCTGCCGCTGCTCGACAGCGCCGTGCTGCTGGTTGCGGCGAAGCTCGGCATTGCCGAGGAACGCGGCCTCGATCTTACCCTCTTCCGGGAAACCTCCTGGGCGACGATCCGCGACCGGATGGGGGTCGGCCAGTTCGACGCCGCACACATGCTGGCGCCGATGCCGATCGCGGCCAATTTGGGCATTGGCCCGCTCGCCGTTCCGATGATCGCGCCGATGGTGCTGGCGCTCGGCGGCAATGCCGTCACTGTCTCCACCGCCCTCGCCCGGGCCATGGCCGATACGGCTGGCGACGATCCGGATGGACCTGCGGCGGCGGGTGCCGCGCTGAAATCAGTCCTCGGCCGGCGGGCGCAGGCGGGGCGCAGCCATGCCCGCCTTGCTGTCGTCCATCGCTATTCGAGCCACAATTACGACCTGCGGTACTGGCTTGCCGCGTCCGGGATCGAACCGGACCGGGACGTGGAGATCACCGTCGTGCCGCCGTCACTGGTGCCCGACGCCCTCGCCGCCGGGGAGATCGACGGATTCTGCGTCGGCGAACCCTGGAGCACGGTGGCCGTGCGGCGCGGTGTCGGGCGGATCGTCACCAGCAAGGCGGAGATCTGGCGGCGCGGCCCGGAAAAGGTGCTCGGCGTCTCCGCCGCGTTTGCAAGGGACCGCCCGGAAACCCTGTCCCGGCTCATCGACGCCCTCGGCCAGGCCGCGCTCTGGTGCGCTGATCCGGCCAATCATCGCGCTCTCGCGGATTTGCTGGCCCTGCCGCAACATCTCGGCGTGCCGTCGGATGATCTCATGGCGGGGATAACGGGTCGCATGGAAGTCGCTCCCGGACGATTCCGGGCCATCGAGGGCTTCATGATCTTCGCCGGTGGGGACGCCAATCGTCCTGACCGGAGCCATGGCCGGTGGCTTTATCGTCAGATGGCACGTTGGGGCGACGTCCGCTTCTGCGAAACCGGGCTGGCCATCGCCGGCCGGACATTCCGCCCGGATCTCTTCGACGAGGCACGAGGAGATCCAAAGCCCACTGCCGCACAAGATGAAGATGCGGACGAGGATGGACCGTCCTCCATCACGGACCGTCCGGCGGGCCTTTTTGATGCAGAAACCGGCGATCCGCATGAGACATGAGCACATCGCCTGATCGGATCCATGGCGATCTGCACAACAAATATACAGACTTTGGAAAAGTTCAAAAAAACCGCAAAAACGCATCCTGCCGCGTTGCAACATCGCCGCTGCGGCAGTAAGAATGGTCGCCAGAGACCGGATGACTGATCCGTCTCCCATTATCTCCCGGCAACGCTTGCCGGCATCATAGGCGCCCAATGGCGGGCGCACCGGCAAGGCTGCCGACTTCGTTTTCATGCGCTTCCGAGGCTTCGGAGCGACAACGGGTCGGGCAGCCTTTTTTCATTTCAACGATCAGCAACGCCGGCGCGGCATGCCCGGCGAACGGGGACGCTTACGCCATGGCCAGCATCATCGCAGTCTCTCGCCGAACCCTTCTTGGCTGCACGGGAGCGTTTGCCGTCCTGGCCGCCTCGCCTGCGTCGGCCGGCATGCTGCCGGTCGAGAAGGACGAACTGACCTTCGGCTTCATCAAGCTCACCGACATGGCACCGCTCGCCATCGCCAAGGAGATGCACTTCTTCGAGGATGAGGGCCTGTACGTCACGATCGAGCCCCAGGCCAACTGGAAGGTGCTGCTCGACCGCACCATCACCGGCGAGCTCGACGGCGCCCACATGCTGGCCGGCCAGCCCCTGGCGGCGACGATCGGCTACGGCACCAAGGCGCATATCGTCACGCCGCTCTCCATGGATCTGAACGGCAACGGCATCACCGTCTCGAACGACGTCTGGGCGGAGATGAAGACGCACATCCCGGCGGGCCCCGACGGCAAGCCGGAGCATCCGATCTCGGCTGCCGCGCTTGCACCGGTGGTCGAGCAGTACCGCTCGGCCGGCAAGACCTTCAACATGGGGATGGTGTTCCCGGTCTCGACCCACAATTACGAGCTGCGCTACTGGCTTGCGGCCGGCGGGCTCAACCCCGGCTATTATTCGCCGAGCGACACCTCCGGCCAGATCGACGCCGAGGTGCTCCTGTCGGTCACCCCGCCGCCGCAGATGCCGGCGACGCTCGAGGCCGGCACCATCCAGGGCTATTGCGTCGGCGAACCGTGGAACCAGCAGGCGGTGTTCAAGGGCATCGGCGTGCCGGTGATCACCGACTACGAGATCTGGAAGGACAATCCCGAGAAGGTCTTCGGGATGACGGCGGCCTTCGTCGAGGAAAACCCGAACACCGCGATCGCCGTCACCAAGGCGCTGATCCGCGCCGGCCAGTGGCTCGATGCCGATGGCGGCGCCAATCGCCGGCAGGCGGTCGAGATCCTGTCGCGACCCGAATATGTCGGGGCCGATCCCGAGGTCATCGCCAACTCGATTACAGGCACCTTTGAATACGAGAAGGGCGACACGCGCGAAGCGCCGCACTTCAACGTCTTCTTCGACAAGTTCGCGACCTACCCCTTCTACTCGGATGCGGTCTGGTACCTCACCCAGATGCGCCGCTGGGGCCAGATCTCCGAGGAAAAATCCGATGCCTGGTACGCGGAGACCGCGGCGTCGGTCTACCGGCCCGACATCTACCGCCAGGCTGCGGAATCCCTCGTCGAGGACGGCTATCTGGACCCGTCCGCAGTGCCCGACACCGATGGCTACAAGCCGGCGACGGCCGAGTTCATCGACGGCGTCGAATATGAGGGGCGCAAGCCGAACGAATATCTCGCGAAGTTCGAGATCGGGCTGAAGGGCTCCGAGGACGTCGCCAGCGTCGTCTCCAACTGAGCGCAGCCGCTCGCGCCGGGCAGCCCCTGCCCGGCGACCTTGCCGCCGAAGCATTCGACGAAGGAACGCCAGCGATGAGTACCGCCTCCGATTTCATGGGCGACGAGCTGTCCCCCGCCGAGCGCCGGATTCTGAAGCGCGAAAAGCGGATGTCCCGGATCACACGCGCCACCGGACCGCTGACCGCGATCGGCCTCGGCTGGTCCGTGCCGGTCATGAAGATCGCTGCGGGAGACGATGCCCGCAGCAATCTGCGCGCCTTGTGGCAGAGCCTGATCGTGCCGCTGATCGGCATCGTCGCCTTTCTCGCCGCCTGGGCCGCCCTCGCCCCGCAGGTCCAGACATCATTGGGCACGGTGCCCGGGCCGGTCCAGGTCTGGCAGCAGGTCGGCTCGCTCTATGACGACTATCAGCGCGGGCGGCAGGACCGGGTGGCGTTCTACGAGCGCCAGGAGGCGCGCAACGCCAAGCTGGTCGAACAGGGCATGGCGGACCGCGTGAAGACCCGCAGCTACACGGGCGCTCCGACCTATCCGGAACAGATCCTGACCAGCCTCAAGACCGTGTTTCTCGGCTTCGTGCTCGCCACCATCATCGCCATTCCGGTCGGCATCGCCTGCGGCTTGTCCGCGACAATCAACGGCGCGCTCAATCCGCTGATCCAGGTCTTCAAGCCGGTGTCGCCGCTGGCCTGGCTGCCGATCGTCACGATGATCGTCTCGGCTCTCTACGTGAACGCCTCCGACGCCGTACCGAAGTCGATGGTGGTCTCGGCGATCACGGTCACCCTCTGCTCGCTCTGGCCGACCCTGATCAACACGGCGCTTGGCGTCGCCTCGATCGACAAGGATCTCGTCAATGTCGGCAAGGTGCTGCAGCTGCCGACGCACAAGACCATCACCAAGCTGGTCCTGCCCTCGGCCATGCCGCTGATCTTCACCGGGCTGCGCCTGTCGCTCGGCGTCGGCTGGATGGTGCTGATCGCCGCCGAGATGCTGGCCCAGAACCCCGGCCTCGGAAAGTTCGTGTGGGACGAGTTCCAGAACGGCTCGTCGGATTCGCTGGCCCGGATCATCGTCGCGGTGATCACCATCGGCATTGTCGGCTTCATGCTCGACCGGATCATGGCTGCCCTGCAAACCGCCTTCACCTTCACGTCGAACCGCTGAGACGGCCTTCCCGGGCGCGAAAGGACATGACCATGGCCACTTCCCCGATGATCGAACTGGCGAATGTCTCGAAGGCCTATGGCGAGGGCCCGGCCCGCGCCGAAATCCTCGACGGCATCGACCTCAAGGTCGCGGAAGGCGAGTTCGTCGCGATCGTCGGATTTTCCGGTTCCGGCAAGACCACGCTGATCTCGCTGCTGGCAGGGCTGATCCGGCCCGATGCCGGTCAGGTTTTGATGAAGGGCGCCCAGGTGACGGGACCCGGACCGGAGCGCGGGCTGGTCTTCCAGTCCTATTCGCTGATGCCGTGGCTCACGGTCCGCGGCAATGTCGCGCTCGCGGTCGACACCGTTTTCGCCCGCGAGACGAAGGCCTCCCGCAAGGCGCGTGTCGACCGATACATCGAGATGGTCGGTCTCGCACACGCCGTCGACCGCAAGCCGGCGGAGCTCTCCGGCGGGATGCGCCAGCGCGTCTCGGTGGCGCGGGCTCTCGCCATGAGCCCGGAGATTCTGCTGCTCGACGAACCGCTGTCGGCGCTCGACGCCCTGACCCGCGCCAAGCTGCAGGACGAATTCGCCGCGATCAGCCAGGTCGAGAAGAAGACCATCATCCTGATCACCAACGATGTCGACGAGGCGATCCTGCTCGCCGACCGGATCATTCCCCTCGATCCTGGCCCGAAGGCCAGTCTCGGCCCGTCCTTTCCGGTCGAGCTGCCGCGCCCGCGCGACCGCTCGGCAATGAATGCCAATGACGAGTTCAAGCGCCTGCGGCGCGAGATCACCGGCTATCTGATGGATCGGGGGCGCCATGCCTCCGCCGACACGGATGCAGCGGTCTGCCTGCCCAACGTCGTCCCGATCACCCAGAAGACGACGAAGGGACCGGTGCCGGAGCTTCCGGCCGCCTATCGCCGCGCAGCGCAGTCCGCCATCGGGCGCGGCTATGTCGAGTTCTTCGAGGTCACCAAGACCTATCCGACGCCGAAGGGGCCGCTGACCGTCGTCGACGGCTTCGACATGAAGATGGAAAAGGGCGAGTTCGTCTCGCTGATCGGCCATTCGGGCTGCGGCAAGTCGACGGTCCTGTCCATGGCCGCCGGCCTCAACGACATCTCGTCGGGAGGCATTATCCTCGATGGCCGCGAGGTCAGCGGGGCCGGCCCCGAACGCGCGGTGGTCTTCCAGTCGCCATCCCTGATGCCCTGGCTGACGGCCCGGGAGAACGTCGCTCTCGGCGTCGACAGGGTCTATCCCGACGCGACGCCGGCCGAACGCCGCGATGTTGTCGAACATTATCTCCACCGCGTCGGGCTCGGCGATTCCATGCACCGACGGGCCGAAGACCTGTCCAACGGCATGAAGCAGCGGGTCGGCATCGCCCGAGCCTTCGCCCTGTCGCCGAAACTGCTGCTTCTCGACGAGCCGTTCGGCATGCTCGATTCACTGACCCGCTGGGAGCTCCAGGACGTCCTGATGGATGTCTGGAAGCGGACCCAGGTGACCACCGTCTGCGTCACCCACGACGTCGACGAGGCGATCCTCCTCGCCGACCGGGTCGTGATGATGACCAACGGCCCGATGGCCCGGATCGGCAAGATCATGAAGGTCGACCTGCCGCGCCCGCGCACCCGCAAGGCGCTGCTCGAGCATCCTGATTACTACCTCTATCGCGAACAGCTCCTGAGCTTCCTGGAAGAGTACGAAAAGGGTGGCCCCGGCGCACAGGCGGCCAGCGCCGAGACGACCGCCGACGACAAGGCCGCCGGCGCGGAAAGGGAAGCGGCATGAGCGTGATCGCGCCCGAAGTCGCCACCCGCGCCTTTATCGAGGTGACGGAAGTATGGGTCCCCGACGGCGACCGCCTGGTCTGGTCGAGCGGCAATTATGGTTCCCTGGACGCCTTCGCCGCCGTTTCGGCGAAACAAAGCTTCTCCAGGGGCGAAGGCCTGCCCGGCCGAGCCTGGGACGAGGCCCGCCCGGTGGTGCTGAAGCAGTTCGACGGCTCCTATTTCCAGCGCGCCGAAGCCGCGAGGGCGGCGGGACTGACCTGCGCGGTGGCCGTGCCGATCTTCGCCGGAAGCGCCCTGAAGGCCGTCATCGTCGTGCTGTGCGCCGATGACGAATCGCGCACCGGTGCTATCGAGGTCTGGCGCGAGAGCGACGGTCTCCTGATGCTGGACGACGGCTATTACGGCGCGGCGCGGCACTTCGAATGGGTCTCGCAGCATACGCATTTCCCCCGCGGACAGGGCCTGCCCGGCGGCGTCTGGGCGGCGAACGCGCCGATGCTGATGCGCGATCTCGGCTCGGGCTACCGCTTCATCCGCGCCGAAAGCGCCGGCAGGGCCGGCCTGACCACCGGTCTTGGCCTGCCGATCACCGTGCCGGGGGACCGGACCTATGTCCTGACGCTGCTTTCGGCCCGCGGCACGCCAATCGCCCAACGGTTCGAGCTGTGGAATGTGCGCGCCGCCGGAACGACCGGCGCCAGGGAAGCGATCCTCGCCGACGGCATCTGCCAGCGCGAGGGACCGCTCTGGGACGACGAGACCGAGCGGCGCGTGGCGGCCTGGCAGGGACCGATCGGCGAGGTGCTGGGCACCGGCATCCCCGCCGTCAAGCACGACAATCCCGCTCTGACCGCCGGCTACGCATCGATGGTGGCTGTTCCGATCTATCGCGACGGAACGATCAGCCACGTCGTCGCCTGGTACTACTGAAAGGAACGTTCATGCGAAAACTGGTCGTCATCGGTGCCGGCATGGCGTCCGGCCGGGTGCTCGAGACCCTGTTCGAGGCCGATCGGGACGCCTACGCGGTCACGCTGTTCAATGCGGAACCGCGCGGCAACTACAACCGCATCATGCTGTCGCCGGTCCTGTCCGGCGAGAAGAGCTATGACGAGATCGTCACCCATGACGAGGAGTGGTACGGCGCGCACGACGTGACCTGCCGCTTCGGCGAGAAGGTCGTCGCGATCGACCGGGAGCGCAAGATCGTCACCGGCGCGAAGGGCGAGGTGCCCTACGATAAGCTGATCATCGCCACTGGCTCGGTCCCGTTCATCGTGCCGGTGGAAGGCCGGGACCTGCCCGGGGTCATCACCTACCGCGATTTCGACGACACCCACGCCATGATCGAGGCGTCCGGCACGCCCGGCAGCCATGCCGTCGTCATCGGCGGCGGCCTTCTCGGCCTGGAAGCGGCGGCCGGGCTGCGGCTGCGCGGCATGGAGGTCACCGTCCTGCATCTGTCGGGTCACCTGATGGAGCGCCAGCTCGACGAGGCGGCCGGCTATCTCCTGCGCAAGGACCTGGAAAAGCGCGGCATCACGGTGATGACGCGGGCCTCGACCCAGAAGATACTCGGCACGAACCGTGTCGAAGGCGTCGAACTGGCGGACGGGACGACCCTGAAGGCGGATCTGGTGGTCATGGCGGTCGGCATCCGCCCGGCGGCGCAGATCGCCAGGGATGCGGGTCTCGACGTCGGCCGCGCGATCGTCGTGAACGCCCAGATGCAGACGTCGGACCCCGACATCTACGCCGTCGGCGAATGCGTGGAGTTCGACGGCACGCTCTTCGGCCTCGTCGCCCCGCTCTACGATCAGGCCAGGGTGCTGGCGAAGTCGCTGCTCGGCCAGCCGGACGCTTTTGCGGTCAGGGAATTGTCAACCAAGCTCAAGGTCACGGGATGCGACCTCTTCAGCGCCGGCGACTTTGCCGAGGGCGAGAAACGCGAGGAGATCGTCCTTCGCGATCCGGCGCAGGGTGTCTACAGGCGCCTCGTGATCGAGGACGACCGGCTCGTCGGCGCCGTGATGTACGGGGATACCGCCGACAGCAACTGGTTCTTCGACCTCATTCGCGACGGCGCGCCGGTATCGGACATGCGCGAAACCCTGATCTTCGGCCAGTCCTTCCAGGGGGGTGCCCCCCTGGACCCTATGGCGGCCGTTGCAGCCTTGCCGGATGATGCGGAAATCTGCGGCTGCAACGGCGTATGCAAATCAAAGATCACCGGCGCGGTTGCCGCGGGCGGGCTGACCAGCCTCGACGAGGTGCGGGCCCACACCAAGGCCTCCGCCTCCTGCGGCTCCTGCACCGGGCTCGTGGAGCAGCTGATGGCGCTGACCCTGGGCGCCGCCTTCAATCCCGCGGCCGTCAAGCCGATGTGCCCCTGCACCGATCTCGGCCATGGCGACGTGCGGCGGCTGATCCGCGCCAAGGCGTTGAAGTCGATCCCGGAAGTCATGCAGGAGCTGGAGTGGAAGACCTCCTGCGGCTGCGCGAAGTGCCGGCCGGCGCTCAACTACTATCTGATCGCCGACTGGCCGGGCGACTATGTCGACGACAAGCAGTCCCGCTTCATCAACGAGCGGGTCCATGCCAACATCCAGAAGGACGGCACCTATTCGGTCGTGCCGCGCATGTGGGGCGGCATCACCTCGGCCAACGAATTGCGGGCGATCGCCGACGTCGCAGACAAGTTCGCCATCCCGACCGTCAAGTGCACTGGCGGCCAGCGCATCGACCTCCTCGGCGTGAGGAAGGAGGATCTGCCCGCGGTCTGGGCCGATCTGAACGCCGCCGGCATGGTCTCCGGCGCCGCCTATGCCAAGGGCCTGCGCACCGTGAAGACCTGCGTCGGCACCGACTGGTGCCGCTTCGGCACGCAGGATTCCACCGGCCTCGGCGTCAGGATCGAGAAGTTCATGTGGGGCTCCTGGACGCCCGCCAAGGTAAAGATGGCGGTGTCTGGCTGCCCCCGGAACTGCGCCGAGGCGACTTGCAAGGATGTCGGCGTGATCTGCACCGACGCCGGCTACGAGATCCAGTTCGCCGGTGCGGCGGGGCTCGACATCAAGGGCACGGAAATCCTCACCCAGGTGAAGACCGAGGACGAGGCGCTGGAGATGATCGTCGCCCTCGTCCAGCTCTACCGTGAGCAGGGTCATTACCTGGAGCGCATGTACAAATGGCTGAAGCGGGTCGGCATGGACTCGATCCGCGCCGTCATCGTCGAGGATCCTGCGCGGCGACGCGGCTATTACGAAGCCTTCGTCCACAGCCAGACCTTCAGCCAGACCGACCCCTGGTCGGAGCGGGCCTCGGGCGCGCGCGCCAGCCACGAGTTCCGCCCGATGGCCGATCTCACCCTGGAGGCTGCGGAATGACCGGCTGGCATCGCATCGGTGCGGTTACCGACATTCCCCGCCGCGGCGCGCGCTGCGTGCTCACCCCGTTCGGGCGCGTCGCGGTGTTCCGGACCGCCAATGACGGCATCTTCGCCACAGAGGACCGCTGTCCGCACAAGGGCGGGCCGCTCAGCCAGGGCATCGTCCACGACGCCTCGGTCACCTGCCCGCTGCACAACATGGTGTTCTCGCTGGAGAGCGGGATCGCCGCCGGGCCCGACGAAGGTCGGGTGCGGGTCTTCGCCGTGCGGGTCGACCCGCCGACCGGCGCCATCGAACTGTCGCTGGACGAACCCGCCCTCGTCCTCGCCGCCGAATAGCCGGGACCCGCGCGATGGACGAACGACCGGCCGACACCACCATCCGGACCACATGCCCCTATTGCGGCGTTGGCTGCGGAGTCCTGGCAACTCCGCGTCCGGGTGGCAGCGTGGCGATCGCCGGCGACCCCGCGCATCCGGCGAATTTCGGCCGCCTCTGCTCCAAGGGCTCGGTCCTCGGCGAGACACTGGGGCTGGAGGAACGGCTGCTGTTCCCCACCATCGCCGGCGCACGTGCGACCTGGGACGACGCGCTTTCGCTTGTTGCCGAACGCTTCACCGCCACCATCGCCGAACACGGCCGTGACTCCGTTGCCTTCTACGTCTCCGGCCAGTTGCTGACCGAGGATTACTACCTCGCCAACAAGCTGATGAAGGGCTTCATCGGCTCGGCGAACATCGATACCAATTCCCGGCTGTGCATGGCCTCCTCGGTCGCCGGCCATCGCCGGGCCTTCGGCTCCGACACGGTGCCGGGCACCTATGAGGATCTGGAACAGGCCGATCTGATCGTCCTCGTCGGCTCGAACCTCGCCTGGTGCCATCCGGTGCTCTACCAGCGGATCGCCGCGGCCAGGGCCGCGCGCCCGCAGATGAAGGTCGTGCTTGTCGATCCGCGCCGTACGGCGAGCGCCGATCTCGCCGATCTGCATCTGCCGATCGCTGCCGATGGCGACACGGCGCTCTTTGCCGGATTGCTGCCGTTCCTCGCCGAGGCCGGTGCGATCCATTGCGACTATGTGGCCCGGCATACCGACGGCTTCGTCGAGGCGCTGCGCCGGGCCCGTGGGATGCGGCTGCCGCATGTCGCGGAGGCCACCGGCCTCGACAGCCGCCAGATCCAGGCCTTCTACGAACTCTTCGCCAGGACCGAAAAGGTCGTCACGGTCTACAGCCAGGGCGTCAACCAGTCGGTGACGGGCACCGACAAGGTCAACGCGATCATCAACTGCCATCTGGCGACCGGCCGCATCGGACGGCCCGGCATGGGCCCCTTCTCGGTGACCGGCCAGCCCAATGCCATGGGCGGGCGCGAGGTCGGCGGCATGGCCAACATGCTCGCGGCGCACATGGCGATCGAGGACCCGGCGCATCGCTCCCTGGTGCGGGACTTCTGGGACGCCCCGGCGATGCCCGACCGCGCCGGCCTGAAGGCGGTCGACATGTTCCGCGCCGTGGCCGACGGCCGGATCAGGGCGCTCTGGATCATCGGCACCAATCCCGTCGTCTCGATGCCCGACGCCGATTCCGTGAAGGCGGCCCTCGCCGCCTGCCCCTTCGTCGTCGTCTCCGATGTCGTTGCACGCAACGACACCCTGCCCTTCGCCGATGTCGCCCTGCCCGCTGCGGCCTGGGGCGAGAAGGACGGAACGGTCACCAATTCCGAGCGACGGATCTCGCGCCAACGTCCCTTCCTGCCGCTGCCCGGCGAGGCCCGGCCCGACTGGGCGATCATCGCGGACGTCGCCCGCCGCATGGGCTTCGCCGACGGCTTTTCCCACGCCAGCGTGGCGGACGTCTTCGACGAACACGCACGGCTCTCGGCCCATGGCAACGCCGGAGCGCGCGACTTCGACATCGGCGCGCTCGCCGGGCTCGACCAGTGCGGCTACGACGCCCTGGAGCCGGTTCAGTGGCCGCAGCCCCGCGTCGTCTCCCCATCCGATTCCGGCGACGCCCCGGCCGAAGCAGGTGCGGCTTCGGCGAAGGACGGCAACCGCTTCTTCGGCGACGGACACTTCTACCACCCGGACGGGCGCGCCCGCTTCGTGGCAGTCGATGTCGGCCCCCGTCGCCGGACGGACAAGGGCCGGTTCCTGCTCAACACCGGGCGTGTGCGCGACCATTGGCACACGATGACCCGCACCGGCCGCTCGGCCCGGCTTTCGGCCCATGTCGCAGAACCCTTCGTCGACGTCCATCCGGCGGACGCCGCAGCGCAGGGGATTGCGGAAGCCAGCCTCGTCACCGTGCGATCCGGCTTCGGCGCGGCGATCGTGCGTTGCCGCACCACGGACCGGCAATCGCGCGGCTCGGTCTTCGTGCCGATGCACTGGAGCGACGAGTTCTCGGGCAGCGGTCGCACCGACGCCGTGGTCGCACCCGCCGTCGATCCGGTCTCCGGCCAGCCGGGTCTCAAGGGCACCGAGGTGTCGATCGCGCCGTTCCCAGCCGTCTGGTTCGGCTTTGCCGTCACGCGGTCGCGGCCCGATCCGCACGGCCTCGACTATTTCGCGCTGGCGCGGGCCGAGGCCGGCTGGCGCATGGAATTGGCCGGCCTGGCGCCGCTGGCCGACCCGAGCGCTTTCGCCACGGCGTTGCTCGAGGCGCCGGACAGGGCGCAGATGCTGGCGTTCCACGACACGACGACCGGTGCGCATCGCTTTGCCGCCTTCGACGGCGAAGCACTGGTCGGCGCGCTGTGGATTGCGCGCGATCCCGTCGCCGTGTCGCGCGTCTGGGCCGCGGGGCAGTTGGGCGACGCGCACAACGCTGTCAGCGACCGCTTCCGGCTGCTCGCCGGGCGCGGGGGAGCCGACCGCCCGGACCCCGGTGCGATCGTCTGCTCCTGCTTCAGCGTCGGCGTCAACGAGATCGCGGCGGCGGTGACCACCGGCCGGGCAATCACTGTCGAGGCCGTCGGCGCGGCGTTGAAGGCAGGAACCAATTGCGGCTCCTGCCGCAGCGAGATCAAAGGGATCATCGATGATGCACGGCTCGCGAACACGGCGTAAGCCGCCCCTCGCCGTGAACGACACCGAACAGCTTCCGCAGCGCTCGCAGCGCATGGGTCCGCTGGCGAGCCTGCCGGTGTTCTTCGATCTGGCGGGCAAGCGCGTGGTCATGGCCGGCGGCGGACCGGGGGCTGCATGGAAGGCCGAGCTCCTGGCCTCGGCGGGCGCCCATGTCGATCTCTATGTCCCGGCCGACGGGATCGATGGGGAGATGGCCGAGCTTCTCGCCGTGCCGCCGGAATCCAGCGTGATCGTTCATCACGACCGGCCCTGGGCGACGGATGTCTTCGCGGGAGCGGCGATCGCCGTCGGCGATACCGAGAGCCTCGCCGAGGGCCAGGCTTTCGCCTGCGCCGCGCGGGCGGCCGGCGTGCCGGTCAACGTCGTCGACAAGCCGTCCTATTGCGACTTCCGCTTCGGCACGATCGTCAACCGTTCGCCGGTGGTCATCGGCATTTCCACCGACGGCGCCGCCCCGATCCTCGGCCAGGCGATCCGCCGCCGCATCGAGACCCTGCTGCCGCCGGCGCTCAGCCAGTGGGCGGCCTTGGCCGCCAGGGTGCGGGGCGCGGTGATGGAGCGACTGGCGCCGGGACCCCTGCGCCGTGCCTTCTGGGAGCGCTTTGCCGACAGTGCCTTCACCACGAAGTTGCCGGATGCCGCGGCCGAGGCGGCGGCCGGCGGCTTCATCGACGATCTGGCCCGCTCGCCCGAGGCCGGCGGCCGCGTGACCCTGGTCGGGGCCGGTCCCGGCGAGGCCGAACTCCTGACGCTGAAGGCGGTCCGTGCCCTGCAGGCAGCCGATGTGATCCTGTTCGACGACCTCGTCTCGGACGAGATTCTGGAACTTGCCCGTCGCGAGGCACGGCGCATGCTGGTCGGCAAGCGTGCCGCCCGCGACAGCTGCCGCCAGGAAGACATCAACGCCATGATGGTCAGCTTCGCCAAGGCCGGCAAGCACGTGGTGCGGCTGAAATCCGGCGACGTGTCGGTGTTCGGCCGAGCCGGCGAGGAGCTGGACGAGCTGGCGCGCGAGAACGTTCCGGTCGCCATCGTGCCGGGCATCACCGCCGCTTCGGCGCTGGCGGCGAGCTTCGGCGTGTCGCTGACCCATCGCGACCGGGCCCAGCAGCTGCGCTTCGTCACCGGCCATTCCAAGAAGGGCGGCCTGCCGGAGGACCTCGACTGGCATGCGCTGGCCGATGATCACGCCACCACCGTCTTCTACATGGGCGGCCGGATGGCGGCGAAGATCGCCGAGCGGCTGATCCATCACGGCCTGCCGGCCACGACCCCGGTCGCCGTCGCCGCCAACCTGTCGCGCGACGACGAGACCCGCGCCGCCGGCACGCTCGCCGATCTCGGCGCCATCGTCGCCAGGATCGGCGTCGACCGTCCGATCCTGATCGGTGTCGGCCGGGTGTTTGCGGAGCGCGCACGGTTTGCCAGCACCATTGCGCATGCGCGCGGATGCGCGATCACCGGAGAGGCACACCGCGCTTGGCGTGGGCCTCCCAACGCAACTGACGATCTGGAGGCTCTCGTCGACGCGTGCTGATGATCGCTAATTTAGAATGGGCCGGTTGCAGCCCGGCAGCTCTCCGGGAGAAGAGGTGACGAAGCCGACGTTCGACTGACAGCCCTATTTGGTCGCAGAATGGAAGTCAGCAGGCTTCTTGGCGACCCATTTTACGAAGCGCGCGACCGTCTGATTGTCCGTAAGGGGCGTCCCGCTTTCTGCGTGGCGGACCAGTTCGCTCGCCGTGAAATTGGCGTCGATGGTCTCCCGGCAGATGGGATGGACAGGAACGGTGTCTCGGCCACCCCGGCTTTTGGGGATCGGGTGGAAGCGATCCACGGTCTCACCCAGCAATCGGCCGCATAGCCAGCACGGTTCCGGAGGCTCGGCATCGGCTGTCTGGTTCTCAAGCCAACTTGCGTCCCGAATTTTTCGCGCCATCTCACAGCTCCTATTGCGCAGAACACGGTGCGGCTTTGTGCTGTGGCACTATCTGCATTCGGCGCGAACTGATGGGCCGACTTCACGCGGTCGGTCAAGTCTCGGCGCCATTTTTGACTAACGGAACGGGGCCGAAAGCGGACTGGCAGCATTGGGGCGTTGCACGCGGAGAGCTGCCGTCCCATTCTCGGCCCAGTCTTATCGACGCCGTGAAGCGTCCACCAGAAGCCGACTTAGCGTTGTGAGTGCCTCTCAAGGTCCGCGCCAAGCCGGATGCCGCCCTCGTTCGGCGCCGGCGCGCAGGGCTTCGGCCATGACGCGAAAGGCCCCGATCACCTTCGGCAGGACAGCATGGGATTCGTCGCCGGTAGGCTCGGCTCCTGCGGCGCTCAGAAAACGAAATCGACCGACGTGAGCAGCCAGCAGCCGGTGCCCCATTCGATCCGGTTCCCCGCCGCGTCGCCATTGACGGCACTGGTGCGGAAGACCGGCGTGCTGGGCGTGAGCTCCAGCTGGCTCGCCTCCTCGGCGGTGGCGAAGCCTCCGCTGATCCGCGTCTCGATCCGTCGATACTTGCCGATGCCATGTGCGACGAACACATCGGTGACCGATTGCCGCCGCGCATAGACGGCGGCGAAGTCCGGCAGGAGCCTCGCGGGCAGGATCTTGGTGCTGGCGTGGATCGGCTGCCCATCGGCCGAGCGCACGCGGCGCAGCCGGATGACCGGAGCGCCGACCGGCAGATGCAACTGCGCGGCGGCTGCCGCGTCGGCCTCCTCTTCGACCAGCACCAGCGTGCGCGTCTCGACCAGTTTGCCGTCGGAGCGCAAGCTGTCGAAGAAGCGACTGCCGTCGCGCACCGACAGCACCGAGGGCGGGCTGCGCACGAACACCCCGACGCCCTTTCGTGAGGTAAGATGCCCTTCCTGCTGCAATTGCAGCAGCGCCTGGCGGAGCGTGATGCGGGTGACGCCGAATTTCTCGGCCAGATGGACCTCGCCCGGCAACTGGCTGCCCGGGCGCAGCCGCCCATCCTCGACAAGCGCCAGGACATAATCGTGGATCTGCTGCCAGATCGGCATGTCGCTGCGCGGCCGTAAAACCAGATCGCCGAAATCCGGCGTCGCGGCGTCGTTTGCAAGCTTCTGCGAGGCGATGCTGCTCATGGGTCCTACCCCGCCGCCATCTCGGGGGTCGCCTGGACCGGTGCCGCCAAAGGCGACTCTTCCAGTGCCCGCCGTGCGTACACGATGCGCCCGCCGACCATCGTCGCAACGATTTCCGGATGCCGCATGTCAGCCATGTCGACCAGGATGAGATCCGCCCGTTTGCCATTCGTCAGACTGCCGCGATCGTGCAGACCCGCGGCGCGCGCAGCGTTGGCGGAGACAAGCGGCCAGTAACGCGCCAGCGCGTCCACGTCGCCATCGGCCAGAGCGAAGGCCGCATGCAGCGGAGACGGATAGTGGTAGTCGCTGGTCAGCACCGTGCAATGGCCTGCTTCGACCGCTTCGCGCGCATCCATCGCCTTGTTGTGGCTGCCGCCGCGCACGACATTCGGCGCGCCGAGAATGACGTCCTCCCCGCCGGCGCGGGCCGCCGCGGCGGTCTCGGCATTCAGCGGAAACTCGCAGGAGCGCGCGCCGAGCGCCCGGAACCGGGCGCGCTCCTCGGGCGTCGCCTCGTCATGCGCCAGCAGGACATTGCCCCCGGCCTTTGCTGCCGCCGCGAGATCGGCGATGGCGCCCGGCACGTCGTCACGCCGCGCCCACACGGCGTCGAGCAGCGCCATGTAGTCCTCGCGCGACAGGCCGGAGCGCTCGGCCATCTGGCCGATCTTGCGTGCAATAGTCCCCTTCAGCACCGAGCCGGTCGTGTGGTCGTTGAAGGCGAGGATCGGCGACGGCTCCAGCGACAACCACTCGGTCACCTCGGAGACCGCATCGAGCGCGAATGTTTCCCAGCGCAGATGCAGCCGCGTGTCGCAGTTCAGTTGCGAGCGCAGGGCCTGGAGCGATCCGATGAAGCTGCGCGCCGCATCGAGCGAGCGGAGCCCCGGCTCCCAGGAGATCGTCACGCCGTGAAACGCCGTGGTGATGCCGTTGCCAACGAGCTGGCGATCGGTGTCGCGCAGCGCCAGACCGACATCGAAGCGCACGCCGGGCCGCGGCATGATCTGCCGCTCGAAGGCGTCGCCATGGATGTCGACGATGCCGGGCAGCACCAGCAGCCCTTCGGCATTCAGTCGCCGCGGACGCTCGGCCCGGTCGACGATGTGCTCGCCCGCGACGTGCAGCCCTCGCTCATGCCAGCTGTCGCCGGCCAGCGTCGTTGCGTTCTCGATCAGCCACGCCATCTCGGCCCCTCGTGCTTTTGTCATTCATGCGTCACCTGCTGTCTATACAGGTAGCTGCGAACCCGCTGCCCTGTCTATACAGAAGGACAAACAGAATGCTTCGTTCGCTGGTTTTTGCTCTCGCCGCCTCGGTCGTCACTTCGGTGACGGCCATCGCCGGACCCGTCCGCTTCGCTGTCACCGACATCGAGGGGCTCGAAGCCCTGCAGCAGGAGTTCGGAGGTTTCCAGGAAGCGCTCGAAGCCGAGACCGGCCTCGATATCGAACTCATTTCCGTCAGCTCGCGCACGGCGGCCGTCGAGGCGCTGAACGCCGGACAGGTCGAGCTGGTCCTGACCGGCCCCGCCGAATACGTGGTGATGAAGGAGCTGAGCGATCCGCGCATCGTGGTCGCCTGGCAGCGCCCGGACTATTTTGCCCAGCTCGCCGTTCTCGCCGACGGGCCGATCCGCACCATCGAGGACCTGAAGGGCAAGAAGATCGCCTTCGGTTCGGTCGGCTCGACCTCGCAGCATCTGGGACCCGCCCAGGCGCTCGCAGACCAGGGCGTGAACTACGGCGTCGACTACGAGCCGGTGATCATTTCGCGCAACGTTGCGGCCGAGGCCCTGATCCGCGGCGACATCGCCGCGATGGGGCTCAATTTCGACCATCTCAACTCGATCCGGGCCGCCTTCCCCGACAAGGCCTTTGCCGTCGTCGCCCGCGGCCGCGATCTGCCCAATGACATCCTCGTTGCCCGCAAGGACATTCCCGAAGACGTCTACGAGACGATCCGCGACGCCTTTCTCGAGAACGGCAACGAACTGATGAACGCCGTCCTCAAGGGCGAGGACAATCAGAAGTTCAAGGGCGGCACCTTCCTGACCGACATCGACGACAGCGAGTACGACTATGTGCGCTCGATGTATCGCACCATCGGCGTCGACACCTTCACCGCCTTCGTCGAATGAGCGTTCTTCTGGACCAGACGGCGGCCGCGAAGGCCGGTCCGTTTCACGCAGCCCTGTCGGCTCCCCCTCGCGGGGAGCCGGAACGATTGGATGTCCCACCGGCCACGGCGCCGGGGGCAACGATCATCAGCACCCGTGATCTCGGCAAAGCCTACGCCAACGGCCGCCATGTCTTCGCCGGCGTGAAGATCGACATCAGGAGCGATCAGCGTGTCGCGCTGATCGGCTCGAACGGCGCCGGCAAGTCGACGCTGCTCAAATGCCTCGTCGGCCTGCTGCCGCTCAGCGACGGCGAGATCATGACCTTGGGCGAGACCTTCCGGTCGGCCCCGAGCGGCGCGCAATTGCAGCGCCTTCGGCGGCAGATCGGTTTCGTCTTCCAGAACCACGGACTGGTCGGGCGCCAGTCGGTGCTCACCAACGTCGTCCAGGGCAAGCTCGGCCTGCCCGGTGGATGGCGCGCCTGGCATCACGCCCTCGCCCGCGAGGACTGGCGCGAGGAAGCGATGCAGGTGCTGGCCGACGTGCGCCTTGCCGACAAGGCCTGCGCCCGCGCCGACCAGCTTTCCGGCGGCCAGGCCCAGCGCATCGCCATTGCGCGCGCGCTGATCAGAAAGCCGAAGCTGCTGATCGCCGACGAGCCCGCCGCGAGCCTCGACCCCTGGGTCGGTCGCGAGATCATGACGATCTTCTCCGACCTCGCCTCCGAGCACGGCATCACGCTGGTCTACACGACGCACGATATGGAGCATGCGATGCACTATTCGGACCGGATCATCGCCTTGAAGGCCGGCCGGGTGCATTTCGATCTCCCAACACCGATGGTCGACCGGCAGCAGATGGAAGACGTCTTCAATGGGTGACGCGCCGGCTCGGATGCGCGCGCCCTCGCGTCTGCCCTCGATCTCGCCGATCAGCTTCACGCTGCTCGTCGCATTTGCAGCGGTCTTCCTGGTCTCGCTCGGCCAGGTCGCCCCGTCGCCCGAGCGGCTCGCCGCCGGGGCGCCGCAGATGGTCGAGCTGATCGGCCGCATGCTGCCGCCCAACCTGGAACCGACGTTCCTCCAGCGCATGGGCTGGCGCATTCTCGAAACCCTGCAGATCGCGCTCGTCGGCACGGTCATCGGCGTCGTCATCAGCCTGCCGATCGGCTGGCTCGCAGCGCGCGGCATCTCCCCGCTCGGGGCGTTCCGGCAGCTGCCACGGGGCATCATCTCGCTGTTTCGGACCATCCCGGATCTCGTCTGGGCACTGGTTTTCGTCTCGACCGTCGGGCTCGGCGCAATTGCCGGCACCATGACGATCGTTGTCGACACGATCGGCTTCTGCGGCCGGTTCTTCGCCGAAGCCATGGAAGAGGCCGACAAGAAGCCACAGGAAGCCTTGCGGGCGATCGGCGCCTCGCGGGTCAGCATCCTCTTCGGGGCGACGTTGCCGAGCATCATGCCGACGCTGATCAACAGCTCGCTCTTTGCGCTGGAAAAGGGGGTCCGCTCCTCGGTCGTCCTCGGCCTCGTCGGCGCCGGCGGCATTGGCCAGGAGCTGAAGGTTGCCTTCGACCTCTTCCAGTACCGCAACGCCTCGGCGATCATCCTCGCGATCTTCGCGATCGTGCTGGTGATGGAATATTTCACCGACCGGCTGCGTGCCCGGTTCGAGTGAGCCGGCCATCGCAGGCCTGACGACCGCCACCGCCAAAGCGGGTCCTGTCGGGACCCGCGCTGACTGTCTCAGCAGACCGACGCCATCAGATCAGACCACAACGGACAGAATGCCATGCCCTCCTCGGACAACCACTCCTCCGATCCCAGCCGGCCCGCGCGTCGCCGCGCCATGGAAGCCTTTGCAGCCAGCGATGCACACACGCTCGCAGCGGCCTGGGACGCGATCGCCGGCGAAGCGCCGGTCACCAGCCTGCGCGGCCCCGAGGTCGGGCTTGTCATGCTGCAGGGCCGGATCGGCGGCAGCGGCGCGCCGTTCAATATCGGCGAGGCCAGCGTCACGCGCGCCAGCATGCGCCTCGCCTCGGGCGAAGTCGGCCACGCGATTATCATGGGTCGCGACGCCGACCACGCGCGCCTCGCCGCGCAACTCGATGCCGGCTGGCAGCGCGACGACTGGCGAGCCGCGATCGAAGCCATGGTCGTCGGCCCCGCATTGACGAAGCAGGAGGAGGCCGACCGGCGCTCCGCCGAGGAAACCGAGGCGACGCGCGTCGACTTCTTCACGATGGTTCGGGGCGACGAATGATGAGCGGCACAATGACCACTACATTCCTCGAAGGTGGCTTCGCCGACCCCGTCTTCGATGCCCAGGCCGCCTTTTTCGCGATCATGAATGCCTTTGCCCGGCCGGGCACGATCGTCGACCTTGGCGCGTTGGCCGCGCCGCCTTCGCCTGTCCCACCTGCGGCGGGGGCGATCCTTGCCGCGCTGGCCGACTACGACACGCCCCTCTGGCTCGACCCTGCGGCGCTCGGCGCCGGTGTCGCCGAATGGCTTGCCTTCCACACCGGTGCGGCGATCGTTCCCGAGCCGCAGGCTGCCGCCTTCGCCCTCGTCTGCGACCCGACCAAGCTGCCAGCCCTGTCGCAATTTTCCGCCGGCACTGCGGCTTATCCCGATCGTTCGGCGACCCTGATCCTTTGCCTCCCGGCTCTTCGGGGCGGCGATCGGCTGCAGCTGACCGGCCCCGGCATAGAGACGACCGCCTCCGTCAGCCCGTGCGGACTGCCGGACTTCTTCCTTGAGGATTGGGCCAACAATCGCGGCCTTTATCCCCGCGGCCTCGACATGCTGCTCGTTTCCGGCAGCGAAGCCCTCGGCCTGCCGCGCACCACCCAGATCGGAGATCGCTGAGATGTATGTCGCCGCCAAGGGAGGCGAAGCCGCAATCGCCAGCGCCCACCGTCTTCTCGCCGACCGTCGTCGCGGCAACCGCGACGTCCCGGCACTGACACTGGAGCAGATCGCCGGTCAGCTGGCGCTCGCCGTCGACCGGGCGATGGCCGAGGGCTCGCTCTATGATCCGCAACTCGCCGCGATGGCCGTGCGTCAGGCACGGGGCGATCTGATCGAAGCGATCTTCCTGATCCGCGCCTATCGCACCACCCTTCCCCGTTTCGGCAATTCGCAGCCGCTGGAGACCGGGAACATGCGGATCGAACGCCGGGTGTCGGCAACTTACAAGGATCTGCCGGGCGGCCAGTTGCTGGGCCCGACCTTCGACTACACCCATCGGCTGATCGACCCGGACATGGTGGGCGACGCGCCGGTCGAGGCCGGCGCGCGTCGCGACTGGCCGGGCGAAGCCTGTCCGCGGGTGACCGACATTCTCGGCGCCGACGGCCTGATCGAGCCGGACGGCGACGGGCCGGACGGCAAGCCGGGTGACCTGACCCGCGAGCCGATGGAATTTCCTGCCGGCCGCGACCTGCGACTGCAGGCACTGGCGCGCGGCGACGAGGGCTTCCTCCTGTCGCTCGCCTATTCGACCCAGCGCGGCTTTGCCCGCTCCCATCCCTTCGTCGGCGAAATCCGCATCGGCCTCGTCGATGTCGTGATGGACATGCCCGAAGTCGGCTTCCCGGTGACCATCGGTCGGGTCCGGATGACCGAGTGCCAGATGGTCAACCAGTTCCGGGGCTCGGCCAAGCAGCCGCCGCAATTCACCCGCGGCTACGGACTGGTCTTCGGCCAGTCCGAGCGCAAGGCAATGGCCATGAGCCTCGTCGACCGGGCGCTCAGGGCCGACGAGTTCGGCGAGGAACGCACCGCCCCCGCACAGGACGAGGAGTTCGTCATCGCCCATTCCGACAATGTCCAGGCCACCGGCTTCGTCGAGCACCTGAAGCTGCCGCATTATGTCGACTTCCAGGCCGAGCTCGATCTGGTGCGCCGCATGCGCCGGGAGCACGCCGCACGAGACATCGATGAGGGCAACGGAGAGACCGGCGACGACGAAGCCGCCGCGCGGGAGGCCGCCGAATGACCGCCGCCCTGCCCGCCTACAACTTCGCTTATCTCGATGAACAGACCAAGCGGATGATCCGCCGCGCGATCCTCAAGGCGATCGCGATCCCCGGCTACCAGGTCCCCTTCGCCTCCCGCGAAATGCCGATGCCCTACGGCTGGGGCACCGGCGGGGTGCAGGTGACCGCGTCAATCCTGGGGCCGAACGACGTCCTGAAGGTCATCGACCAGGGTGCCGACGACACCACCAACGCCGTGTCGATCCGCGCCTTCTTCGAGAAGACCGCGCAGGTCGCCACGACGACGCGGACGAGCGAGGCGACCATCGTCCAGACCCGTCACCGCATTCCCGAAACGCCGCTCACCGCCGGCCAGATCATCGTCTTCCAGGTTCCGATCCCCGAGCCCCTGCGGTTTCTCGAACCGCGTGAAACCGAAACGCGGGTGATGCACGCGCTGGAAGAATACGGGCTGATGCATGTGAAGCTCTACGAGGACATCGCCCGCCACGGCCACATCGCCACGACCTATGCCTATCCGGTGAAGGTCGAGGGCCGCTACGTGATGGATCCCTCGCCGATCCCGAAATTCGACAATCCGAAAATGCACCGCTCGCCGGCCCTTCAGCTTTTCGGCGCCGGGCGTGAGAAGCGGATCTACGCCCTGCCGCCCTTCACCGACGTCGTGTCGCTGGATTTCGAGGATCACCCCTTCGCCGTTCAGGCTTTCGACCGCCCCTGTGCGCTCTGCGGCGCCGAGAACGTCTATCTCGACGAGGTCGTGACCGACGACCGCGGCGGGCGGATGTTCGTCTGTTCCGACACCGACCATTGCGAAACGCGGCGCGAGGCCGGCCATGCCGGCGACGGTGGACCGGCTCTACGGCAAGAGACCAGGCAGGGCGAGGCATGACATTGATGGACCAGGCATCGCCGCTTCTCACCGTTCGCGACCTCACCCGCCGCTATGGCGCCCGGGTCGGCTGCGAAGCCGTTTCGTTCGACGTGTGGCCCGGCGAGGTCGTCGCCATCGTCGGCGAGTCCGGCTCCGGCAAGACGACACTGCTGAACTGCATCGCAGCGCGCATGGCCCCGACGTCGGGCAGCGTCTCCTACGCCATGCGCGACGGCACGTTGCGCGATCTCGCCAGCCTCGGCGAGGCCGAACGACGCCTCCTGATGCGCACCGACTGGGGCTTCGTCCACCAGCATGCCGCCGACGGCCTGCGGATGCGGGTGTCGGCCGGCGCCAATGTCGGCGAACGGCTGATGGCGGTCGGCGAGCGCCATTATGGCGGCATTCGCGAGAGCGCCACCGACTGGCTGGGACGCGTGGAGATCGCTGCGGACCGCATCGACGACCGCCCGGACGCGTTCTCCGGCGGCATGCGCCAGCGCCTGCAGATCGCCCGCAATCTCGTCACCCGACCGCGCCTCGTCTTCATGGACGAGCCGACCGGCGGGCTCGACGTTTCGGTCCAGGCCCGGCTTCTCGACCTGATCCGCTCGCTGGTCGCCGAGATGGGCCTGTCGGTTGTGATCGTCACCCACGACCTCGCCGTGGCGCGGCTTCTCTCGCAGCGCATGATCGTCATGAAGGCCGGCCGCGTCATAGAACAGGGCCTGACCGACCGGGTCCTCGACGACCCGCACCATGCCTACACCCAGCTCCTTGTTGCCTCGATCCCGGAAAGCTGAGCCATGTCCGTGCCTTCCCAGCCGATCCTCACGGTCCGCGACGTCGCCAAGTCCTTCAACATGCATCTGCGCGGCGGCATTCGCCTGCCGGTCGTCGAGGCGGCCTCCTTCACCGTCGCGCCCGGCGAATGCGTCGTGCTGGGCGGCCCCTCGGGGGTCGGCAAATCGTCGATCCTGCGCATGGTCTATGGAAATTACGCCGTCGATGCCGGCGAAATCGTGATCCGCGACGGGGCCACTGGCAACCAGACGGACCTCGCCACCGGCGACCCGCGCCGGATCATCGCCCTTCGCCGCGACGCGATCGGCTATGTCAGCCAGTTCCTGCGCGCCATCCCGCGCGTGCCGGCGCTCGACGTCGTCGCTGAGCCGCTCGTCGCCCGTGGCACGGCGCCCGAGGCGGCGCGCGAACGGGCCCGCGTTCTGCTGGCCCGCCTCAATCTGCCCGGGCCGCTGTTCGAGCTGCCGCCCGCCACCTTCTCCGGCGGCGAGAAGCAGCGGGTGAACATCGCCCGCGGCTTCATCACCGACCACCCGCTGCTGCTGCTCGACGAACCGACCGCCTCGCTCGACGCGCAGAACCGCGACGTGGTCTGCGAGATGATCGAGGCCAAGACCGCGGCGGGCACCGCCGTGCTCGGCATCTTCCACGATGCGGCGGTGCGCGAGCGGATCGCGACGCGGATCATCGATGTCTCCGCCTTCTCCGCCCGCAAGGCGGCCTGAATGCCGAAGCTCTCCCTATCGCCGCTGGTCCACCCCAGCGCCGAGATCGAGGATTGCGCTCTCGGGCGCTACATCGAGATCGCCGAACGCTGCCGCCTGACCGAGACCGTCCTCGGCGACTATTCCTACGTGATGGAAGACGGCAGCATCTGGTGCACGGCGATCGGCAAGTTCGTGAACATCGCCGCTTGCGTCCGCATCAACGCCACCAACCACCCGACATGGCGCGCCACCCAGCACCATTTCACCTACCGGGCCGGTGATTATTTTGACGGTGAAGAGAACGAAGCGGGCTTCTTCGACTGGCGCCGCGCGCACCGGGTCGTCATCGGCCACGATGTCTGGATCGGCCATGGCGCGACGATCCTGCCCGGCGTCACCATCGGCAACGGCGCCGCGATCGGCGCGGGCGCGGTCGTCTCGAAGGACGTGCCGGCTTACACGATCGTCGGCGGCGTTCCCGCCCGGCCGATCCGGCCGCGTTTTGACGCCGAGATCGGCGCGCGCATGGATGCGCTGGCGTGGTGGGACTGGCCGCACGAGACGCTGCGCGCCGCCCTCGCCGACTTCCAAAGCCTTGACGCGCGGGCGTTTCTCGACCGTCACGGCGGATAATCCGCCGCGCTTCGATGCTGCCGAGCGGCTGTCATCGAACGTTTAGAAAGTCGTCATCGCACCCACATGGAGCGCTCCTAAGAGTCACCCGTCGAGACGCTGGACGGGAGCCCGCATGAGCGCCATAGCGATCAAAGACCTGTCCAAGCGCTTCGCCCTGAAGCAGGCGCTCGACAAGGTCAGCCTGACCATTGCCGAAGGCGAAATGGTCGCGCTGATCGGCGCGTCCGGTTCCGGCAAGTCGACGCTGATCCGCCATATTGCCGGCCTCGAACGCGCCGACCGCGGCACCGGATCGAGCATCGCGCTGTTCGGCGCACCGATCCAGTCCGACGGCCGGCTCGGCGCCGGCGCGCGCGCCATGCGCCGCGAGATCGGCGTCATCTTCCAGCAGTTCAATCTCGTCTCGCGGCTGCCGGTCATCACCAATGTCCTCCTCGGCAATCTCGGCCGGATTCCGCGCTGGCGCGGCACGCTCGGCTGGTTCTCGCGCGATGAGAAACTTGCGGCGCGCGCCGCGCTCGGCCGCGTCGGCATTCCGGAAGTCGCCTGGCAGCGCGCCTCCACCCTGTCCGGCGGCCAGCAGCAGCGCGCGGCCATCGCCCGCTGCCTCGTGCAGAAATCCCGCGTCATCCTTGCCGACGAGCCGATCGCCTCGCTCGATCCGGCCTCGGCCCGCCGCGTCATGGACGTGATCGCCGAGATCAACCGCACCGACGGGATCACCGCCGTCGTGTCGCTGCATCAGGTCGAATATGCCCGCCGCTACTGCCCCCGCACCATCGCGCTGCGCGGCGGCGAGGTCGTCTATGACGGCCCCTCCCACGCACTGACCAACGCCTTTCTGACCGAGCTCTACGGCGCGGATTCGGAAGAGCTCGTCCTGCCGGACGCACTGCCGGTCGACGCCGACAGGCGCGTCCGGGCAACGAAGCAGGCGCCGGTCACCGCACCGGCGCTCGTGCCGGCCTGAAGTCACCACGACAGCCAAACGCAACAGGGGAACAACGCCATGAACATGGTTCTTCGCACACTCGCCGCCGCCACGATGGTCGCCGGCATCTCGACCACGGCCCTTGCTCAGGACGAGCTCGCCTTCGGCATCATCTCCACCGAGAGCCAGCAGAATCTGCGGCCGAAATGGGAGCCGTTCCTCGCCGACATGGAAGAGAAGACCGGCCTCGCCGTGAAGCCCTTCTTCGCGTCCGACTATGCCGGCGTCATCGAGGGCATGCGTTTCGACAAGGTGCAGCTCGCCTGGTACGGCAACAAGTCCGCCATGGAAGCCGTCGATCGCGCCAATGGCGAGATCTTTGCCCAGACCGTCGATATCTCCGGCAATCCCGGCTACTGGTCGCTGGTGCTCGCACCGAAGGACTCGCCGCTCGAGAAGGTCGAGGATCTCCTGACCTGCGACCAG
Source organism: Aurantimonas litoralis (assembly GCF_026153195.1). Classification (NCBI taxonomy): domain Bacteria; kingdom Pseudomonadati; phylum Pseudomonadota; class Alphaproteobacteria; order Hyphomicrobiales; family Aurantimonadaceae; genus Aurantimonas; species Aurantimonas litoralis. Next base: position 104,429 of record NZ_JAPFBM010000011.1, on the reverse strand, counting down.
TCGCTGAATTTCGGCCTCGGTGACCCGAACTCGACCTCCGGCTATCTCGTCCCGATGACCTTCGTCTTCGCCGCCAACGGCGTCGACCCGAAGGAGTGCTTCAAGAACGTCACCAACGCCAACCACGAGACCAACGCCATGGCCGTCGCCAACGGCCAGGTCGATGCGGCGGCGAACAATACCGAGAGCCTCGCCCTCATCGAGAAGAACAATCCGGACGCCTTCGCCAAGATCAAGGTGATCTGGAAGTCGCCGCTGATCCCGGCCGATCCGATCGTGTGGAACACCAACCTGCCGCAGGAGAGCAAGGACAAGATCAGGGAGTTCTTCGTGACCTACGGCACCGACCAGTCGACCGGTGACGTGGCCCACGAGAAGGAAGTCCTTGCCGGCCTCGAATGGGCGCCCTTCGTCGCATCCACCAATGACCAGCTCCTGCCGATCCGCGTGATGGAACTGTCGAAGACGATCGCCCAGATCGAGGCCGACGAGTCCCGGAGCGCCGAGGAGAAGACGGCCGAGATCGAGAAGCTCGAAGCTGAAAAGGCCGGCTACGAGAAGAAGATCAAGAGCGCTCCGCAGAGCTGACGCGTCACGCGGCGACGGGCCCTGCCCGCCGCACGCTTCGCCACACCCCTCCGGCCGGCACCGTATCCAGGCGCCGGCCGGTTTCGCCGATCACAGGATGCCCGATGACCGACGACGCGGTTTCTCTCTCGCGCCCCGCTGCCCCCGACCTGAATGCCGGCCGCGACTGGTCTCGCAGTGCCTGGAACGCGGTGATCTGGGGCGGGCTTGCGGCCGCCCTTCTGTGGAGCTGGGCACCGGCCGAGATGGGTCGCTGGACCTATCTCTTCACCGATGCCGACAACATGGCGCAATACGCCGCCGGCTTCGCCAATCCCGACTTCACCGACTGGCGCTACTACGCCGAGGAAATGGTCGTCACGGTGCAGATCGCCCTGTGGGGCACCGTCCTGTCCGTGTTGCTCGCCATCCCCTTCGGCATCCTGTCGGCGCACAACATGGTGCCTTGGTACATCCTGCAGCCCTGCCGCCGGCTGATGGACTTCTTCCGCGCCATCCACGAGATCGTCTGGGCGGTGCTGTTCGTCGTCGCCGTCGGCCTCGGACCGTTTGCCGGCGTCATGGCGCTGTTGATCCACACCACGGGCATTCTCGCCAAGCTGTTCTCCGAGGCCGTCGAGGCGATCGACCCGCGGCCGGTGGAAGGCATCCGCGCCACCGGCGCGTCGAAGCTGCAGGAAATCGTCTTCGGGGTGATCCCGCAGGTGCTGCCGCTGTGGATTTCCTATGCGCTCTACCGTTTCGAATCCAATGTGCGGGCCGCGACGGTTCTGGGTGTCATCGGCGCCGGAGGCATCGGTCAGGTCCTGTTCGAGTCGGTCCGCGGTTTCTACTATCCGCAATCCGCCGCCATCCTGATCATCATCGTCCTGTCGGTGGTGCTGACCGACCTCCTGTCGCAACAGCTCCGTCGTTTCGTCACCTGAGGGTCGATGCCGCGCGCCCCGAAAAGGCAGCGGCCGGCGCCATTCTCCTCCCGCAAGCCCTCAACCCAGAAAATCACCCGACATGCCGCACGAAACAGTACTGACCAACGCCCGCATCGTCACCGCCGATACGGTGATCCACGGGCACCTGGTCCTGCACGGCGAACTGATCGCGGAGATCGGCGAAGGCCCGGCAAGGACCGGGCAGGACATGGACGGCGACACGCTCATCCCCGGCCTCGTCGAGTTGCATACCGACCATATCGAGGGGCATTTTATGCCGCGGCCGAAGGTGCTGTGGAACAAGATGGCCGCCATCCAGGCGCACGATACCCAGATCGCCGGCTCGGGCATCACCACGGTCTTCGACGCGCTGCGGGTCGGCACCGACGAGAACGCCACGCTCACCGCCGACGAAATGGCCGAGATGGGTGAGATGATCGGCAGGGCCGTCAACGAGGAACGGGTGCGTGCCGACCACTACATCCATCTGCGCTGCGAAGTTTCCGCGGCCGATGTCCTGGCAGGCTTTGCCGGATTGGCCGGCAATCCCCTCCTGAAGCTCGTCTCGCTGATGGACCATGCGCCCGGCCAGCGGCAATTCGCCGATCTCGAGGCGTACCGGACATATTACCAGAAGAAGCTCGGCCTCTCGGACGCCGCGTTCGAGAGTTTCAGCGGCGAGCGGCTGGCGCAGTCGACGGAATTCGCCGACCGACACCGCCGCGATATCGCCGAGATATGCCGGGAGCGCGGCATCGCGCTGGCGTCCCATGACGATGCGACGATCGCCCATGTCGACGAGGCCCTGGCGCTGGGTATGAGCATCGCCGAGTTCCCGACGACCCTGGAAGCGGCGTCCGCTTCGCGCGTTGCTGGTCTGCATGTCCTGATGGGCGCGCCGAATATCGTGCGCGGTGGCTCGCATTCGGGCAACGTCTCGGCAATCGAACTGCTTCGGCTCGGCCTCCTCGACATCTTGTCCTCGGACTACGTCCCGTTTTCCATGCTGCAGGCAGCCTTCCATCTCGTCGGCATTGGTGCGGCGGACTTGCCGGAGGCGATCAGACTGGTGACGCTGAACCCGGCGGAGGCGGTCGGCCTGACAGACCGCGGCAGCATCGCCGTCGGCCGGCGCGCCGATCTGGTGCGGGTACGCAGCCATCCCGGCGAGCCGCCGGTGGTCCGCTCCGTCTGGCGCCAGGGCAACCGGGTCGCCTGAGGCGTGCGCGGCATCCCGCTCCGGCCCGGATAGAACAAACGGCCCCTCGCGGTCTGTGCGGAGGCCGAATTCGCCTAATTGCAGGCAACTGCAAATCGCTTGATTAGAAGATGGTGGGGCCGGCATGCCTCGATCCACGCCAGATTTCCATCAGCAATGACAGTGACTTGCCGGCATGTGCTAACCTCCTGTTATGCAGGCGCTGCCTCTGCACCCGGAGACCTGAAGGTGTCACTTGTCGACGTTCTCTGATCCCGCCTCGGTTGCCCGATATGCAGAAGGTCCGGTGCGAATGGTGCCGGGCTTTCACCATTTGCAACGCATGGCAGCGCTGCTTCTTGCGGAGCGCGTGGATGCGGACGGTCATGTGCTCGTCCTGGGGGCCGGTGGCGGGCTTGAACTGAAGGCATTTGCCGAGTTCCAGCCCGGCTGGCGGTTCGACGGCGTCGATCCCTCGGCGGAGATGCTGAATCTGGCGAAGAGGACCCTCGGCCCCCTCACCTCGCGCGTTCGGCTGCATGAAGGCACCATCGATGTCGCGCCGGACGGGCCCTTCGACGGTGCCACCTGCCTCCTGACCCTGCACTTTCTGCCGCGAGAGGAGCGCTTGCGGACGCTGATCGCCCTCCGCAGGCGGCTCAGGCCCGGCGCGCCCTTCGCCGTTGCGCATCACAGCTTTCCGCAGGACCCGGAGCGCAAAGCACTTTGGCTGGAACGCTTCGCCGCCTTTGCGGTCATGTCGGGCGTGCCGGCGGCGCAGATGCCGGGCGCGATCGCGGCGATCGGCGACCGTCTGCCGGCCTTGTCGCCGGAAGACGACGAGGCCTTGCTTCGGGAGGCCGGCTTCGAGGACGTCGCGTTGTTTTACGCCGGGTTCACGTTCAGGGGCTGGATCGCCTACGCCCCCTGACCCCGGTGCCGAAGGTGGCGGGAAGGACGCTGTGAATGCCCCAGCCTGCGACATCGCCGGTACCGCCGGAGGACCAACTCTGGTTCTGGCCGTTCCGCGCCGACCCGTTACAGTCGTTTCCCGGCCAACCCCATATCGTTGAAAGCGGTCATGTCCCGGCTCGCGCACTCGAAGACGGTCTATGAACCGCCCTGCCAAACGGGCTTCGGCCCGGTCGCGCGATGTCGGATGGCCGGGCCCGATGCGGCAGCCCGAGACGCCTTGACGTCGGCGCATGTGATAGTGAAAACCGCATATCAGGGCCAATGCGCCACAGCTGTTGGTCCCCTCCATACATGCTCCTCGGACAAGGCGGTCGACTATGGGAATTCTCGCGAAGGCGACTGAAGTCGTGGGCGGGGCTGTCGCGCTCGTCAGGCGCCTTGGTTCTCCGTCGCATCAGGCCGTCGGGCTGACACCGCAGATTCCGGAGGCGCGAAAGCAGGGAATCATGACCTTGAAACTTCCCGCCGCAGAGGGCTGGAAGGAGGGGCGCCTGCCCATCTGCGCGCCGGGGCTTCAGGTCAATGCCTTTGCGTCGAACCTCGATCATCCCCGCTGGATCGAGGTTCTGCCCAACGGCGACGTCCTCGTGGCGGAGTCGAAGGAACAGCCGGAGCGGCCGCGCACCCTCATGGACCACGCTCAGCAGGCCACGATGCGCCGCGTCAAGGCGGTCGGCCGCAGCGCCAATCGCGTGACCCTCTGGCGTGACGCGGATGGGGACGGCGTCGCCGAGCGCCGCGAGGTCTTCGTGGAAAACCAGAACCAGCCCTTCGGCATGGCGCTGGTCGGCGACCGGTTCTATCTCGGGAACACGGACGGCATTCGGTGCTTCGACTACCAGCCAGGCGATACGAGCCTCACGGGCGGTGGTGAAAAGCTCGTCGACTTCAAGCCGCACGGGCACTGGACCCGCAGCCTGATCGTCTCCCCGGATCGGGCGAAAATCTACGCCGGCGTCGGATCACTGTCCAACATCGGCGACAAGGGGATGGCGGCGGAAGAGGGTCGCGCGGCGATCTGGGAACTGGACGTGGCCACCGGACAGGCGCGGATTTTTGCCTCCGGGCTGCGAAACCCGGTCGGCATGGCCTTCGAGCCGGTCACGGGAAAGCTCTGGACGGTCGTCAACGAGCGCGACGGGCTCGGGGACGAAACGCCGCCCGACTACCTTACGTCCGTCGAAGAGGGCGGGTTCTACGGCTGGCCCTATTGCTACTGGGGCAAGACCGTGGACGACCGTGTCACGCAGGCTCCGGACCTCGTCGCCCGTGCCATCCAGCCGGATTATGCGCTCGGCGGCCACACAGCATCGCTCGGCCTCTGCTGGATGCCGAGCGGCACCTTGCCGGGGTTCGGCGAGGGCATGGTGATCGGCCAGCACGGATCATGGAACCGCTCGACGCTCAGCGGCTACAAGCTGATCTTCGTCCCCTTCGCCAATGGCGCGCCGAACGGACCGGCTCGCGATATCCTGTCCGGCTTCCTGTCCGAGGACGAGAAACTTGCCTATGGACGTCCCGTCGGCGTGGCGATCGGCCCGGACGGCAGATCGCTGCTGATGGCGGACGATGTGGGAGACGTCATCTGGCGCGTGACCGCCGCCTGACGCGGCCGGTCGCCCCGTAGCGGTGATCGCGGAGGCCCGCGCCTTGAACGGAAAAGCATCGTCGGCCACCACTGATCCGCACGGCCGCGCTGTCGCTGATTTGGGCGGCCTGCATCCACAGGTCATCGGGCTGCAACGGGTCAGCGTGCGCCTTCCGCCAGTTCGCGAAGGACCGTTCGTGTGTCCCCTGCAATCGTCCAGGCTGTTTGCGCGGCGTCTTCGGCACGTGCCGGATCTCCGGTTCGGCAGGCCGCTTCGAGGGAGGCGAGAGCCGCATGCAGCGCCTGGGCGCCGACGAGGGCGGCGCTTCCGGCCAGACGATGCGCCTCATGCGCTGCCGCCTCGTGCTCGCCCTTCCGCATGGCCACCTGAAGCGCCGCGATTCCCTCGTCGAGATCCTTCGAAACACGGTGCAGAAGCTCCGTGAAACGCGCCGGCGCCATCATCGCCGCCAGTTCGTCAAGCGTGTCGGCGTCGAGGATCGGGGGGGCGCCCTCCCGCCTGTCGACGGCGGCCGCGTCCTTCGCGCCGGGGCTCGCGTTTCCCGCAACCGCCTTTTGCACGTCTGCGATCATCCTGGTCAGCCGCTCCATCCGGATCGGCTTGGTCAGGCAGGCCTGCATGCCCGCCTCCGCAAAGCGTGCCTGTTCCTCGGGGCGGGCATGGGCGGTCAGGCCGAAGATGGGCGCGTTGCAGGACGGCCCCTGCGAGGCGCGGATGGCGACCGTCGCCTCGATGCCGGTCATGCCGGGCATGCTGATGTCCATGAGGACGAGATCGTAGGCCCGGTGCCCCGCCATGGTGACACCTTCGAGCCCATCGCAGGCTTCGTCCACCCGATGCCCGGCCTCGGTGATCATCTCGCGCACCACGAAACGGTTGATCGCATTGTCCTCCACCACGAGCACGTCGAGCGATCGAGACTGCGCGGCGGCATCCGCCAACGGACGCGGCGAGGCGCCCTCCCCGGTCTTGCCGGCCCCGGCGTTCGGCAAGGTGATCTCCATGGTGAAGCAACTGCCGCGGCCAGGTTCGCTGCAGACCGAGATGGTGCCGTCGAGGGCGTCGACGATGCGGCGGCAGATGGCGAGCCCCAGTCCCGAACCGGCCGCTTCGCGCGCATAGGAGGCGTCGAGGGTGACGAAATCCTCGAAAATCCGCTTCTGGTCGGCGGCGGCGATGCCGATGCCGGTATCGGTCACCGTCAGACGCAAACGGGTGAAGCCGGCGGCGGCCGAAAGCGTCTGCAAGGCGACGCGGATCTCGCCGGAACGGGTGAACTTCACCGCATTGCCGATGAGATTCATGGCGATCTGCTGGATCCGGTGGACATCGCCGAGGAGGTGATCCACCGGCCCGATATCGACATGGATCGGCACACCGCTCGCGGCGGCGAGGGGACGGTTGACGTCGGCGACTCGGCGGATCGTGCCGGCAAGGTCGAACGGCCTGACGTCGAAGGTCAGCTTGCCCGATTCCATCCGCGCGATGTCGAGCACGTCGTTGACGTTGCGCAGCAGGATTTCGCCCGACGTTGTGGCGACCTGAAGATATTCGGCCTGCTCCTCGGCAAGCCTCGTCCGCCCGAGAAGGTCGAGGACGCCGAGCAGGCCATTCAGCGGCGTCCGCATCTCGTGGCTCATCACGGCGATGAACTCCGACTTCGCCCGGTCCGCCGCCATGGCCTGGTCGCGGGCATCGGTCAGCGCCCGTTCGGCCTGCAGCCGTTCTGAGATGTCGCGGATGAAGGCGATGAAGATCGGCCCGGACTGTCCGGTGGCCGAACCGATCGACAGTTCGACCGGGAATTCGCTGCCGTCGGCATGCAGGGCGTCAAGATTGACACGACCCTGGTCGACCACCCGCTTTTCGCCGGTGGCGCGCAGACGTGCCATCCCTGCCCGATGCGCTTCGCGGTAGCGGGGCGGGATGATCATCTCCGCCATGTCGCGGCCGACGGCATCCGCGCGGCTGTATCCGAAGACCTCCTCCGCCGCCCGGTTCATCTCGATCAGCCGTCCGTTCTCGTCGCTGACGATGATCGCGTCGAGCGCCGAATTGATCGTCGCGGCCAGCCGTTCGCGATTGCGCTGCAACTCCTGCAGACGCTGGATCGAGATCCGGTACTGGCGAGTCAGCACCGCACTGGCGACGGCCAGGATGACAATCAGCGCAGCGGCAACAAGCGACGCGGTGAGCAACAGCGCCTCGAAGGCGATACGCTGGCTGTCGGACAGCTTGGCGAACAGGCGCACGCCTTCCAACGACAGGCGACGGACCGGGTCGCGCAGCGCCTCGATGTCGGCACGAACCCGGTCGCCGACGGCACGCAACATCCGGTCGTCGCCGTCCACCAGCGGCACGGTCTCGGCGAGGAAGCCGTTGATCCGGGCAAGGATCGCCCCGATGCTGTCGATATCGCGCAGTTCGGCGAAGACCGCGCCCGACGACACCGTGTTCATCCGGCTGTAGAAGATGTCGAAGCGCCGCCGGAACTCGCCGAGGCCCTGTTCGGGATGGTCGAAGACGTCGGCGGCATTGGTCAGTTGCAGGAGATCGACCTCGATCTGGGCGAGCGACCATTGCAGATTGTCGTGCGGAGCGGAGCGCAGGGCCGAGACACCGTCGAACAGGCGCAGCCCGACGACGCCCAGCGCGATGACCACCAGGCCCGCGGCGAGGCCGAGGCCGTATCGACGGGCCCATTGCCAGACGCGCCGGCGCGCCGGCCGTGGATCGGCGGTCGCAATCATGCCGGGTCTTCCGTCGCGACCGTCACGGGCAAATGTCGATCCGGTCGAGCTGCCAGATGCTGCGCGAATAGATCACCTCGCTGCGATATTCGCGCACGTCGTCATAGGGATAGACGACCCAGAGCGGTCCCTTGTCCCGGACCGACATGGTCTCGCCATCCATGCGATAGGCGACGATCGGGCCCCCTTCGACCGCGTCGGAGACCGGGATCTCGACGCTGTAATCGTTGATCGCCGTGGCATTCAGGATGGTCCCGTCGGCCCCGACCGCGTCGAGCAGCGCTTCCAGCGTCACGCCGGTGAAGCGGTGCTCGCCCTGCGTCCAGATCGTCGCGGTGGTGAACTCCACCTGCGGCAAGGATTCCAGGAGGCCGAGATCGAAGACCGCCATATCGCCCCGATTGGTGACGGTGACGGCGCCGCTGACCGTCAGGAGGACGTCGCCTGTCGGTGCGTCGAGTTCCGCTGCCATGCCTGGAGCGAGCATCGTACCAAGGGCAAGGACAGCGACGAAGGCAGGGGCAGCGAGGCGAGCGGTCGGCATGAGATCGGCTTCGGTCCGGTGGGATGGGTCTGAACGGGCGCGGGCGCCCCGCGTGGCATGGTTCCTCGCCGATCGTAGCCTGACCGCACGGACAATGCGCCGGAGCATCGGAGAGCCGGCCTATCCTTTCGTATAGGTCGCCCGTCGCCGGCGTGCCCTGGGGCGCGCCCTGCCGCGATCGGAGCCCTTGTTCGGCGCCTCTGTGCTGGCGGGATCGCGCCCTGCGCACCGGCGTCCGGTCGCCGGCCATCCTCGGTGCCCCTCGCCTTTCGTATAGTTCGACTATCCGCCTGGCTGTCCAAGCATATCTGTTCGAGACCGGACTATTCTTCCGTCTCCGTTTCTAACCTGTTGCGCGCTGTCATTGCGTTCTTCGGCGGTCTCTACTCAGGACATCGAGACAGACCGGACGGCACTTCTTCAGCCGCGGCTCTCGAAAAGGGTTCGGAGGGAAACGTCATGCGGCCGAGATCGAAACTCGCCAGAAATACGACGGTAATCTGCAACGGCAACTCCGGTCATACGGGCACCGGCCGGCGCAAACTGGCGATCAAGCTGGCCGTCATCGCCGGCCTCGCTCCGGCCTTCGCCGGATGCCAGACGGCGGCCTACACCGCCGCCAGCCATGTCGCCCCGGCCTATGGTGCGCCGGTCCAGAGCAACGAGACACCCTATACGGCCTGTCTCACCGCCATGGCCGACGTGAAGACGAAGCGGCGTCCCTCGCTCACGGTCGGGCAGATCAGCGACAAAACCGGCCAGAAGACCTACGCGAAATATACCGACAGCGCCGAGCTGACCCAGGGCGTCTCCGAGATGGTCATCAGCGCCTTCTTCAAGACCCGGCAGGTGGCGCTGACCGAGCGCCTCGACGTCCGGGTGCCGCTGGCCGAGCAGCAGCTCATCGAGAAGAAGGCGATCCGCCGGAAGGTGCGCACGCTCGATGTGATCCCGTCCGACTTCGTCGTGCTCGGGGCGCTGACCGAACTCAACTACAACATCGTGAGCGGGGGCGCGCGGTTGTTCGTCGGCGGCATTGGCGGCGGCATTCGAAAGGCCGTCATCAATGTCGGCCTGGACCTTCGGCTGGTCGACGTCAGGACCTTCCGCACCGTCTACGTCACAAGTCTCCAGAAGCAGGTCGTCGGCTACGAGGTCGAATCCGGCGTGTACCGCTTCTTCGGAGCACAACTTCTCGAATTCGACGCCGGAGCTGTGAAAAACGAGCCGCTGCAGCTCGGCGTGCGATCGGTGGTGGAGCTGGCTTCCTACCAGATCCTCACCGAAGGACGCGGCTTCCCAACAGTCAAGAACAAGCACTGTGAGCCGGGAATGGACACCAAGAAAGCTGCGGCAAACCCCAAGGAGAAGAAACATGACGCGTAACCGACAGACGCAGCTGATGGCTGGAGCCGCCGTTCTCGCAATGCTGGCAGGCGCCGTTCCGGCCCATGCCTTCGACGAGGTGAACTGGATCTGGGATGCCAACGTCACCACCACGATCGACACCACCACCACGGCGATCACGGAACTCGCGCCCACCGGCCTGAACCAGGCCGAGAACGAGCAGGACCTGCTCGGCGACATCGCCGCGACCAGCAATATCAGCGCCTTCACCAATGCGCCGGCCGGAGCGCTTCTCGATCCGCTTGCTCCGGTGCTCGACATCGTCGGCATCGACACGAGCTCGGTCTCCGACCTGGCGGCGCTTGAGAACAACGCGCAGGCCCTGGGCAACAGCGCCGCGATCTCGTCCGACGTGCAGATCAACTACGACTCGGTGCAGAATTTCGGCGGGCTCGATCCGGCAGAGGCCGGCTCGGTGAGTGCCGATGCGACGTCGGACACCATCTACAACGCAAGCCTCGACAATTCGGCCACGGCCGTCGTCAACAGTCTGACCGTCGATCTGGAATACACCGACCCGCAGAACGGCCTGGGCATCGGCAACAACGTGCAGACGGCGATGGCCGATGTGTCGGCGAACTCCTCGGCCGACATGATGACGATTGCCGGCTTCACCGGTGTCGGCGGCCTGGACGGCCCTGCGCTCGGCTCCTCGGCCACGGCGATCGGCAACAATTTCAGCGTCGATGTCGGTCCGGCCGAGCCGGTCGTCGCGGTGACGCTGCCGTAACAGGCCCCCCGGAGCGGTTCGGTCGAACCGCTCCGATCCGGCGGCGGGGCGTTTGCCCTCCCAACGCCCCGCCGTTCCTCTTTCACCTGCAAGGAAACCGATCATGCGCCGGACACATCACGATACGCATGCCCGCTGGTTCTGGGTCTCGGCCATCGCCGCCCTGATCCTGGGTGAACTCGCCGTCGCCGCCATGGCCGGCGGACGGGAACCGCTTGTCGGCCCGCATCCCTGGGATTTCCCCGAGCGCAACCGGGAGACCGCCTTTGCCTACCAGTACGCCCGGGACAATCGTGGCAGTGCTGCAGGCGCGGCCGGCGTCGCCGGTGCCTTCGGATCGCCGGTCATCATCAATTCCACCTCCACCGCCGTCGGCAACTGGCAGCAGATCGAGATGACGCTGGGGGATGGCGCCGAAGGTCTGATCATGACGGAGAACCACCAGAACAACGATGGCGACGCCCAGGCAACCTCCAACGTCATGGACGAGGGCGAGCAGAACCTAGCCAACGGCAACAGCTGGATCGGCGAATAGATGCGGCGTCGGCCATGGAACCGCACGCACAGACAATGTGCAACGCACGGGGCCTCTGCCGAATGCAGCGGTCCCATGCGCCTGTTTAATCCATCGGAAAGCCTCAGCCCTCACGCTGACCGTGCGAGACGGACCACTGCGAGGCGCCGCTGGCCCTCTCCTGCCGGGCGGGGCACAATGAGAGCCGCGGTCCTGACAGCAGAAGCCCGAGGTTTGCGATCGGAAGGAGACGGTCCTTGAAGATTCTCGTTGCAGACGATCACGACCTGGTTCGCGATACCATCGCGCTGTTTCTGCAGAATGAGGGCGGGATCGAGGTGACGGTTGCAGCGACCCTCGACGAGGCGATGGTTCGCATCGACGAGGCGGGCTCCTTCGATCTTGTGCTCCTCGATTACGGCATGCCCGGAATGGACGGTCTTGCCGGCCTCAAGCGGGCCATCGCGGCCAATCAGGACAAGCCGGTGGCGCTGATGTCGGGCGTGGCATCGCGCACCGTCGCCGAAGACGCGCTGGCGGCCGGCGCAGCGGGCTTCGTGCCGAAGACGCTGGGCGCGAAATCCATGGTCAACGCCCTGCGTTTCATGGCGTCGGGCGAACAATACGCGCCGGTCGAATGGATGACCGAGATGGAGGCGGAAGCCTCCCATCCGCTGGCCGACAAGCTGTCGGCACGGGAAATGCAGGTCCTGGAAGGGCTGTGCGACGGCAAGGCCAACAAGGAGATCGCCCGCGATCTCGACCTGCAGGAGGTCACCGTCAAGCTGCACGTCAAGACGCTGTCCCGCAAGCTCGACGCCCGCAACCGCACCCACGCCGCCATGATCGCCCGGGACGCCAAGCTCTTCGAGCAATAGGCGACAGGCGGCCATCGACGGTGTTCTTGCCCGGCGCCGTCCTTCGACGCCAAGTTTCCGTGCCTGTAGCGCCTCAAGAGCGGCCGCAGGCGGGCAGCCTAGCCCGCCTCGGAGCCGGCCTGGCGAGCAAACTGCATCGGCGGGACACCGACAAACCGGGTGAACGCGACGCTGAAGGAGCTGGCGGATCCATAGCCCACCGCCTCCGCGACCGCCTTTGCGCCGCCCTCCCCGCGCCTCAGCATATTCCGCGCGAGCGCCATTCTCCAGGACAGCAGGTACTCCATCGGCGGCACTCCGACCTCCCTTCGAAACCTGTCGAAGAAGACGGAGCGCGACATCGACGCCTCCCTCGCCAATCGCTCCACCGTCCAGCCATGACGCGGATCGGCGTGGATGCAGCGTATTGCGCTTCCCAGCCGGGCATCGGCCAGTCCGCGGAGCAATCCCGGCGGCGCGGCATTGCCCGACGCCGCTCGCAACGCCTCGATGAGCATTACGTCGAGCAGGCGTGCCAGGACCATCTCCCGGGCGGGCCGGTCGTCCTGTGCTTCGTCCCTGACGAGTTGCACGAGGGTCGCGATCCGCTTCAGCCCCCGCACATGGATGAGTTCCGGAAGCAGGGACAGGAGCAGCCCGGCATCCGGCGAGCCGAAGGCAAGGCGGCCGGCCAGCATGCGTACGTCCGTCGGCTTCGACGGATCGCCGTGCCTCATCTCGCCGTCGAGCATCGTATGGACCGAATGCCCCTTGGGCGGACCTCCATCGACGCTGCACATCGTGAAGTCGCGGGCCGCGGGGACAAGAACGAAGTCATTCTCCTTCAGTTCGAGCCTCGGCTGCCCGTCCAGCGTCATGAGCACGGCTCCCTCCAGGATCACGCAGAACAGCGGATCCTTCGTCACCGACGCGTCGATCCGCCACGATCCCGCGCCGCTCGCCTGCTTGGAGAAGGGCAGACTCGGCCGCAGCAAAGCCACCACCTCGGCGAAGGGATCGATCAATTCAGGACGCTCGCGAATGCCAACAGGACTTCCTGCGATAGCTGGTCCGCCCTGCGACGTCCACATGTCTCCCGTGCACATGCACCAAAGGAGACATCATGAACACCGTCCTCATCACAGGCTGCTCGTCCGGCTTCGGGCTCGACATCGCCAGGTACTTCCTCGGCCAGAGCTGGAAGGTCGTCGCCACCATGCGCACCCCGGACGAGAGCGTCCTCCCCGCCTCGGAACATCTCCGTATCCTCCCCCTCGACGTCCGGAGCGACGAAAGCGTCCGGCGCGCGGTCGAGGCGGCAGGTCCGATCGACGTCCTCGTCAACAATGCCGGGGTGGGCTGGCTTAATGCGCTGGAAGGCACGCCCATGGACATCGCCCGGGACATCTTCGAGACCAACACGATCGGGACCATGCGGACCATGCAGGCTGTCCTGCCGCAGTTCCGTGAGCGTCGGTCTGGCACGATCGTCAACGTGACTTCGACCGTCACGGTGAAGCCGCTGCCACTGCTGTCCGTTTACACGGCCAGCAAGGCGGCAGTGAACGCGTTCACCGAATCCGTCGCGCTGGAGTTGGAACCCTTCGGCGTCACGGTCCGCATCGTGCTGCCGGGTCTCGCCCCCGAGACGAGTTTCGGAAAGAATGCTTTTGGACGTATCGAGGAGGCTGGCGGGTTCCCAGAGCCCTATGCGGACTACACGAACGCGGTCGTTGCGCAGTTGCGGCAGCACTCCGGCCCCGTCACCAGGTCGATAGATGTGGCAGAAGCCGTATGGCGGGCCGCGACTGATCCGAACTGTCCGATGAAGTTTCCGGCCGGTGCCGACGCTGTGGCCGCGGCCGACTGGGACGCCTGAATCCACATCGGTATCGTCTGCCGGCATGATGATGTCTGGCCCCCGATAGGGACCAGACATCTCTACCGAACCGAGCCGCAGGAGACTTCAGATGTATCGCCCCGGCGGGTGCGGAAAGTCTTGCGCAGCCACGCCCAAGCTATCAGGACATAGTCCTCCACCGCCGTCAGGCCCCCGCCACAGGCATGTTCGTCGCGCAAACGCTGGGAGATCCGCTCGGCGGTGTGCAAAACTTGCCTCCGCGGCGATCCTGTCCGGGCCTGCGAGACTGCACCGCTTACGAGCGGCATGATCGTCGACGACGACGGGAGATCGGCAGAAGCCGGCAGAATGGCTCCACCCGCATGCGGCTTCGCTAAGGATGGGTCCCGCCCGAGCGGAAAGGATGAGCCCTGTCAGGCATAAGCCGATAAAGAACTGCGAATATCAGTCCGCAGATCAACCAGGCAAGCACAACATCTGAAAGGAAATGTCCGCCGAAGGCGATCCGGTTAAGCGATAATGATCCAGCGTAGACAAGCGTCACTGTTGTTGCAGCCAGCCTTACCGGCTTCGGCGTCACGAGGGCCGCAGCGACAAGCCAGGCTGACGAGGAAGCTTCTCCGCTCACAAACGAACAGTTTCGATCGCACCAATCGCTGATGACCCAGACCGTCTGGTGGACTGCGTCCCCTCCAAAAACGTCGACATTGATTGGTCGGGGTCGGCCCCAGTGCGCCTTCAAGAGGCCGTTCACAAGCAAGCCCGGCCCAAGAGCTAGTCCAGCCAGCAGCCAGATCGGCTTCCGCACACGTGACCAGGTCAAGGCGCCGTTGATGGTATCCCAGATCATGCGGAGCAGTATAACGACAATAACTCCGGCCAAGGCCCAACGAGAACTCCTTCGGAGCCCTTGAAGTTTTGTATTGCTCGACGAGATAAAGCCTTCGTTCGGGCTAAAAAACCAACGACTCACAACTAAGTCGAGTTCTGGAAAAATCCAGAAAAACATGCTGGCTGCCAAGGTGGCGATCAAGAACGCGATAATCAGACGGTCCGATTTCGCGGCGGATGAAAAGGGGCTGGATAGGGGTGCGCTCATGACCCCGGCGGATGCGCTGGCTAACTTGCAGAAAACTTGCAGATTTGAGCCCTGCAAACTGCTGGACGAAGCCGCCGATGTTGGGCGCCGCACGTGCTGGTCGTAATGGCTTGCTTGTGGCGATCACGCGCCGCCATCACACCCCGGCGGACTCGGCCTCCGTCGGCTCTGCGAATTCCGAGCGGTGTCGCACGCAGTTCCGGGGTAGTGACCGCCGTTCCGATTGAAAGTGGCCCGATTGGAATCTCGTTGCAGGCTGTTTAGGGGCCCCTTTTCTTCGTTCTCAAAGACCGAGCCGGACGGAGATCGTCCGTCGGCACTAGTCAGATTCAACATGGGCCACCGGCAGGTGACCTACGCCAACAGCAAGGCGCGAACGCACTTCGCGCCCCGCATGGAGAGATTGACCGGGCAAGCGTTGGGTGACAGGAAAATCGCAGGCTAGCGGATCTGGAAGGATGGGCGACATCATCCCGTCATCCCGTCATCCCGGGCGGCCCCACCTCGGAGTGCCGGGGCGACATCGTTGGGACACGCTCAGCCCGTCAGCAAAGTGAGAGCTTCACGTTGCCTCGCCGACGTAAGGTTCTGGAGAGGTGTGATGCGAATTCTGGTCGTCGAGAATGATCGCTTACTTTCCGAGGCCTTGGCTCAACGGCTGACCCAGGCCGGTCATGCGGTCGATGTGTTCGCGACGGTCGCGGACGCCGACGCGGCGTGGAAGATAGCGGTATACGACCTCTGCATCGTGGACGTCATGCTCGATGACGGCGATGGGCGGGCGCTGGTCAGGTCCGCCCGTGCCGCCGGTCTGCGGACGCCGACATTGATGCTCACCGCGCGGGACGAGATCGGGGATCGGGTGACTGGACTGGATGCGGGGGCTGACGACTATCTCGTCAAGCCGTTCGCAACTGAAGAACTGCTGGCACGACTGAGGGCTTTGCGAAGACGCTCCGCGGAAATCGCGGCGACCGAGTTGCGGATCGGGAATCTTCTCTACGACCCCCAAAGTGCGAGCCTGACCGTGGCTGATCGAGACGTGAGGCTGACGGCCCAGGAACATGCTGCCCTCGACAAGCTGATCCGTGCCGGCGACCGCGTGACGCCGAAGCGGATGCTGGGCGAGCATCTTTATGCGCTTCACCAGGACTGGTCGGACAACGCGGTCGAGACGCTGGTTCATCGACTTCGCAGGAAGCTTTCGGAGGCCGGGGCGACTGTCGAACTCAAGGCGCTGCGCGGCCTCGGCTACATCCTGTGCGAGACCCGATCATGAGACGGGCCTATCGCCTCGACGTGAGGCTCGCGGTGGTCGTAACGGTGATATCCGTTCTGACCCTGATTGGTGCCGGTACGATCCTGTTCCTGGAGTTCACGCGTGGCCAATTCGCGATAGAAGAACGCGGGCTATCCACTCAAGTCGAGGAATGGGCGGGGTTGCTTCGGCGCAATCCTGGCGGCACGGTCGTACTCGACCGCCCGGCGGAGCCATCATCAGAGGTTGATCCACCCTATACCGGGCTTCTGTCAGGTACACGGCCAGTCTACGGCTACACCGTTACCGATGAAACCGGGACGGTACTAGATCGCTCCGATGCCAACGCTCCAGCCGGACGCCCTCAATCAGCAGACGCAGAACCGGTTCTTTCAAGTGGACCGACGCTTGACGGTACCGGACCAGTCCTGATCGCCGAACTTTACGTCCCGGAGTTTGGGGTTTGGCTCCGGCTGGCGCGATCGCGCTCGGATGTCACCGCCCTAACCAACACGTTCTTTGCCCAATCCCTCGAAGAACTCGGTTGGGCGGCGCTGGCAATGCTTGTCGTCATGGTGATCACTGCAGTGAGCATCGTTCGCTTCAGTCTGCTGGGACTCCGGCGAGTGGCTGCGCAGGCCGAACGGATCACCTTTGACAATTTGGGGCATCAGCGGCTTGCCGGCTCATCGGCACCTGCGGAGGTGCAGCCATTGATCGCTGCCGTCAACCATGCCTTGGACAGCATAAGGGCCGGTGCAGTTGCTCAACGCGATTTCTCGATCCATGCGGCTCATGAACTTAGAACGCCGCTTGCCGACCTCAAGCTCCGGTTGGAAGGCCTCGCATCTGATCCGGACCGCGATGCGGCCATGCAGGACATCGATGCAATGGCCCGTCTAATCGAGCAGTTGCTGCAAATCGCTCGGTTAGATGGGAGTACGACTTTCTCCCTCCAATCGCTCCGCCTCGGTGAGACAATCGCCCAGATCCTGCAGGATGCGGCCCCGCGCCTGGTGTCCGCCGGATGGTCGCTCGAGGCGGACGGCCTGGACTTGCCCGTTCGGGTCATCGGCGATTCGACACTGATCGGTATGATCGTGCGAAATCTCTTGGATAACGTCCGTAAACACACACCAAGTGGCACGTGTGTAAAGGTTTCCATATCCAACGACGGAACGCTTCTATTTGCCGATACGGGTCCGGGATTGCCGCGGGAGTTTCCCTGTTCAGGTTTTGCACGGTTCGTCCGGGGCAATGACGATGCTCGGTCCGGAAGCGGACTGGGACTTTCGATATGTGAAACTGCCATGCGGCGCATGAGGGGAACATTCAGCCGAGAACCCGCAGTGGGCGGCGCTGCCTTTCGAATGACCTTCAGCCTGGACCATGGTCCAGTTTAGGACTGACCCAGCAACCCATTGTCCTCGGGTCGCGAAGCGGTCCGACCCTGAACGACCACAATGCGCCGGAAACGGGTTGCGTGGCAGCGGCCGCAGAACGATCGCTTTCCGCCCGCCCAATCCATTTGCAGGCGGCAACAATGGGCCGAAAGCCGACCGGCGGCTTTCTGGACTGTATGGCCGATAGCTGTCGTACCGCTCACGACCCAAACGAGACGTCCTACCGTCGTCCGGTGAATGTCCGCTTCGAGCCCATTGCCGCCGTTCGTCCTCGCGTTGCGAACGGCGGCGGCCGCGAAAGACGCGCCTTTCGGGCCCCCGACCATTGCGCAGGGGGCCGAGGTTCAGACCTGCGCCATTCCCCCGTCGGCGAAGAGTTCGCTTCCGTTGACGAAGCTGCTCTCGTTCGAGGCGAGAAACAGGGCGGCGGCGGCGATCTCGTCCGGCGTTCCGATCCGGCCAAGCGGGATGGCCGCTTCGAAACCCGCAACGAAGGCTCGATTTTCCTCTTCGCCGGGCGCCAGCGCATTCAGGCCCGGCGTGTCCGTGGCACCCGGCGACAGGACGTTCACGCGGATGCCCGTCCCCTTGAGATCCAGCGCCCAGCTTCGCGCGAGATTGCGGACCGCCGCCTTGCTTGCGCTGTAGATGCTGAAAGCCGGAGTTCCCGTCGAACCGGTGGTCGATCCGGTGAGGATGATCGAAGCGCCTTTCGTCATCAGCGGCAACGCCTTCTGGACGGTGAAGACGGTCCCCTTCACGTTCACGCCGAACGTCAGATCGAAAGCGGCTTCGGTGATCCCCCCAAGGGGTTCGACCTGCCCCAGCCCTGCATTGGCGAACAGGATGTCGATGCGGCCATGCGCGGTACGGACCACCTCGAACAGGCGATCCAGGTCGGAGACCTTCGTCACATCACCCTGAACGACGGTCACGTCGGGGCCGATTTCGGCGGCGGCCTTGTCGAGTTCCTGCTGCCGACGGCCGGTGATGTAGACGTGGGCACCTTCTGCCGCGAAGCGCTGGGCCGCAGCCAGGCCGATGCCGCTGTTGGCGCCCGTGATGACGGCGATCTTGCCTTCGAGTCTAGCCATGACTTTCCTCATTTTTCAGTGGTTCGGGAAGTCTGGCGGGTTGCCTTCCTGTCTTCCAGTATGCACCACTTGGTAAGTACCCAGAAAAACGAGCGGACGAACAGATGACCTCCCCTTTCACCTGCGGATTGGATGCGGTGCTCCAAGTCATGGGCGGCAAATGGAAGTCGCTGATCGTCTACCATCTGTCGCGGGGCACATTGCGCTACGGCACGTTGCGACGCGCGATCGGGAAGGTCAGTGACAAGGTTCTTGCCCAGCAATTGAAGGAGCTGATTGCCGACGGGGTCGTCCTTTGCCACGACTACGGCGAGGTCCCGCTGAAGGTCGAATATTCGCTGACCCCCTTTGGCATCAGCTTTGCAACGGCTCTCGTCCAGCTCTGTGAATGGGGAGCGCAGCATTCGAGCGACCTGGCGGCAATTGTGGCGCGTCGCCCTGCTTCGAACAACGGCGATCCGCACGCAATCGATGTGAGCCGATAGCCGGAAGGCAGCGTTGTGCCGCCAACCCGCCCCAAGTCCGTACACCTGGCCGCATCCATCACGACATTGATCTGGCGGATCCGGTGCCAGTCCGAAGGGAACGCGGCTACGCTCGTTCTCGGGCGGTTCATGGTTCGGGGATATCGCTACGCACGCCGTCGCGCTTATTTCGATCCGGGGTTCTCAGCTCGACGGCAACTTCGTCCGCCTAGCTGCCATTGAATTGCGGCCTTGCGAACGACTGCTCTCCACCCGGTCTCGCTATCGGAACGGCCGCTAGCGATACTCCGAAGCGGCCGTTCCTGAGAAAGGACACGAGAGCGACTGCTACACCTCAGTGCTCTCGGCAAGTGCTAGCGCGTCCTCGACATCGACACCGAGGTAGCGCACCGTGCTCTCAATCTTCGTGTGTCCGAGCAGGATCTGCACGGCCCTCAGATTGCCAGTTGCCTTGTAGATAATCGATGCCTTTGTTCGCCGAAGCGAATGGGTGCCGTAGTCCTCCCTGCGAAGGCCGATTGCCGTCACCCATTCATCGACAAGGCGGGCGTACTGGCGCGTGCTCAAATGAGCTGAATGGTCAATGCGACTCGGGAAGGCATACTCGTCGATCGTACCCCCGCGCCGCCTCTAGAAGCTCGAACTGCACAGGCCGCTTCGTCTTCCGCTGAACGACAACGGCCCGGGCCCGGACGCGCCCGCCCGACACGAGGTCGCCGATTTTGACCTTGACGACGTCACAGCCGCGCAGCTTTCTGTCGATGGCAAGATCGAAGAGTGCCCGATCGCGCAATCGGCTCTCGCGATCAAGCCAGAAGCGGATAGCCCAAACCTGCGATCGCTTCAGCGTCCGCTTTGCGCCAACGGAGCGTCCTGCGTTCCAAGCCCTGCGTGCGTTCGTCGCCGGATCGAATGATGAATGTCCCATTGTCGTGCTCCCGCGGCCAGGATGGCCGACAGGAAATGTCCGGCATGGGGTGCGGAGCAGGAATGATTTCCGACGCCGCCGTGGGCAGAAAGCCGACCAGCAGCTTTCTGGGCGGTATGACCGAAAACTGTCGACCGCTTACGTGAATCGTTTCGCACGCCTCAGGGCGCCCGAAGCCCTTCACGGCAACAGATCGTTCGCTTCCGGGCCCGTAGACGGCGAAAGCCGCCATTCGGCGGTCAAACCTTTCTGCCTGGAGCCGTCGCGTGAGGTCTTCCAAAAGCAGAAGTAAACCTGGGCCAGCGGTCGTCGGTCAGTATCTTCGCCTCTTTGCTGCTTCTGCCGGCCTAAGAAGGCTATCGTCCGGCAGCCAGCAGGACTGATCGATGCGGCGACGTCCCATGGCAACATTGCCGCCGCCGTGCCTCGCGTGAGAAAGCCCGATCTGGAGAAAAGCGACGCTTCCGCCTTGAAGTGAACCAGAAATGGGCAGAAGCAGGAAAGATGACCTAGAGGAAATCGTCGGGGAAGCCAGGCAGCGCTATTGGGAGACGTCGAATGCAAGTCTCTACATTCCGGACGCGCGTGGCAGTGGCAGCCCTTCTTCTCATCACCTGCGGGGCGGCCGTCGCGCAGCAAGATGGGACCTGCACATCCGTGATCTTGCGTGATCCACCGCGCACCATGATCCGCTGCCCCGGCGGTTTGCTCATCGAGGCCGAGGCGGCCGCAAGACTGCAGATCCTTGCGCCGGCGTCGGACGGACCGCCCCACGCGGTCCGTCTCGATACGAAAGCGGTTCTAATCGACTTAGAGACCTCGCGGCCTTTCCAGATCAGGACGCCGCACGCGATCGCCTCAGTACGTGGCACCTTGTATGCGGTCGATGTCAGCCCTGGTGCCACCGCGGTTTTCGTTGTCCAAGGACAGGTGCAGGTCGGTCGGCGTACGGGTCCGGGCACCGTCCTCCTGAGACCGGGCGAAGGCGTTGACGTGAGTCCCGGCGCCCCCCTGACAGTTCGCAGATGGCCCCGGGAGCGGGTCTCCCGCCTGCTTTCCCGCTTCGGGCGCTAGAGCGTTGCAGCGGCGGGTACGAGCTCCGCTTACAACTATCGCCCTCGCGGCCCTCGCAGCCATTTGCTGGGCTGGGTGGCTCGGCATGCTCCACGTTTCCGGACAGCGCAGCGTCGTGGATCTCATCGAGGCGCCGCTGGTCGATCTCCGGCTTCTTGCCGCTGGCCCCCGGGAGACGCCGGAGGAAATCATAATCGTCGCGATCGATGACGCGACGGTCGCAGCCGAAGGTGGCTATCCTCTAGATCGCGGGCGCCTCGCCATGCTGATCCGGGAAATCGTCGCCGCAGGCGCAAAAACGCTGGCTCTCGACATCCTGCTGGTCGATCCCGCGGAGACGGATGCTGATGATGCGCTGGCTGAGGCTCTGGCAACCATTCCCAGCGTGATTGCAGCCGCCGGCCAGTTCCGTAAGAGTGACCCACAGGCGGTGGCGGCGCCCATGCCCGACAACGATCTGTGGCCCTTGCCGAAGTTCGATCGCGTTGCGGCAGTGGGCTTCGCCAACGTCGCTGCGGACGCAGGCGGAACGCCGCGCCACCTGCCCTTGCTGTTCCAGTCACCGCGCGGCCTCGTGCAGGGGTTCGCTCTGAAGGCCGCAGCGCTCCACCGGAACGCGGAGACCGTCTTGACCTCCGATAGCGTTACCATTGGCAATGATCCGATTCCATTGGACTCGCGCTGGCACTTATCGCTGCGGTTCTTCGGACCGGCTGGGGCGATCCGGACAATCAGCGCGGAAGAAGTTCTTTCAGGCCGGAGCCCGTCCTTGGCTGCCCATCTCGCAATGATCGGGGTTACCGCGACTGGTGTCGGCGACAGCTTCGCGACACCGTTCGATCCCGTCACGCCAGGGGTCGAGATTCAAGCGACGGGCGTCGCGCAATTGCTGAGCGCTCAAACCCCTACCCGCAATGCTATGACACGCCAAGTTGACGCTTCCATTGCACTAATGCTCGCCTTGAGCGGCGTTCTCCTCGTCCTGTTCCTGCCGCTGACTCGAAGCCTGCCGCTGGTCGGATTGGCCCATTTGGCGGTTCTGGCCGGCACTTTCATCCTGTTCGCTGGCGACATCTGGACGAGCGCCGCTTTGCCAATCGTCGCCGCGGTTCCCCCAATAGCCATAGCCGGATTCGCCCGCCAGTTGCACGAGCGTAAGGAGGCGCGGACGGTTGTTGCCGCCGAGGCGGCCCTGCGACGCTTCCACCCCGCCCTGCTCTCCGAGCGTATCGCAGCGGATCCGGACTATCTGAGACAACCGCTGGAGCAAGCGGCCGCCGTCCTCTTCCTGGACCTCTCGGGCTTCACTCGGCGAAGCGAGGAACTCGGTCCTGCCCGCACCCAGACCTTCCTCAAGCAATTCCACACCCTTGTTGTCGACACCGTCGCCAAGCATGAGGGGGTGGTAATGAACTTTATGGGAGACGGCGCGATGATCGTCTTCGGCATCGTCGAAGACGTGGGCGACCCGTGCGGTCGCGCCTTCGCGGCAGGCGTCGCGCTAGCCGACAACACGCGCGACTGGGTCGCGTCGCAGCCGCAGGCCGAGCCTGGCGGCCTCGGGTTGCGGCTCGGCCTGCACTACGGTCCGGTCGTCCTTGCCCGCCTAGGCCATGAGGCCCACCAGCAAATCAGTGTCAGCGGCGACACGGTCAATCTGGCGAGCCGTCTGATGGAAGTCGCCAAGGTCGAGGGTGCCCAATTCGCAGTATCCGCCGCTGCGATCAAGGCGATCAAAGACGGCGGCCAGAACGTCACGCCGCCCGACGGGCTCCGTACGGAGAGCATTCGCGGTCACCGTGCGACGATCGACGTCGCCCTGTGGACGCATCCGCGCCTCCGGACGAATAGGAACGGCACAAGCTAACGCTCGTCCGTTGAACGATCAGGAAAGGTCGAAGACGAGTTTTGCGAGATTCAGGCAGGATCAGCGTGAGCTCGAAGAACAAGGAAGGCTTGGACAATCAATGGCTTCGCATTCGGTCGAGGTAGCAACTGATCAGATTGCCCCAATCGCGATCCAAGCCCCGGCGAGAACGAACATTGAGCCTAGCACTCGCGCCAACCTGTCGCCTCGGGGCATGATTTTCTCGAGGAGGACAATGATAGCCAGACCGGTAATCCAGTAGAGATTCATGATGCCGCCTACGAACAGCAACGCCATCAAGGTCCAGCAGCAGCCGAGGCAGTATGCACCGTGTTCGACGCCCATGCGAAAGGCGCCGGCGCGGCCCTTGCGCCAGTGCCGAGACAGGAACTCGGCGGGCGCGCGGCAATGTTCAAGGCACACCCGCTTGAATGGAGATATCTGGTAGAGGCCGGCGGCGACGAGCAAGGCCGCCGCCATCCAGACATTCACCGACCACATCATCGGCTGAGACAGAACACCGAGCTGTTCGCAGGCGAATTGAAGAGTGGTGGCGAACAGCGAAAAGGCGAGCCAGACCAGGAGATAACCGCCGAGAAAGACGCCGGATGGAATCGCGCCGGCGGCAATCTGTCCCTTACTCTGGGCGTGGCGACTGACCCGGGCGTGGAGCAGAACCATCGGCGTGACGCTTGGGATCATCATGGCGATCATCATGATCCACCACATGCCGGCGACGATGATCCAGGTTGCGACCGACCACGAAGTCGCTGGCATCGTCAATCCCGCCTCCCCGCCGGGAAAAATCGCGGGACGGCTCATCACCCAGATGTTCATGCCGGTGCCGGCCCCGACCAGCAGCCACGCCCACGCCAGAATGAGGAGCGCGACAAGGCCGGTCAGCATGACCAGGCGGTCCCGCCGGATCAATATCTCCACTGCCGATATCCGCGGGACAGCGTCGGCCATGTCAGACCCTGATCGGCCCCTGCCCGCTCAAATGCAGCCGGGCGAACTGGCCGTAGGAGTTTGCGAGATCGAAAGCGATTGGGCCCTGCGTCTTCGAGGAGGCGCTGCCGACTTCCGCCAGGGTGTACTCGAACCCGTCGGGCAGATCGATCCGCGCCCGATGCTCCCGTCCTGTCACGACATTGCGGATGGGCTCGCCGGTAATGTCGATGAAGCCATCGACGTGGATGTACCCGCGCCGCGCATCGACATCGACGTCCATGTCGATCTTGCGGAAGGCGGGCTCGAAGAACTCGCTCACGGTCGACGCAAAGACGTTGAACATCGTCCTGCCGGGCTCGGAGTCCTCCCCCGACATGATCGTCAGAAGCGCCTGACGTTGGTTCTCGTCGGCGCGCTCGTCGACGATCGGCTGGCACTTGCCGCCACCTTCGTGGATGGCGCCGGGCCACTGGAAGATGAACGCGATACGCATCCCGTCGAGACTGACCTTGCCATGGTGTCCTCGCCGGATGTCGATCGCACCGTTCGCCTGGCAGTGTCCGTGCGTCGGCAGAGCATTGAACTGGCAAGGGCAGCCATAGGCGCAGTTGCAGTTGACCAGTTCCACCCCTTCGATTTCCCATGGCGTCATGACATCATCCTTGCGGGTTCGGTCAGGCCTTAAGGGTCGATGATGCCGTACGGCCCGTACGCGGCATTCCAGAGCGCGCCGTAGCGGCTCTGCCTGTGCATGCTGATCTCGCCATTGCTGGTGAACGTACCGCTTGCGACCTCCGCTTCGCGGAATTCGAAGCCCTCAGGCAACACGATGCGGGCGCGATGCGCCAAGCCTGTCACAGGATTGCGAATGGGCTTCAACTCGAGAGCGAGCTGATCCTCGATACGGAACCAGCCGGTTCGCGCTTCGATGTCGCTACCGAAGTCGATCGAAGCGAAGACCGGTGGCAATTCCTCGGCGATCGTCGAGCCATAGATGTTGAAGACGGTGGTCGGCTCCTGTTCGCCACCCCCGAGGATGATGCTCAGCGCCTCGACCTGGGTGGGTGTGGCGTCGCAGTCGATGAAGCCTTGAACGACGCCGCCGCCTTCGTGCACGGGGCCGGGCCAGCGATAGGCTGCCGCAACCTTAAGGCCGTCCAGCCGCAGATCGCCGAACCAGCCCTCATCGATCCGCATGCATTCGAGCCCTTCGCAGAGCCCTTCCGTCGGCTTTCCGTTGAATTCGCAAGGACAACCGTAGTCGCAACTGCACGCTGCTATCTTCGGTCCCTTCATTGCCCAGTCGACGTAGGGCATCGCAATTCTCCAAGCGGAACCGAATACTAACAGCCTCAAACGCGGAGGGAAAGCCACGGACATGCGGCCCAAGGCCGAGAGCAGACCGTCCGCTTCTGGAGCGTTGTCGCAAATTGGAGTTCCCCCCGGTTTCGTGGACAGTTAAGGGCTTGCGTTCTCGAGACTGGCTTTAGCGCTCCTTTCGTAGTTGATGGGTGACTGGTAGCCGAGGGCGGAATGGCGCCTGGCGGGGTTGTACCAGCGCTCGATGAACTGGAAGACGGCCATGCGAGCCTCGGCCTTGGTCTGGAATTTGCGCCGATCGAGCAACTCGCATTCCAGCGTGGCAAAGAAGCTATCGCACATGGCGTTGTCGTAGGCGTCGCCCACCGAGCCCATCGACGGGCGCGCGCCGGCTTCCTTGCATCTCAGGCAAAAAGGCCACTGACGTATATTGCTTCCATTCAACCGGTCGTCGCAACGCCTGAACGAAGGAGGTTGCGATGAACATCAAACGACGGAGATCACATCGGTCCGGGCGAGCTCCATTGCCTTCACCGGGACGGCCTCCGGTGGCGGGGCGAACTGAGCTGCATCGGTTTTGGTCCGGTATTGCAGAGGGAAGGTCGAGCGAGGATGCTGCTTTGGCGGCGGGCATGTCAGCCCCTGTCGGCGCCCGTTGCTTCCGGAGGGCGGGCGGCGTTTCGCCCAGGCGTAATAGCCGGAGCGGGAGACACCGAACGCATGGCACATGGCATGTATGGGCAACATGGCCTGGTTCGCCGTCATGAACTTGAAGACCGAGACGACATCGCGTCGCTCTGAGCAAACTAGGCCGCAGCCTTTGCCAGGATGTATCTCTCCTGTCGAAGCTGGCGGTTCTCCCTGCGAAGGCGGCGGAGCTCTTCGCGCTCCTGGCTGGTCACCCCATCATCGCGGCGGCCGCCATCACGATCGGCCTGCTTGATCCAGCCGTGGGTGGTCGTGGCACACGGCTCGAATTCGCGCGCCAGATCCTCCGTGCTTCGTCCCGGTCGTGCCAAGGCAACGATCTGATCCCTGAATTCACACGGGTAAGGGTCTCTCGTTCTCGGCATAGCGACACTCTCCTCTCACAAATCGGATAGTGTCCATCAAACCGGGGGAACTGCAGTTCCGGATGGCGCAACTTGCGCGGACACACAGGAGGATGCTGATATCGAGCGCCGTCGCCGCGATGCATAGGCACCGGAAGGACGATGCTGACGACTTCAATCTGTCGGAGAAGGTGATAATCCATGCCGCTCCCCTATTACGGCTTGTTCATTCTTTGCGCGGGCATGCTCGGCGCTTCCGGCGTCAGCGCCCAGCCCAGCTTCGACTGCGCTAAGGCGACGACGGGAAATGAACGGGCTATCTGCGACAACCCCGGCTTGGCCCGGCTCGACTTGGCGCTTGCCGCCGCTTACGCACAAGCGCGCGAAGTGAATTCCGAAGCGGAGAGCAAGCGGATCGGACGCGAGCAAGCGGAATGGCTCGGCTTCCGTGACACATGCGAGGGAGAAGCCAATTGCCTTGAGACCCTCATGTCCGCCCGCCTCGAGGCCCTTCAGTCGGAAGCAGGTGAACGGGTGAACACCGGCCTCAGCGGGACCTATTGCGCCCGGGATGGCATGGACATGGTCATAATTCACGACACCAGCGACGCCATCGAGGTGAGTTTTTCCAGCCTCCAGACCAATGGCCATAATTGCGCGGCCGCACGGACGCGGGCAGAACGGTCGAACGGAAGATATTCGTTCACCGAGAATGGATGCACGATTACCATCACGGACACGGGAGACCGCTTGGTCTTGGATTCAAATCTAGCAATGGGGTGCAGTTACTTCTGCGGAGCACGGGCGCAGATACGGGACCTTTCCTTCGACAAAACCGACCGCGCGCCGGAACCCAAACCCGGCTGGCTGTCTGCAATGGAAACGGGCGACTGTTAACTCCGTTTTGTAGGGATGGAGAAGATACTTCCGAGTGCCGGCAATGAGCAAAGGGTTCCATTCGGACTGTGTCTCGCTCGCGCTCGAGAGGCTTCTACTCGGGTCGGGGTCCCTCACTCCTAAGCAGATGGTGCCGCCCTCGACGGCGATGTGAATATCCCCGAGTTTCGTGGACGCCCTCGGGATAGATTTTTTGCTGCCGTTCGAAATCGACGGGAGCCAACATCCCGTTTCTGGCTTGAGGAAGGCCGCCCAATCCATGCTGGTGAACTGGGCGCCACACGGCCATGAGCAACGCTTGCAATACGCATCGGTGGTCTGGGGGCTCTGCGTCGACCAAACGATGACACGGCGGGAGAACAAGTCGATTACGACAGCGAGATAGGCAAAGCCCTCCTGGGTCCTGATATAGGTGATGTCTGTCACCCATGCCTTGTCTAGAGCGGCGACGTCGAACCTCCGAGCCAAGGTGTTATCGACCACGATCGGCGGTTTGCCACCATAAGAGCCGGGTCAACGCTTGTAGCCGATATGGGCCCTGATCCCGGCAAGCCTGGCGAGGCGAGCGATGCGGTTCGCACAACTTGTCTCTCCCTGATCCAGGAGGTCGTCATGCAGCTTGCGATAGCCATAGACCCTGCCGCTATCATTCCAAGCCTTGCTGATGAGGTCGCTCTGACGGGCATCCGCCCGAGCGCGCTTGCTCAAGGGGGTCTTCAGCCAAGCGTAGAAACCGCTGGGTTGGATGCGTAGGCAACGACACATCGCTCGAACAGTGAACTGCTGGCGATGCTGGGCAACGAACGCGTATCTCACTTTGCATCCTTGGCGAAATACGCGGTGGCTTTTTTAGGATGTCGCGCTCCTTAGTGACGCGAGCCAGGTCCCTCTTCAGGCGACGGATCTCCGCGGCCTGATCGACATCGGCTGGACCTGAGGGCTTCGAAAGCTTCCTCCTCCAGGCGTAGAGCGAATGCTGGCTTACGCCGAGGCGCTTCGACACCTCCGCAACCCGATAGCCTCGCTCAGTGATCTGCGCGACCGCATCGCGCTTGAAATCGTCCGTGAAATTGCCTGCCCCCATCATGGCCTCCTTGCCTCAGAATTAGGGAAGAAGGCGTCTACAAATCTAGCCGCTATTCACCTCGACGGCAGGAAGTCCGTCGCTCAGCACCGCGATGAGGATGGCAACCATCTGACGCCCGCCGTCAGGTGCAGTGCCGAGCTTGCGCCGGACGCGCTTGAGGCTCGCTGGCAGGATCCAGTCTTTGAACGGCGCGCCGTTGCGCAGGGCGCCGGGCTTCCTCGCCAGAACCGGCACATAATGCCAGGGATCGTAGATCGTCTGGTTCCGACCGAAGCAGCGGGGGTGTTCACCGACAACCCGCCCGTCCTGACGTAGCTCGATGCGATCGGCATAGGCGCGGATCTCGACCGGGCGTCCGACGGCGCTGGCGGCGACGGAGTAGCGATTGTTGTCGAAGCGCACGAGACAGGTCTTCGATACCGATGCCGGCACCGCGTGGAAGCCGTCGAAGCGACCGCAATAGGAGACAAGCTTCGGCCGCTCGGCCTCGAACACCTCCCAGACCGTCCTGTCGCGGAACTCGGGATGGCGATGGGCCTTGGCGAAGGCGATTGTGCGGTCGAGCACCCAGGCGTTCAACTCCTCATAGCTCTTCACCCGCAGACGCGGCGCAAAGAAGCGCTCGCGCACCAGGCCGACTTGGTTCTCGACCTGACCCTTCTCCCAGCCCGATGCCGGTGTGCAGGCCACGGGCTCCACCAGGTAATGACCGCACATCTGGAGGAAGCGTCTGTTTTAGGCGCGCTCGCGACCGACAAAGATCCTCTCCACCGCGGTCTTCGTGTTGTCGTAGATGCCGCGCGTGCAAGCGCCTTTGAAGAAGGCGAAAGCCCGGTCGTGGGCGTCGAACACCATCTCCTGGCTCTCGCGGGGATAGGCCCGCACGAACAGCATCCGCGAGTGGCAGAGCCGAACGTGGGCGACCTTCACGGTTACGTCGTGCCGTTGATCAGAACGACCTCGTGGCTCCAGTCGAACTGGTAGGCCTCCCCCTGATCGAAGCTGAGTGGTACGAAGGCCGAGGCCGTCAGTGAGGATTGATCGCGTTGCCAGCCACGGGCGTAGCGGCGGACCGCATCATAGCCGCCCTCGTAGCCCAGCCCGCCCAACTCCTCGAACACCCGGATCAGGGTCAGGCGTTCTCGTGCCGGTCTCGCGTGGAAGGCATAGAGAGCACCATTCCCGGGTACGCGCCGAATTTACCGCTAGTAGGTTATGTTATGCTTCAGCCCCGCCTTCCACCCCGAGTCCCCGTGCGCCATTCAACAGCCCGGAACGATGGGAGGGGTGTCGGCGCGAGAGTTTCGTCCGTTTTCTAACTTTCAGGAGCGCATTTTATCGTCGGGTCATGACAACATCATCCGACCTTACCACGAAGAGCAACCCCCGCGCGGCATCTGTGCGTATCGCAGGCCTTTCTCGCTGCAGGGCGAGGCGGCAGTTCACCCACGACCAGCGGCGCGGACCGCAGCCCAAATATGTTGATAGCGCTCGAACGCATCTCAATCGCGTTCTGATCGAGCCGAGATCAATTCGAGATATCACTGCGGAGGTCGAAGTGCTCAGGCAGGCAGCAGGCCGCAAGCGTTGTCTTCGAGCCGACGCGGCGGTTGTCACTGCCGGGATCGTGACGTTGGGGATCGAAGCTCAGAACTTCTTCGCCGGGCAAGTCATAGCCGTTCAAGACGCGATGATCCGCGCTGCCGTGACAGCCGTCGCCGAACGGCTGCATACGACGGTCGAGAGCCTTGTGATCCACTGTGACGAGAGCGCTCCGCACGCGCATTTCGCGCTTCGCGCGGTAACCCACGACGGAATGCCAGTCAGCAAGATTGTCGACCGCTCCGTAACGTCTGAACTCCAGGACATTCTCTTCGAGACATTCGGGCTATACCTTCCGGGTATCGAGCGGGGCAATCGCAAGATTGATCGCATATCCGCGGGCGCTAACCCCAGCGAGACAATCAATCGAACGGTCCGAGAGCTGCATCTGGATTTGCCAATCGAGCGCGATCTCCTTCTCGAGGAGAACAATGCATTGCACGCGGAAAACGCCGCATTGTGGGCGGAACACGCTGTATTGCGCGACGAGAAGGAGGCCCTCGCAGCAGCCAAACGAAACCTCTCCGCTGAGGTTGAGGAAAAGCAGCGAGAACTCGCTGATCTTGGCAAGCGGAACGAGATTGCTCGAGGCGAAGCCTCCGACGCCAAACAACGTATCACAGCTGCCGAGGCAGTCGTTCAGCTTCAGCAGAAGGCGTTAAAGGCTTTGAAAAGCGAAGGGCAGCGCGAACGTGACGCTCAAGCGCGCGACCGTGATCGAGTTAATAATCTCGCACGGGAGCACGACTCTCTCCGACTCGGGATTGAGAAGTGTATCGACGGGACGTTCAAGATCGCTTTCGAAGTCGACGGCACGGCTCATATTGTCTGGGGTCAAAATCGAATGAATCGAGCGCAATGGGCTGCGATTAAGCCGCAGATCACACCTGGACTGCGGCTTCTTCTCCCGCTTATCGCCTCCGTCTGTCAGATCCCGGTCGGCGGCATGCTGGGTCACGACGGCGAGCATGCCGGGCGAGGTTTCCAACCCGGTAACAAGTGATCAATGACGTGCTCCCCCTTCGGAGCATGGCGGACGCCCTGGACCGTGATGCGCCAGCGGGGCTTGCTCTTCAGTGAGCTGGTGCACCGGTCGCGGCCCGGATCCGCCAACAGACAAGCATGCTCAGCGCGTCCTGCCGACCGGGCCGCTCGGCAACAGGACCGGGGATTGGGGGCTACAGCATAGGGAACCCGATGGAGGCCTTGGGGGTGCGGCAATCGAATTGGCACTCAGGTTTCGGAAATCACCCCAGTTCCGGATCGATCGTGTCCTCCGTGGCCTCATCTTGTTCCGCCTTTGTCGGGCTCTCGAGATTGGCGCCAACTCGACGACTGCTTGGGGTCGATAAAGGTGACATGATCTATCGAGATCATCAATGAAGAGGTGCGTTCCGAGCGGTCCAGCCACCGTCGATCCGCCGTCGACGCGCTCTGTGGACGGCAACCGAGTTGGATCTCCCTGATGACGATGCTGGGTGTTCTAGACTTAGCCTGCAACGCCCAGAACCCGGTTCGCATAGAACCCCGCCCGCTCATCGGCACGGCCAAGCGGGTTTGAAACGATCCGTGTGTGTCCAACCCTGTAGTCACGGGCCGCATGGATATGCCCGTGGATCCAGATCCGTGGCCGCCACGTCTCGATCGCAGGCTCGAGGTCCGACGCGTAACAATGGTCCAGCGGGTCGTGCGGCAGCGCCAGGGAGCGCAGGCTCGGCGCATGATGCGTGACCACGATCGTACGACGTGGAACGATGTCACCGGCGAACGCGTCGGCGAGGAACCGGCACGAGGCACGGTGCCAGGCGAGCGTCGTCGCCGGCGTGATCCGCCGCGAGCGCCGGGTCGACGAGATGCGGTGGATGAAGCGGTAGTCGTTCATCCCACGTCTTGCTGCCGCATGGGCCTGCGCGCGGCTGACGTGGTTGTGCGACCGCAGATCGGTCCAGAGCGTTGCGCCGAGGAATGTCAGGCCATTGATCGTCGCGGCCTCGTCGGACAGGAGCGTGATCCCGAACCTGGCGGCCAGGTCGCGACCGGCCTGAAGCTCGTCCTCGACGGTGAAGCCATACGGCGAGCCATCGCGGTACCAGTCGTGATTGCCGGGGACATAGATCGTCGGCACGCCGGCAAACCGCTCTCCCAGCCATTTGAGCGAGGCCGTCAGCCTGCCGGCGCAGTCGCCCGCAACGATGGCAATGTCGAACGCCGCGGTGATCTCGCTCGCCGGATCGAAGGAGCGGCCGCCGTCATTCTGGTGAAGGTCCGACAGGACGAGCAGCCGTGTCATGCCGGCCCTCCATGGTCAGGATCCATGAAGCCGTGGTTCCTTGCGAACTCTGCGAGCGCCGCCCGTCCGAGAACACGCCGTTCGAGGGCAAGATCGGCGAGCGCCTCAATCGCGGCCCGGTGCCGTCGCACGAGAACGATCGTCTCGGCATAGAGCCGTGCCAGCCGACGGTGGACGGCCGCGCCGTCGATCTGTGCGCCATGCACGAGCGTGCCGCCGAACCCGAGGGAGGTCTCCGCATTCGCAACGATGCGGGTCACCTGGGCAAGGTCGGAACTGGCAGAGCCACCGGCTCCTGCCGAGGGCGAGCCAAGAATGACCTCTTCGGCGGCACGACCGGCGAGCATGCAGACCGCCTCCCTGACGACATCACCGGGGAGCCCCTCGAACGACGCCTCCGAATCATCTTCCATGTTATGCACGATGTTATGCAGTTCGGGCTCTGTCGAGTCCGAATTCGCGCAAACTGGCAAGCGATTGCAATTACTTAGGTAGCTTTTGGTGGGCCCGGCAGGACTCGAACCTGCAACCAAGCGGTTATGAGCCGCCGGCTCTGACCAATTGAGCTACAGGCCCGCCGGGGATGGGCGTAGCGCAAAGGCTGGCGCCACTCAAGCGGGAGCGCGGTAGGCCGGTGATGTGGTGAGGGTTCTGCGGGCGCCTGCAGATGATTTCGTGTTGACGCCGCAATGCGACCATAGAAGAGCGGTCCCTGTCACCTTCCATCAACGGAGAGTCAGCGTCCATGAACCGCCGCTTTAGTCCCCTGATCGCCACCCTGATTCTCGTCGCTTCGCCGGCCGCCGCGCTGGCGCAGGCCGGCGGGCCGCAGCCCGCCACAGAGGCGGCCGCGCGCACCCTCGTCGTGACAGGAACCGGCGAGGCCCGGGCGAGGCCCGACGTTGCCATGACCAGTTTCACCGTGCTGCGCTCGGCCAAGACCGCACGCGAGGCCCTCGACGCGGCCAATGCCGCGATGCGGGAAGTGACGTCCGGCATGCGGGCGCTCGGCATCGCGGACCACGACCTGCAGACCTCCGGCTTCTCGATCAATCCGCAATATCGCTACGACAACCAGAATGACGGTACCCAGAAGCCGCCGGAGATCGTCGCCTACGAGGTGCGCAACAGCCTGACCGTGCGGGTGCGCGACATTGCGAAGCTCGGCGAGATCCTCGACCGGGCGGTGACGCTCGGGGTCAATCAGGGCGGCGAGATCAGTTTCGACGTCGCCGAGCCGCAGGAGGCGCGCAATGCGGCGCGGCAGGAGGCGGTTGCGGACGCCATGGCCACGGCGAAGGTGCTCGCGGAGGCGGCGGGCGTGACGCTCGGCCCGGTTCGCGAGATCAGCGAAAGCGGCGGTCAGATGCCGCCGCAGCCCATGGGCCGGTCGATGAAGATGATGGCGGCGGAGGCGGCGCCCAGCGTTCCGGTCGAGACCGGCGAGAACAGCTTCGATGCCAGCGTGCGCATGGTGTTTTCCATCGCCGACTGACACGCCGCGGTCCGCGCGGCGGACAGGGCAGCGGCCCCGCCCCGGCATCTTCCGGGCGCGGAGGCCGAGAGGGTCAGCGGCGGCGGAAGCTGATCACCGGGCAGCCGCGCTCGCGGGCAAAGCGGACCACGGCGCGGTGGCCGCGCGAGTGACCGGCGACGACGACGGCGCGACGGTTGGCCCGGCGGACATGGGCCCGGTGGACGCCCATGTTGCGTGCCTTGCGCACGGCGCGGCGCGGCGAACAGGCGACACGGCCGTGGTGGCCGCGGCGGACATGGCGCACGGGCTGGGCTGCATGGCCGGAGCCGATGGTGACGCCGAAGCGCAGGCCATCGGCGGCGGCCGGGGCGGTGGCGGTCGCGACACCGCCGGTGGCGAGCGCGGCAACGACACAGATCGAGCGGGCGAAAGACTGGAACATCGGGGCGTCTCCTCTTTGGGGTCCGGCGGGCAGACACGCCGCCTGGACCGCATTGGCCGAAGTCCGATCGCAAGGCCGCCGGACAGCGTGCGGCGGAAGGAGCGATCGCCTCCCCGCCCGTTCGGCAAGGAGTGACCCGAGATTAGGAGAGCGGGACTGAACGCTGCCGGAACCGGCCGTTCATCGACGGTTCAGCCGGCATCCGCCAGGATGGCGCGCATCCAGAACTGCATGGTCTTGTCGGTCTCGGCCGCCTCGCCGAGATCGCGCCACGCCATGGTCGCCGTCAGGCCAGGCACCGGCCGATAGCCGCGCTTGTGCCAGAAGTCGTCCAGCGGCCGGTAGTCCGCGGGCCGCGCCGGATGGTCGACGGGCCGCTCGACGGCGCAGAAGGCAGTGACGGCAAAGCCCTGTTCGGCCGCGGCCGCCTCACGGCCGTCGAAGAAAAGGTGGCCGATGCCCCTACCCCGCCATTGCGGATCGAGGACCGATTCGCCGAGATAGAAGATGCCGGCCGGGTCGATGCCGTGGGCGGCGAAACTCGCGGCGAGCTGCGGCTGGTGATCGCCCAGCGGCGCCGCCGTCGCGGCACCGACGAGCCGGCCGTCCCCTGCCCGTGCGGCGACGATCACCGCCCCCGGCGAGGCGGCATAGGTGGCGAGGTAGCGCCGCTCGTAGTGGCGGTCGCCCTCATAGAGATAGGGAAAGGCGCTGAAGACGGAGATCCGCAGACCCGCCAGCTCGTCCAGCACGGCCTCGGCGGCCGCGCCCTGCAGCGTTGCGACCGACAGGCCCCCGGTATCGTCCCGCGTCATCGCGCCGAGACAGCCGCGATCCAGGCCTTGAGATTGTAGTAGGTGGTCACCCGCGTGATCTTGCCGTCGTCGATCTCGAAGAACTGGCCGGCGGGCACCGCGTAGCGCTGGCCGTTCGCTTCGGGCAGGCCCGGGGCGGTCGCCAGATATTCGCCATGGACGGTATATTCGGCGGCCGCGCGGCCGGAGTTCGCTGCGGTCATGACGACGATGTCGCTCAGCGTCTCGCGGTAATGGCGGGCCATCATGGCGAGAAAGTCGCGGAAGGCGGCGTGGCCGATCTCGCGGCCGCCCTCGTTCAAATCATGGGCGACGTCCTCGTGCAGGCAGTCGAGCATGGCGCTCCAGTCGCTGGCATTGAAGGCCGCGAGATAGCGCTCGATCAGCGCCGCATTGTCGTTCATCGGAAGGCTCCGTCGGTTGGGCTGGGTCGGTTGCGGCGGGCTCGGGTTCAGCCGAGCAGGCGCTGCAGCTTGGTCGGAAGCGATTCGATCACCGCGTCGGGCACGAAGAAGTCCGCGACCGGATCGCCGCCGCCCTCAGGTCCGTAGACCGAGAAATCGGTGACGCCCGTCTCGCGCAACAGCACCTCGTCGATGAAGAATTTGCCGGTGCACTCGCGCGACGGCCGGGTGAGGATCGCATGGGCGGCATCGGCGACGATCTGCGGCGAGCGGCTCATGCGGGCCATCTGGTCGCCGCCCAGAACGTTGCGGACTGCCGCGGTGTCGATGGCGGTCAGCGGCCAGAGCGAGTTGACCGCGATGCCGTCGCGGCGGAACTCCTCGGCCATGCCGAGGGTGCACATGGACATGCCGAACTTCGCCATGGTGTAGGCGACGTTGTTGCGGAACCATTTGGGGTCCATGTCGAGCGGCGGCGACAGGTTGAGGATGTGCGGGTTCGCCGCCGTCTTCAGATGCGGAATGCAGGTCTTCGAGACGAGGAAAGTGCCCCGCGCATTGACGCCGTTCATCAGGTCGTAGCGCTTCATCGGCGTGTCGAGCGTGCCGGTGAGCTGGATCGCCGAGGCATTGTTGATGCAGATATCGATGCCGCCGAAGCGGGCGACCGCCTGGTCGACCGCGGCCTGCACCTGGTCCTCGTCGCGGATGTCGCAGACGACGGCGAGGCCCTTGCCGCCGGCCGCCTCGATTTCCTCGACCGCGGTGTGAATGGTGCCCGGCAGCTTGGGATGCGGCGTGTCGGTCTTGGCCGCCACGACGACATTGGCGCCGTCCGCCGCCGCCTTCAGCGCGATCGCGAGGCCGATGCCGCGCGAGCCGCCGGACATGAAGATGGTCTTGTTTCGAAGTGTCAAGGTTGGCCTCCCCGTTCGCCTGACCGGCGGGACATCATCATACTCGCCGGCACGTGTCGACCGCCGCCCCAAGGGCGCGTCGGGCCGTGGCGGTCGCTCCCCGGCAGCGCGCGCTCACCCTGCCGAGGTCCGGCATCAACCGGCGAAGATCGCCTCGCCCTGCTCGTCGATCACCTGCCGCCCCTTCATCAGCGCGAAGCGGGCAGCTTCCTCCTCGCTCTGGAACAGATCGGCGCGCACCAGCCGGTGCGTTCGGATCTCGCCGTCGATGGTCCGGGTGATGGTGGCGCAGAGCCGGAACTGACCGTCCTCGACGATCGGCGTCGCGGCGATGTGGAACCCGTCATAGGTCTCTTCGGCCGCAACCCGCGCCGGCTTCGGCGCGGACGGTGCGGAACCTCCGCCGAACAGCTTCTTGAGAAAGGACATGGCTCTCCTTCGCGCGCTGGTGGCACCGGACGCATCTGCGCCGTCGACAGGAGGAGATAGCGGCCCTGCCGGTTCGGCAAGCCCGGGCGGGTGTCGGCCATATCATGGAAGGATATTGTGCCGGGCCGAGAGGGACCGTGCGGCACCAGCCTGGAGCGGGTGCAGGGCTGCCGCAAGGCAGCAGGCGGGCATCGGCGCCGCCAACGAAAACGGCGCGCCGGCCCGGATGTCCGGAACCGACGCGCCGCCGATGATCGATCAGCTGTCGAGGAAGGAGCGCAGCTTGCGCGAGCGGCTCGGGTGCTTGAGCTTGCGCAGCGCCTTGGCCTCGATCTGGCGAATACGCTCGCGGGTGACCGAGAATTGCTGGCCGACCTCTTCGAGCGTGTGATCGGTGTTCATGCCGATGCCGAAGCGCATGCGCAGCACGCGCTCCTCGCGCGGCGTCAGCGAAGCGAGGACGCGCGTGGTGGTCTCGCGCAGATTGCCCTGGATCGCCGCATCGATCGGCAGGATGGCGTTCTTGTCCTCGATGAAGTCGCCGAGATGCGAATCCTCCTCGTCGCCGACCGGCGTTTCGAGCGAGATCGGCTCCTTGGCGATCTTCAGGACCTTGCGGACCTTCTCCAGCGGCATGGCCAGCTTCTCGGCCAGCTCTTCCGGGGTCGGCTCGCGGCCGATCTCGTGCAGCATCTGGCGCGAGGTGCGGACGATCTTGTTGATCGTCTCGATCATGTGTACCGGAATACGGATGGTGCGCGCCTGAT
Organism: Aurantimonas litoralis; assembly: GCF_026153195.1. Taxonomy (NCBI): domain Bacteria; kingdom Pseudomonadati; phylum Pseudomonadota; class Alphaproteobacteria; order Hyphomicrobiales; family Aurantimonadaceae; genus Aurantimonas; species Aurantimonas litoralis. Next base: position 66,808 of record NZ_JAPFBM010000011.1, on the reverse strand, counting down.
CGGCGATCGAACGGGTGATCGCCTGCCGGATCCACCAGGTGGCGTAGGTCGAGAACTTGTAGCCGCGGCGGTACTCGAACTTGTCCACCGCCTTCATCAGGCCAATGTTGCCCTCCTGGATCAGATCCAGGAACTGCAGGCCGCGATTGGTGTATTTCTTGGCGATCGAGATGACGAGCCGGAGATTGGCCTCGACCATCTCCTTCTTAGCCTGCCGGGCCTCGCGCTCGCCCTTCTGCACCATGTGGACGATGCGGCGGAACTCGGTGATCTCGAGACCGGTCTCGGTCGCCAGATTCTGGATCTCCTGGCGCAGACGCTTGATCTGCTCCTTCTCGGCCTGGACAAACTTGAGCCAGCCCTTGCCGGACAGATTGGCGATGTGCCGCGTCCAGTTGGGATCGAGCTCGGTGCCCTGGTATTCGTTCAGGAACTCGTCGCGCTTGACGCCGTGGGATTCGGCCAGCCGCAGCAGACGGCCCTCATTGCCGACCAGCCGCTTGTTGATGTCGTAGAGCTGGGCGACCAGCGCATCGATGCGGTTCTGGTTCAACGACAGGCTCTTGACCGCCGTGATCAGCTCTTCCTTGAGCTTCTTGTAGGACCGCTCCTGGCTCGGCGACAGGGTGCCCTGCGCGGCGAGACGGTTCTCGACCTGCTGGTCCTGCAGCTTGCGCAGCCGGCGATAGGCGTCGGCGATCTGGTCGAAGGTCTCCATGACCTGCGGCCGGATCTCGGCCTCCATGGCGGCCAGCGAGAGGTTGTTCTCGAGGTCGTCGTCTTCCTCGTCCTCCTCCTCGCCGGGCGCGCGGGCGCCGGTCGAATGGGGCGGGCCGTTGGGAACGCCGCTCACCGAGCCGTTGGAGCCCTCCACCGCGGGCGGCGTCGGGGTCTTGGCCTCGGGGCCGGCATAGGTCGCCTCGAGATCGACGATCTCGCGCAACATGATGTTGCCCTCGTTGAGTTCGTCGCGCCAGATGATGATGGCCTGGAAGGACAGCGGGCTCTCGCAGAGGCCCGCGATCATCGTCTCGCGGCCGGCCTCGATGCGCTTGGCGATGGCGATCTCGCCCTCGCGGGACAGAAGCTCGACCGATCCCATCTCGCGCAGATACATGCGCACGGGATCGTCCGTGCGGTCGCCGGCTTCCTTCTTGGTGGTGGTGGCGACCTGGGTGCGGCCGGTCTCGGCGACTTCGGTCGATTCGGAGGACTCGGACTGTTCCTCGTTCTCGCCTTCTTCGTCGCTCTCCACGACATTGATGCCCATATCGTTGAGATTGGTCATCATGTCCTCGATCTGCTCGGAGGTGACATCCTCCGCCGACAGCATCGAGTTGAGCTTGTCCATGGTCACGAAGCCGCGCTTCTTGGCGGCCTTGATCATCTTCTTGACAGCGTCATCCGACAGGTCGAGCAAGGGTCCATCGGGAGCACCCTCGTTCCGCTCCTCGATCGGTGCCTCGCTTTCCTTGGCCTTGATCGCCATGCGTGTCATTCTCCAATTCGCGCGTACCGCGCTGTCCGCCGTCGCGGACCGCGGACGCTGCGGTCATCTCGCCCGCCACCATGCGGCACGAGCCGTAAACTTTCGCTTAACCATAAAGCGCCGTGCCACACGGCGCTGATCAAGCAGGACGACGCCCCCAAGAAGGGGCATGTAGCGGCAATTTCAAGCGCGGAGACCGGACGATTGCCCACGACCTCATCCATATGATGAGTCAAGTGCTTGAAAGCAATGGTCTACCTGCACGCAGCGGCAGTGCTCCAGGCTGCGGGCCGTCCGTCAGAATGGTTATATGGCCTTCGCAGGCCGCCCCGACAAGGTGCCGAAGCCCTCGATCAGGGCTTCCGTGCCGTCGACGCGCTCGAGTTCGCGCTTGACCTCCATCAGATGGGCGAAGGCCGCTTCGGAGGATTCGCGGCCGAGCGCTTCCTCGGCAAGTTTCAGCTCCGAGGCCAGTGCCCGCGACCGATGATGCAGGTGCAGCGCCTGGCGAACCGCCTCGCGCGCGTCCTCCGGCGCGGCGTCCGACAGGAACGGCCAGAGCCGCACCATGCGGGCCTTGTTCTCGTAGCTCTCGAAGATGTCGCGGGCGCCGCGGGCCTGCAGCTCGGCCAGAAGCGCGTCGCGATCGGCGGGCGGGCTTTCGGCATAGGCGTCGAGGACGCAGGAGCGCAGCCGGTCGAGATCGCCCGTCGGCAGGTCGAGATCGGCGAAATAATCGAACTCCTCGTGGATCAGCGCCGGATGATTGACGAAGCCGAGGACGATGGCGATCTCGCGCAGCGAGGGCTGCGGCCCCTGCTGCGGGCGCATCAGGCTGGACCGCGCGAGGCGGTCCGAGATGGCCGAGCGCCGGCCGCCGGCCGCACCGCCGCGGCGCTGCCCGCCGCCGCGATCGTCCCTGTCCCGGCCCCCGCCCCGGTTGTCGCGACCGTCGCGGCGATTGCCGTAGCCGGCCGTCTTGGCCGAACCGCCGAAGAAGGAGCGCAGCCGCTCCTCGACGTCCTGCAGATAGTGCCGGCGTACGCTCTCGTCGCCGACCTGACGCAGCAGCGCCTTGACCCGGTGTTCGAGATCGGCGCGGCGCTCCGGCGTGTCGAAGTCGCCGCCGGCGGTCTCGCGCATCCACAGGAGATCGGCGAGCGGCCGGGCTGCGCCCTGGATCTCGCGGAACGCGTCCGGCCCGCCCTCGCGCACCAGATCGTCCGGGTCCTTGCCCGGCGGCATCAGGGCAAAGCGCAGCGACCGCCCGGGCTTCAGCGCCGGCAATGCCAGTTCGGCGGAGCGATGGGCCGCCTTCAGCCCCGCAGAGTCGCCGTCGAAACACAGGATCGGCTCGCCGGTGGAGCGCCACAGAAGGTCGAGCTGGCGCTCGGTCAGCGCCGTGCCGAGGGGCGCCACGACATTCTCGAAGCCGGCCTGCGCCAGGGCGATCACGTCCATGTAGCCCTCGACGACGACCAGCGTGCCGGCCGCCTTCGCCGCGCGCCGGGCCTGGCCGAGATTGTAGAGCACCTGCCCCTTGTGGAAGATCTCGGTCTCCGGCGAGTTCAGATATTTCGCCTGGGCCTCGGCCGACATGGCGCGGCCGCCAAAGGCGATCGGCTTGTCGTGCAGGTCGACGATGGGGAACATGATGCGGTCGCGGAAGCGGTCGTAGGAGACGGCGATCCCCTCGCCGTGGACCACCAGCCCGGCCGCCTCGATCTCGCTGCGACCGACGCCCTTGGAGGCCAGATATTCCTTCAGCCGGTTGCGCGAATTGGGCGCATAGCCGAGGCCGAATTTCTTCTGGGTGTGCGGGGTCAGGCCGCGGTCGCGCAGATAGGCGCGGGCCTTGGCGCCCTCGGGCTCCTGCAGCATGGCCTGGAAGAAGCTGCTGGCGTGGCGCATGGCGTCGACGATGGTCGCCTTGGCCGCCTCGCGCTGCTCGGCCTGGGCGTCGCGCGCCGGCATCGGCACGCCGGCCTCCGCCGCGAGCCGCTCCACCGCCTCCGGGAAGGACAGGCCTTCCAGCTCGGTCAGAAAGCGGAAATGGTCGCCGGACACCCCGCAGCCGAAACAGTGATAGCGCCCCTTGGCATCCTCGCAGTGGAAGGACGGCGTCTTCTCGCCATGGAACGGGCAGCAGGCCCAGTGGTCGCCGCGGCCCGGCTGCGACTTGCGCCGGTCCCAGGTCACACGCCGGCCGATCACGTCCGAGATCGGGATCCGGTCGCGGATGTCGTCGAGAAAGGCAGGAGAGAAGCGCATGGGGTGCCTGATACAGCCTTTGACGACCGCTTGTCATCGACTCTCGACGCGGCGGTGGACGGATCGCCTCCGCCGGTCGTCGCGAAGGGGCGGCAAAGCCTTGCGAAGCGTGCCCGGGGCGATGATAGCTGATCCGTGTCGCGACGAAGAGGTGTCCCCTTGCTGCAAGCCCTGACCGCCACCTTCCTGTGCCAGCTCGCCGGCGAAGCGATCACCATCGCCACCGGCCTGCCCCTGCCCGGCCCGGTCATCGGCATGGCGCTGCTGTTCGCCCTACTCCTCATCAAGCGCAAGGTGCCGGACGATCTGGGCAAGGTCGGCGACGGCCTGCTGTCGCATCTGTCGCTGCTGTTCGTGCCGGCCGGCGCCGGGATCATGATGCATGTCGGGCGGCTGGAGGGGGAGATCCTGTCGGTGGGGGTGACGCTCGTCGTCTCGACGCTGGCGACCATCGCCGTCACCGCCTTCCTGATGAACCGGTTCGGCCCGGGCCGGAAGGCGGCGCGCCGTGGGTGAAACACTCGTCGACGTCTGGGTCTATCTGGCCGCCAGCCCGCTCCTGTTCCTGACCATGACGCTGTTCGCCTATCAGGCCGCGACCTGGCTCTACCGCAAGGCCGGCTCGACCGCGCTGCTCAACCCGGTGTTCCTGACCGTGGCGGCCATCGTCGCGGTGCTGACGCTGACCGGCACCAGCTACCCGACCTATTTCGAAGGGGCGCAGTTCATCCATTTCCTGCTGGGGCCGGCCACCGTGTCGCTGGCGATTCCGCTCTATCGGCAGTTCGATCGGGTGCGCGAAAGTGCGCTGGCGGTTGCGGCGAGCCTGTTTGCCGGAGCGCTGACGGCCCTCGCCTCGGCGATCGGGCTCGGCTTCCTCCTGCGGGCGGATGCGGTGAGTCTGGTCTCGATGGCGCCGAAATCGGTCACGGCGCCGGTGGCCATGGGCATCGCCGAGAAGCTCGGCGGCCTGCCCTCGCTGACCGCGGTGTTCGTCATCGCGACGGGGATTCTCGGCGCCTCGCTGGGACCGGTACTGCTGGATCTCATGGGGATTCGCGATCCGGCGGCGCGGGGCTTTGCCATGGGCACGGCCTCGCACGGCATCGGTACGGCCCGGGCCCTGCAGGAGAGCGAGATCGCCGGGGCCTTCTCGGGCCTCGCCATGGGCCTCAACGCCCTGGCGACGGCAATCATCCTGCCGCTGCTCTGGACGTTCCTGTTCTAGCTTGGGGAAATTATCGTTCGGTCGCCGCGCCTAGCGCAGCAGGCCCTTCACCACGGTGGAGGCCTTGCCCATGTCCATCTTGCCCGGATAGCGCTCCTTGAGGGCGTTCATGCAGCGCCCGACATCGCGCAGACCGCGCGACTCAGTGTCTTCCACCACTTCGCGGCAGGCCTGTTCCATCTCGCCGGAATCGAGCTGCGGCGGCAGCAATTCGCGAATCACCGCGATTTCGCGGCGCTCTTGGTCGGCCAGCGCCGGCTGGCCGGTCTCGTCGAAGCCCTTGGCCGATTCGATCCGCTGCTTGATCATCTTCGACAGGATCTGCAGCACCTCTTCGTCGCTGACCGGATCGCGCCCGGCCGTGCGATTGGCGACGTCGCGATCCTTGATGGCGGCGTGGATGAGCCGCAGCGTGGAGCAGCGGGTCTTGTCCTGGCCATTGGTCGCGGATTTGAGGGCGTCCGCAAGATGCTCGCGCATGGGATCTTTGTCTTTCAGGTTTCGTGAACAGTCTGCATGACCGACGAATGCCACCAGTCCGATACTAATCCATACCTAACGGATGAAAAGGTAAAGCCGGGTCCGGGCGGCGATTCCAGCCTCGGCACAGGAGAGTGCCGCTGGTCCATGTCTGATCGGGCCGTCAAGGCCGCCGTTTTGCAATCCTGTCATCGTGACGATCTGCGCGAATGCCGGTCCGGCACCCGCCGGCTTCCTGCCGTGCAGCGTGGCGCGCATGTAGAAAATCGCGGAAGACTCCGCAAGGTCCCTTGCAACGACCGCCGTCTCGGCAGATATCGCGGGGACATGCCGGCGCCGATCGAAGGCCTGCCGATGCGACGCTGCGGCCGCGATGGCTGGCCCGGCACGGACCCACAGACGAAAGAGGCGCCCCATGACCGAAGGCTGGACAATCCGCAAGCCGACCGCAGTTCTGGTGCTGGCAGACGGGACGGTCATTGACGGTTTCGGTCTCGGCGCCACCGGCGCGATCGAGGGCGAGGTGTGCTTCAACACCGCCCTCACCGGCTATCAGGAGATCCTCACCGATCCCTCCTATGCGCGGCAGATCGTCACCTTCACCTTCCCGCATATCGGCAATGTCGGCGCCAATGACGAGGACCAGGAGGATCTGGTCCCGGCCAATGCGACCGGCGCGGTCGGCGCGATCTTCCGGGCCGATGTGTCCGAGCCGTCGAACTACCGCTCCTCCGGCCACCTCAATGCCTGGCTCAAGGAACGCGGCGTCATCGCCCTATCCGGCGTCGACACCCGCGCCCTCACCGGGCTGATTCGCGAAAAGGGTGCCGTGAACGCCGTGATCGCGCACGAGCCGGACGGCCAGTTCGACATCGACGCCCTGAAGGCGCGCGCTGCCGCCTGGGGCGGCCTTGTCGGCCTCGATCTCGCCAAGGAGGCTGCGGGCTCCGAAGCGGTGATCTGGGACGAGAAGCCCTGGGTCTGGAATGCCGGCTACGCCTCCGAGGCCGAGCCGCGCTACACCATCGTCGCCATCGACTACGGCACCAAGCGCAACATCCTGCGGCGGATGGCCGGCGAAGGCGCGCGGGTGATCCTGGTGCCGCCGACGACCAGCGCCGAGGATATCCTCGCCCACAATCCCGATGGCGTGTTCCTGTCGAACGGCCCGGGCGATCCGGCGGCGACCGGCGATTACGCCGTGCCGACCATCAAGGCGCTGATCGAGAAGGACGTGCCGGTCTTCGGCATCTGCCTCGGCCACCAGATGCTGGCGCTGGCGCTCGGCGCCCAGACCGAGAAGATGCATCAGGGCCACCACGGCGCCAACCATCCGGTGAAGGACTTCACCACCGGCAAGGTCGAGATCGTGTCGATGAACCACGGTTTCGCCGTGGCGGCCGATTCGCTGCCCGAGGGTGTCGAGGAGACCCATCGCTCGCTGTTCGACGGGTCCAATTGCGGCCTGCGCCTCACCGGCAAGCCGGTGTTCTCGGTGCAGCATCATCCCGAGGCTTCGCCCGGCCCGCAGGACTCGCATTATCTCTTCGACCGGTTCTTCCGGATGATAGACGAGCACAAGGGCCGCAAGGCCGCTGCCTGAGAGCGGCAACGGCCGATGGCGACGAATACCGCAACCCGGCTGACCGGCTGCCGTCCCAGTCCGCGGACGGGATGGCTGGCCAACCGGACGGCGACGCACCGCCGCACCGGCGGCCACGCCCGTCGGTTTTCTCGCCCCGGCCGACGCGATAGCATGGGCCCGGACCCCGTTCTGCGGGCCGCCCGACAGCGGCCGGCCGCAGACGCGCCGGTCCGGTCACGGGAGGCCCCATGAACCCTGATGACTTCAGGGCCTGGCGCAAGGCGCTCGGCCTCAAACAGAAAGATGCGGCCGAAAAGCTCGGCCTGAAGAAGCGGGTCATCCAGTATTACGAAAAGGGCGCCCGCGACGGAAAGAGCGTCGAAATCCCGAAGACCGTGGAGCTGTCGTGCCTGGCGCTGTCGCTCGGCATCGAGACCTATGACGGCCGCGGCCTGCCACGCAGTGCCTCCGAACTGATCTCGGCCAAACCGCCCCGCCCGGACGCGTGAGCGCCGTGCCGGCCAGACAGGCTCGGGACGCCGTCTTCCCGCCCCTGCCGACCGGCCGATCGCGTCGCGCACAAGATTCCCGACGATCCACCCTTTCGCCATCCGCGCCGGTTGCCTATAAGCCGGCCTCAGCCTCGACAGAACCTGAAGCGACCGGCCGTCACATCGTGCAGCCGGGCTTTTGGCGCGCAACATAACCGGACGAAGCCTCGCCATGCCAAAGCGTACCGATATCAAGTCCATTCTCATCATCGGCGCCGGCCCGATCATCATCGGGCAGGCCTGCGAGTTCGACTATTCCGGCACGCAGGCCTGCAAGGCGCTGAAGGCGGAGGGCTACCGGATCATCCTGGTCAACTCCAATCCGGCCACCATCATGACCGACCCGGATCTGGCCCACGCGACCTATATCGAGCCGATCACGCCGGAAGTCGTCGCCAAGATCATCGCCAAGGAGCGGCCGGACGCGCTGCTGCCGACGATGGGCGGCCAGACCGCGCTCAACACGGCGCTGTCGCTGCGCCGCATGGGTGTCCTGGAGAAATACGGGGTCGAGATGATCGGCGCCGATGCCGACGCCATCGACAAGGCCGAGGACCGCGCGCTGTTCCGCGAGGCCATGGCCAAGATCGGCCTGGAGACCCCGCGCTCGCTGCTGGCCAACGCCACCGACGCCAAGTCGGCCGACCGCAAGGTCCACGACACCCGCCGCGCCGAGATTATTGCGACCATCACCGACGAGGCCGAGCAGGACGCGGCCCTCGCCGCGCTGGAGCACGAGTGGCTGATCGGCGAGCCCGACCGAAAGCAGCGCTACATGACGCGGGCACTGGCCGCGGCGGCAGAAGCGCTCGAGGAAGTCGGCCTGCCGGCGATCATCCGGCCGTCCTTCACCCTCGGCGGCACCGGTGGCGGCATCGCCTACAACCGCTCGGAGTTCTTCGAGATCGTCGAGGGCGGCCTCGACGCCTCCCCGACGACCGAGGTGCTGATCGAGGAGAGCGTCCTCGGCTGGAAGGAGTACGAGATGGAGGTCGTCCGCGACAAGGCGGACAATTGCATCATCGTCTGCTCCATCGAGAACATCGACCCGATGGGCGTCCATACGGGCGATTCGATCACCGTCGCGCCGGCGCTGACGCTGACCGACAAGGAATACCAGATCATGCGCAACGCCTCGATCGCGGTGCTGCGCGAGATCGGGGTCGAGACCGGCGGCTCGAACGTGCAGTTCGCCGTCGATCCGCAGACCGGCCGCCTCGTCGTCATCGAGATGAACCCGCGCGTGTCGCGCTCCTCCGCCCTCGCCTCCAAGGCGACCGGCTTTCCGATCGCCAAGGTCGCGGCCAAGCTCGCCGTCGGCTACACGCTCGACGAGCTGGAGAACGACATCACCGACGGTGCGACGCCGGCCTCCTTCGAGCCGTCGATCGACTATGTCGTCACCAAGATCCCGCGCTTCGCCTTCGAGAAGTTCCCCGGCTCCGAGCCGATCCTGACCACGGCGATGAAGTCCGTCGGCGAGGTCATGGCGATCGGGCGGACCTTCGAGGAATCGCTCCAGAAGGCGCTGCGCGGCCTCGAGACGGGTCTGGACGGCCTCGACGAGATCGAGATTCCGGGCATCGGCGAAGGCGACGACAAGAACGCCATCCGCGCCGCGCTCGGCACGCCGACGCCGGACCGGCTGCTGATGGTCGCCCAGGCGCTGCGCATGGGCACCTCGCCGGAGCAGGTTCACCAGTCGTGCAAGATCGATCCCTGGTTCATCGCCCGCATCAAGGCGATCATCGACCTGGAAGAGAAGATCCGCACCCACGGCCTGCCCGACGACGCCGACAATCTGCGCTTCCTGAAGTCGGTGGGCTTCTCCGACGCGCGGCTGGCCAAGCTGATCGGCGGCGAGACGGCCGATGTCTCGGCCCTGCGCGACCGGCTCGACGTGCACCCGGTCTACAAGCGGATCGACACCTGCGCGGCAGAGTTCGCCTCGCCGACGCCCTACATGTACTCGACCTATGAGCGGGCCTTCGCCGGCGAGATGCGCTCGGAGGCAGCCGTCACCGACGCCAAGAAGGTGGTCATCCTCGGTGGCGGCCCGAACCGGATCGGCCAGGGCATCGAGTTCGACTATTGCTGCTGCCACGCGGCCTTCGCGCTGCAGGACGCCGGCTACGAAGCCATCATGATCAACTGCAACCCGGAGACCGTGTCGACCGACTACGACACGTCGGACCGGCTGTATTTCGAGCCGCTGACCGCCGAGGACGTGCTCGAGGTCCTGAAGGCCGAGCAGACCGCCGGCACGCTGCATGGCGTGATCGTGCAGTTCGGCGGCCAGACCCCGCTGAAGCTCGCCGAAGCGCTTGAGAAGGCCGGTATCCCGATCCTCGGCACCTCGCCGGACGCCATCGACCTCGCCGAGGACCGCGACCGCTTCCAGCGGCTCCTGAACGAGCTCGGCCTGCGCCAGCCGCGCAACGGCATCGCGCGCTCGGTGGACGAGGCCCGTGAGATCGTCGCCCGCATCGGCTATCCGGTCGTCGTGCGTCCGTCCTACGTGCTGGGTGGCCGGGCCATGGAGATCGTGCGCAACGAGGCGCAGTTCGAGCGCTACATGCACACGGCCGTGGTCGTGTCCGGCAAGTCGCCGGTGCTGATCGACTCCTATCTGTCGGACGCCATCGAAGTGGATGTCGACTGCCTCAGCGACGGCACTTCGACCTATGTCGCCGGCATCATGGAGCATATCGAGGAGGCCGGCATCCATTCGGGCGACTCGGCTTGTTCCCTGCCGGTCCACTCGCTGTCGACGGAGATGACCGACGAACTGGTCCGCCAGACCCGCGAGATGGCCCTGGCGCTGAAGGTCGGCGGCCTGATGAACGTCCAGTTCGCCATCAAGGACGATGTGGTCTACGTCCTCGAAGTGAACCCGCGCGCCTCGCGCACGGTGCCCTTCGTCGCCAAGACCATCGGCGCGCCGATCGCCAAGGTCGCCGCCCGGATCATGGCCGGCGAGACGCTGGACGCGGCCTTTGCGGCCTATGGCGGCGCACCGGACCCGCGCGCTTTGAAGCACATCGCCGTCAAGGAAGCGGTCTTCCCCTTCGCCCGCTTCCCGGGCGTCGACACGCTGCTCGGCCCCGAGATGCGGTCGACCGGCGAGGTCATGGGCCTCGACTACGATTACGCCGTAGCCTTCGCCAAGTCGCAGCTCGGCGCCGGCGTCGACCTGCCCCAGGAGGGCACGGTGTTCATCTCGGTGAAGGAAGCCGACAAGGAGCGCAGCCTCGCGCCGGTCAGCCGGCTCTACGAGATGGGCTTCAAGATCATCGCCACCGGCGGCACCCACCGCTTCCTCGCCGATCGCGGCATCGCGGCCGAGAAGATCAACAAGGTGCTGGAAGGTCGTCCGCATATCGAGGACGCCATCCGCAACCGGCAGGTGCAGCTCGTCCTCAACACGACGGAGGGCGCCAAGGCGCTGTCGGATTCGCGCTCGCTGCGCCGCGCCGCGCTGATCCACAAGGTGCCCTACTACACCACGCTGGCGGGCATGGTGGCGGCCGCGGAGGCCATCGCGGCCCTGCGGAAGGGCAATCTTGAAGTTCGGCCGTTGCAATCGTACTTTAATGCTGCCTGATTGAAACGGCGCCCGACGCCCTGGCGCCCGGGCGTTCTTCAATCCGGATAACCAAGCTGGTTCCAGCGACCCCGGTCGTATGGGACCGGTTTGTTATTGTGCTCCGGCCTGGCGCGTTCGCCGTCCGGCAATCAAAGAATAATGCAGATGCTGCGGCAGGGCCGCGCATCGGAAAGGTGGAGGCCATGGAAAAGGTCCCGATGACGAACCACGGTTACGACGCTCTGCGCGAGGAGCTCCGTCGTCGCCAGCAGGAGGAGCGTCCGCGGATCATCGCGGCGATTTCCGAGGCGCGCGCCCATGGCGACCTGTCGGAGAACGCCGAGTACCATGCCGCCAAGGAATCCCAGAGCCTGAACGAGGGCCGGATCTCCGAACTGGAAGACCTGACGGCCCGCGCCGAGGTCATCGACGTGACCAAGATGTCCGGCGCGACGATCAAGTTCGGCGCCACGGTCAAGCTGATCGACGAGGACACAGAGGAAGAGAAGACCTACCAGATCGTCGGCGATCAGGAAGCCGACGTGAAGAAGGGCCGCATCTCGATCTCCTCGCCCATCGCCCGTGCGCTGATCGGCAAGACCGACGGCGACACGATCGAGGTCGCCGCCCCCGGCGGTGCCCGCTCCTACGAGATCATCGAGGTCCGCTGGGCCTGATCGCTTCTGTCTCCGCCCGCCTGTCGGCGCCGCGCCCCGGCGCACGCTAAGACAGGCGGGCCCTTCCAAGACCGGCAGGCGGACGCGTTTCGCGCCCGCCGCCCCTGCCCGGCAATCGCAGAAGAACGGCCGCCATGGACATCCGGGACGTCGAGGTCATCGCCCCGAACTTCAAGCGCCGGCTGTCGGGCGTCACCTCCACCATCGTCCAGCTGCTGCCGCTGCAGGCCCGCACCCTCGGCATCGCCACCATGGGTCCGGACGTCCTGCCTGACGGCGTTCCCCGCTTGCCCTGGTCGGCGCTGCCGAAGCTCTGGACCCGGCCGCGCCATCGCCGCCACCGCATCTGGCATGCCCGCCGCAATATCGAGATGATCGCCGGCATCGCCCTGCGCGACATGCTCCGCATGCCGCTGAAGCTCGTCTTCACCTCGGCCGCCCAACGCCATCACAAGGGCCTGACCCGCTTCCTCATCCGCCGGATGGATGCGGTGATCGCCACCAGCGCCCGCAGCGCCGCCTTCCTGCAGGTGCCGTCGCGAATCGTCATGCATGGCATCGATCTCGACCGTTTCAACCCGCACGGTCCGCTCCCCGATTGTCCGCAGGGACAGGCGCTCGAAGGCCGCAGGATCGTCGGATGCTCCGGCCGCATCCGGCACCAGAAGGGCACCGACCTCTTCGTCGAGGCGATGATCGGGCTCCTGCCCGCGCGGCCGGACTGGACCGCGGTCATCACCGGTCGCACGACCGCCGAACACGCCGCCTTCGAAGCAGGCCTTCGACAGCGCATTGCCGAGGCCGGGCTTGCCGACCGCATCCTGCTTCTCGGGGAAGTCGCGGACGTCACCGCGTGGTTCCGGCGGTTCGACCTCTATGTGGCGCCGCCGCGCAACGAGGGGTTCGGCCTGACGCCGCTGGAGGCGATGGCGAGCGGCACGCCGGTGGTCGCCAGCGACGCCGGCGCCTTTGCCGAGCAGATCGTGGAGGGCGTGACCGGCCGCGTAGTGCCGGTGGGCGACGCCGGCGCACTGGCGGATGCCATTGCCCCCTATCTGGACGACGCCGCGCTTCGGAAACGCGCCGCGGAGGCGGGCCTCGCGCGGGTCACGGAAGCCTTTCCGCTGACGCGGGAAGCTGCGGAAATCCGCGAGGTCTACGAGACGCTCTGGTCGTCGTAGCGGCCAATGCGCGCTGCCATCGCATCGCGCGATACCGGCAGGACGGCGGTGAACGCCGCCGCGTCGAAACCTGCCGGGCGAAACTCGACATCGGCGAGCCGGCGTGCCTGCACCAGCGCCAGCCGGAGCTGCGTGCCGATCCGCCGGCCGGTATAGGGCAGATTGGCCCAGCTCAGCGGCAGGCGCTGGCGAGGCTGATGGATCGACGTCTGAGTCGACAGGCCGACATCGAAGCCGCGCTCTTCCAGGAGATGAACCTGCATGGTCGCCGCCGGCTCGACCTGCGCCATCGCCAAGCGACACACGCCGAACATGAAGGCGTCCACCGGGGCGGCTTGCGTGTCGGCCCGTTCCAGCAGCGCGCGGGCGCCGTTCTGCGAGACGTAATAGGCGCCTGCACCCGATTTCTCGCGCACCAGTTCGGTGAAACGAACCCCGCCGACCGTCCTGCCGCCGCCCTTGCGAAAGAACTTGCGGCGGCCGACCGTCTCGAAATTGACGAGGTCGAAACCGCTGGCTGCAGCGTTTGCGGCGGCCTGCGGGAAATGCGTGCCGAAGACCGTGTCGTCCTCCAGGACGATCAGGCCGTCCTCGCTGGCTGCCGCCCGCTCCCACAGCCTGCGATGCGAGAGGAAGGCCGCCAGCTCCGGCCGGGTCATCGGCCGCTCCCAGCCTGTGGACAGGCGCCCATAGGTCGCGTCGTCGATATCGGCGACAGTGCAGGCCTCCTGGCGATGCACGTCCAGCCCGATTGCGTCAGCCTGCACCTCGATGAGCGCCCGGCGTTCGCGGGCGCCGGCGAGATTGATGAACCAGATGTCGGGCATGGCGCGCACCGTTGTTGTCTCAGTCCGTCCAGACCGACGGGAAGAGCAGGATCAGCACCGTCACCAGTTCGAGGCGGCCGAGCAGCATCACGACCGACAGGGTCCACAAAGCCGGGTCCGGCAAGGAAGCGAAATTGCCGGCCGGTCCGATGATCTGGCCAAAGCCCGGGCCGACATTGGCGATGGCGGTGAGCGTGCCCGAAAAGGCGGTGATCAAGTCGAGCCCGAACATGGTCAAAAGGACGGTGCCCAGCAGCAGCGTTCCGAAGAACAGGAAGAAGAAGATCGTCACCGTCTGGATCGTCTCGGACGAGATGTCGTCATTGCCGTATTTCAGCCGGATGATGGCGTGCGGGCGCACCAGCCGGCGGAAGCTGGAGCGCACGAGGCGATAGAGGATGACGAGACGGTTGGCCTTGATGCCGCCCGAGGTCGAGCCGGCGCAGCCGCCGAGGAAGGTGGCGAGGAAGAACAGGCCGATCGCGGCGTTCGACCACAGCGTATAATCCTCCGAGGCAAAGCCCGTGGTGGTGATCACCGAGACCAGATTGAAGGCCGACGAGATCAGCGCCTCGCCGAAGGGCGTGTCGTTGACCACCCGCCGGGTCACCGCGATGGCGAAGCTCAGGACGAGGCAGATCATCAGGAAGACGGCGATCTGCGGGTCGCGCCAGAGCTGGAAGCGCCGCGGCAGGAAGGCGCGGATGTAGATGACGAAGGGCAGCGCGGCGAGGATCATGAAGAGCGTCGCGGCGACGAGGATGCTGTTGCTCTCGAAATAGCCCATCGACGCGTCGTGGGTGGAATAGCCGCCCGTCGCCATGGTGGTCATGGCGTGGTTGACCGCATCGAAGAAGCTCATGCCGAGCGAGGTATAGGCGGCGGTGCACAGGATGGTGAGCACCGTATAGGCCGCGATCAGGCCGCCGGTCAGCTGGTTCACCCGCGGCAGCACCTTGTCCGACTTGTCGGAGCTTTCCATGTGGAACAACGCCAGGCCGCCGGCGCGCAGCGACGGCAGGACCAAGAGCACCATGCCGATGATGCCGATGCCGCCCAGCCATTGCAGCAGCGAGCGCCACAACAGGAGGCCGCGCGGCAGGGCGTCGAGGCCGGAGATCACCGTCGAGCCGGTGGTCGTCAGGCCGGACATGGATTCGAAGATTGCCCCGGCGAAGGTCACGTTGACGGAGGCGATGTAGATCGGCAGCGCGCCGATCAGCGTGGCGAAGAGCCAGACGCTGGTGACGAGCTGGAAGCCCAGCCGCTGGGTGAATTTCGGCCGATCGCCGCGGGTGGCCGTGGCCAGCAGGATGCAGATCATCCCGACCAGCAGGCTGCAGCCGACGAAGACGCGCCAGTCCTCGTTCTCGTCGGCCAGGTCGACGAGCGCGGGAATGAGCATCGCGGCCGCGAGTCCCAGCCCGAAATTCGAGGTGACGTACGCGATGGTCCTGAAAATGGAAGGGCTCCGGGACGTGGCATCTTCGGGAGGCGAAGGCCTCGCGTAAAGCGGTCTCTTACCCCCTCGGCGCGCGCTCGGCAATCGAGCGGGGGATGACCGACGCTACGGCAGGCGATCATGTTGCAGCCCCGCATCCCCTCGTCTATTGAACGGGCGGGCGGCCGTCGCCATCTGCCGGACGCCAATCCAGCGAGGCCCATATGACCGAACGCCATGCGGAAATCCTGATCGTCGGCTCCGGCCCGGCAGGCTACACCGCCGCCATCTACGCTGCGCGCGCGATGATGAAACCGCTGCTCGTCGCCGGCCTCCAGGAAGGCGGCCAGCTGACGATCACGACCGATGTCGAGAACTATCCGGGCTATGCCGATCCCGTCCAGGGTCCCTGGATGATGGAGCAGATGAAGGCGCAGGCGCTCAATGTCGGCGCCGAGATGGCCAGCGACCTGATCGTGTCCGCCGATCTCGACCGGCGGCCGTTCCGCCTGACCGGCGATTCCGGCACGGTCTACACCTGCGACGCGCTGATCATCGCGACGGGCGCCCAGGCCAAATGGCTAGGCCTGCCCAGCGAGGACCTGTTCCAGGGCTTCGGCGTCTCGGCCTGCGCAACCTGCGACGGCTTCTTCTATCGCGGCAAGGACGTGGTCGTGGTCGGCGGCGGCAACACCGCCATCGAGGAAGCGCTGTATCTGTCGCACATCGCCAAGTCGGTGACGCTGGTGCATCGCCGTGACGAGTTCCGCGCCGAGCGGATCCTGCAGGAGCGCGTCTTCAAGACCGACAATATCGAGATCGTTTGGAACAGCGAGATCGACGAGATCCTCGGCGAGACCAAGCCGATGAAGTCGGTTACCGGCGTGCGGCTGCGCGATCGCGTCACGGGTGAGACCAGCGAGCGGGCAACGCATGGCGTCTTCGTCGCCATCGGCCATGCGCCGGCGGTCGAACTGTTCACCGGCAAGCTGAAGCAGAAGCCGTCCGGCTATCTGTGGGTCGAGCCGGGCACCACGCAGACCTCGGTTCCGGGCGTCTTTGCGGCGGGCGACGTCGCCGACGACGTGTACCGTCAGGCGGTGACGGCTGCGGGCATGGGCTGCATGGCAGCGCTCGAAGCAGAGAAATGGCTGGCCGTTCAGGCCGTGGAAGACAAGCGGCAGGCTGCCGAGTAGCTGATGCGGGCAGGCATCGTGCCTGCCGGGCCTCAGGCCGTCCGGGGATAACGACCTATGGCTCTCGACTGGGATAAACTGCGGATCTTTCACGCCGCCGCCGAAGCGGGATCGTTCACCCATGCGGCGGACGTCCTGAATCTCAGCCAGTCGGCGATCAGCCGGCAGGTCGCGGCGCTGGAGCAGGAAGTCGGGACCCCCCTCTTCCACCGCCATGCCCGCGGCCTGGTCCTGTCGGAACAGGGCGAATTGCTGTTCCACACCGCCAGCGACGTCCTGAAGCGGCTCGAGCAGGTGCGCATGCAGCTCACCGAGACGCGCGAGAAGCCGACCGGCAAGCTGCGGGTGACGACCACGGTGGGTCTCGGCTCCGGCTGGCTCACCGAGCGCGCCAAGGAGTTTCTCGAGCTCTATCCCGATCTCGAGCTGCAGTTGGTCTTCGACAACGAGGAAATCGACCTCACCATGCGCAAGGCCGACGCGGCGATCCGCCTGCGCCAGCCGCAGCAGCCGGACCTGATCCAGCGCCGCCTGTTCACGGTGCATCTGCATGTCTATGCGTCGCCGGCCTATCTGAACCGCTTCGGCACGCCCGAGACGGTCGAGGATCTCGACAACCACCGGATCATCACCTTCGGCGAACCGGCCCCGAACTATCTGCGCAACCTGAACACGCTGGAGACGGTGGGCCTGCCCGACGGCAAGAGCCGCAGCCCGATCCTGCAAATCAACAATCTGATGGCGATCCGCTCGGCGATCGAAAGCGGCATCGGCCTGGCGCTTCTGCCCGACTACATGATCGACAAGCGGGTGAAGCTGGTGCAGGTGCTGCCGGAGATGGAGATGCCGACCTTCGACACCTATCTCTGCTATCCCGAGCAGATGCGGAACGCCGCCAAGCTCAAGGTGTTTCGCGACTTCCTGATTTCCAAGGCGCGTACCTGGGCCTTCTGAGGGACGGGCTGCGCCGCCTTCTCCCGTAGTAGGGAGGCGCGACGTGCGTAGCTGGAAACCCGGCGATCGGCACGGTGCGAACGAACGCCCCGTGCCGCGCGGCGATCAGCGCCGCGAAGGGAAACCGAGCGGGTCGGTCCCCGCCAGTCGCTACATTCCGGCCTTTTCGGTGATGCCCTTCAGCCCGGCGTCGTAGATGCCGAGCATGACCTCTTCCGCCTCGGCATCGGTCGCGCCCTTGGCATCGAAGCTGCCGGTCCAGCTGATCTGCGAGCCCTCGCCCGCTTCCGTTACCGTGATGGTCGATTCGTAATTGTCGACCGGTAGCGGGCCCTCCACGGCGGTGTAGGTGTAGCTCATGGCATCGTCGTCCCAGGCCACGAGTTCCTCGACGATCATGGCGCCGTCGCCGAGCGTCAGCGTGCGGCGGGTCTTGCCGTCGGCCTCGGCCTCCTTGCATTTGGCCACCGCCGGATGCCACGCGCCGATCCCGCAAAAATCACCGATCGCAGCCCAGACCGCGGCCGGCTTGGCATCGACCTCGACCGTCCGGCCGATATCGAGCGCGTAGGCCGGCGCCGCCAGCATCGTCGTCGCCGCGGCCACTCCCAAGGTCAGTTTGCGCATATGTCGTCTCCTCCGCACGCACGGCACGGCCGCGCGTCATTGCAGTGCCCGTGGTCCAAGCTAGTTCGAACCACCGGAACTGGAAGGGCGCGACAGGTGATCGGAGCCGTGGACGAGAAATGCCGGCCGCCCCTCCCCGCCAAGATCCGGCGAGCAGGCAAAAAAATGGGCGGCACTGAGGCCGCCCGAAATTTGGCTGGAGTATCAGGCCATGAAAACCTGATGTCGTTCAAACGTGGCCGATACCGGATGGTTGCATCCGGGTCGTCGATTCCGTGAATCATGCGGATTCCGGCCAAAGCGGAGGCGGAACTGTTCGCACCCGCAACCAATGCAGCACGGTGGCGTTAGGGGAGCGGGGCGCGATCTTACGACCGCAGGCGGGCAGTCGCCCGCCCAGTGGCAAGACGGCGCAGTCAAATTTCGACCTCAGGAGTCACATTCATGTTTCGCGACAAGCCTACCGCCTACGATCGCCTGTCCGACGCACTCAGCGACATCGGCGAGCGTCTCGCGGAGATCGAGGAGCGTGCGGTCGAGACGGTCCGCCCGCGCCCGACGCGCACCGAGCGCCTTCGCCGTTCGTTCGATCGTGCCAACCCGTTCCATTCCGAGCCGACGGGCCTCGCCCGCTACCTGCCGGATTTCGCCACGGGCTGGAGCCTGCCGAGCACCGACGAAGCCCGTCGCCATGCGCGCTCGCTGCGCGACAGCGCCGAGCACGGCGCCCATGACGCCCGCGGCTATTTCGACGACGCGCGCAATTATCTCTCCAGCGTCCGCCTGCCGCGCTCCATCCGGCGCAGCGAGCCGGAGCGGGTTCTCGACAGCCTGCGCGCCCGGCCAGAACTGACCGGCCTCCTCGTCGTCGGCGGCGCGATCGCCGTCGTCGGTGCGGCGTATTTCGTCACCAAGAAGGTGCAGGAGCACACCGAGGAGCCCGATTACGACGTCGTGCGCGACGATGGCGAGATCCAGATCCGCGACTATGACGGCATGGTCGTCGCCGAGACGGTCAAGAGCGGCTACCACGAGAAGGCGCGCCGCAGCGGCTTCGAGACGCTGTACGACTACATCGCGGCGAAGAGCCGGTCGGGCAAGAAGATCGCCATGACCAGCCCGGTGCTGCAGCAGCTCGCCGAGGGCGACGGCCACACCAAGGGCTGGGCCGTCCGCTTCATCATGCCGAAGAAGTACACGCGGGCCAGCCTGCCGGAGCCGACCAATACCGGCGTCACGCTGAAGGAAGTGCCGGCACGCCGCATGGTGTCGATCTCCTTCTCCGGCAATTTCAACGCCACGCTGGCCAGCAAGCAGCTGATGAAGCTCTACAATTATCTGGCGGACAACAACCTGACCCAGAAGGGCGATCCGGAATACGCCTTCTACAACCCGCCCTGGACGCCGGGCTTCATGAAGCGCAACGAGATCCTCATCGAGATCATGCGCTAACAGTCATCGCAGTGACCGGAACCCTACGGAAACCCGGTCGCCGCGCCGATCCCGAGCAAGACCGGAAAGCCCGCCGCGCGCGGGCTTTCTTCTGCTCGGCAGGAAATCCGTACAATTCGACACATTAACTAGAGATCGGCTTTCCGCTCAGGCCACCACTGAACATGTTGCAATTTCTTTTGCGCTCGTCTTGACTGTTCTCATCTGAACAATCGCTGGAGTGTATGAGCATGAAGCGACTTGTTGCTTTGCTGACCGCGGGGAGCAGCCTGCTGTTCGCCGTCTCGCCATCCATGGCGGATGGAAGCCGGGCCATCTCCTGCTACCAGCCGGTGCATCAGCCGGCGGAATACGCATCGGTCGCGGAAACCGTGATGGTGCGGCCCGCCGAGACCGTCTACGAGACGGTGCCGCCGGTCTATGGCACCGAGAAGCGCCACGTCCTCGTCGAGCCGGAGCGCGTCGTGCGCAGCGTCGTGCCCGCCCGCTACGAGACCGTCGCCCGCAAGGTGCTCATCCATCCGGCCCGGACCGTCCACCGCTCCTCCCCGCCCGTCTATCGCAAGGTCGCCGAAACGGTGATGATGCATCCGGCGACCGAGCGCTGGGAATGGCGGGTGATCAACGGACACCGGGTCTATTGCCGCGTCGCCGTGCCGGCGCGCTATGCCACCCGATATCGCAAGGTCGTCGTCGATCCCGGCGATAGCTGGACCGAGACGATCCCGGCCGAATACGGCGTCGAGCATGTGCGGGTGGAGGTCGAGCCGGCCCGCACCCGCGAGCATCTCATTCCCGCGCGCTACGAGACGGTCCGCGAGAGGGTGGTGCTGGAACCGGCGCGTTCGGTCGCACGCACCATTCCGGCCGAATACGATACCCGCCACCGCCGGGTGAAGGTGCGGGAAGGCCGCTCCGGCTGGCAGCAGGTGCATCTGCGCAACTCCTGCTGAAGGCAGGCGGGCCGCACGCATACCATCGACGTGAGAACTGGCCGGGCGCATCGTCCGGCCAGTTTGCGTTAGCGGCAGGCGCCATTCGCGGCGGTGGCCATCCGCGGACATTCGCGAATCTGGCCAGCGGCCTGGCCGGTTGTCTTCGCAGATCGATTCAACGCGGGCGGCGGCTCGCGCGTCCTGCCCGCGGCCACCGACCAGTCAGCAGGAAACGCTCAGACCTTGATGACGTAGTGCTTCTTGGTCGGCTCCACGACCTTCCAGCGTCCCTTGAAGCCGGGGCGGATGACGAAGCTGTCGCCGGCCACGAGCTTGACCGGCTCGCACCCGTCCTCGGTCAGGACGGAAACGCCTTCCAGGATGTGGAAGAACTCCCACTCCTCATAGTCGATGTCCCACTCGCCGGCGGAGGATTCCCAGATACCGGCGTAGAGACCGTCGGCGGTCTCCTCCATGTTCCAGGTCTTGTTGCTCGGGCGGCCGCTGCGGATCTTGTCCTTGTCGGGCGCGCCGGTCTCGACGGGCACCAGCGCCTTGTCGAACCGGACAAAATGTTCGGTCATGTCGGTCTCCTTCGTCGATCAGCGACGGCCAGAAAGCGCGGCGCGCGCGAGGCGTTCCCGCCATCGCAGAGAAAAGGGCCGGTCGCACGAAGCGACCGGCCCTTTCCGGATGGTTCAAGTGGCGACGATCAGACCTTGGCGAGCGCCTGGTCGAGATCGGCGATGATGTCGTCGACATTCTCGATGCCGATCGACAGGCGCACCACGTCCGGCCCGGCGCCCGCCGCGATCCGCTGCTCGTCGGCGAGTTGCTTGTGGGTGGTCGATGCCGGGTGGATCACCAGCGAGCGGGTGTCGCCGATATTGGCGAGATGCGAGAACAACTCCAGCGCTTCCACGAAGGTGACGCCGGCCTCGAAGCCGCCCTTCAGGCCGAAGGTGAAGACGGCGCCGGCGCCCTTGGGCGAATATTTCTGCATCATTGCGTGGTTCGGATGGTCCGGCAGCCCCGAATAGGACACCCAGCTCACCTTCTCGTGGCCCTGCAGATGCGCCGCGACGGCCTTGGCGTTGTCGCAGTGGCGCTGCATGCGCAGCGGCAGCGTCTCGATGCCGGTCAGAAGCATGAAGGCGTTGAAGGGCGAGATCGCCGGTCCGAGATCGCGCAGGCCGAGAACGCGGCAGGCAATGGCAAAGGCGAAATTGCCGAAGGTCTCGTGCAGGACGACGCCGTTATATTCCGGCCGCGGCTGCGACAGCATCGGGTAGCGGTCGTTCGCCGACCAGTCGAAGGTGCCGGCGTCGACGATGGCGCCGCCCATGGAATTGCCGTGGCCGCCCATGAACTTGGTCAGCGAATGCACGACGATGTCGGCCCCGTGCTCGATCGGCCGGCAGAGATACGGCGTCGCCATGGTGTTGTCGACAATCAGCGGGATGCCGTGCTTCTGGGCGATGGCCGAGATGCCGGCGATGTCGACGACGATGCCGCCGGGATTGGCGATCGACTCGATGAAGATCGCCTTGGTCTTGGGAGTAACCGCCGCCTCGAAGCTGGCGAGATCGTCCGGATCGGCCCAGTTGACGGTCCAGCCGAACGACTTGAAGGCGTGGCCGAACTGGTTGATCGAACCGCCATAGAGCTTGCGCGAGGCGACGAACTCGTCGCCCGGCTGCATCATCGCCTGGAAGATGATGAGCTGCGCGGCATGGCCCGACGCCACGGCCAGCGCCGCGGTGCCGCCTTCGAGCGCGGCGACGCGCTCTTCCAGCACCGCCTGGGTCGGGTTCATGATGCGGGTGTAGATGTTACCGAACTGCTGGAGCCCGAACAGCGAGGCGGCGTGGTCGACATCCTCGAAGACGAAGGACGTGGTCTGGTAGATCGGCGTCGCCCGGGCGCCCGTCGCCGGGTCCGGCTGCGCGCCGGCGTGGATCGCCAGGGTCTCGAAATTCGGTCCGCTCATCTGTCTCTCTCCCCTTCCATGATGCCGTTCCGGACAGCCCTTGCGGGCCCTCCGGTGCTCGGCACGCTCTAGCATGCCGCGCCCGGGGCGGCGAGTTGCCGGCACGGATTTTCCAAATGTCGCAGCACCGGGGATGCAACCGCCCTGCATGCCAGCCATTCTGCGAGGATCGAACGAACCACCAGGGGACAGCACGCATGCCGAATTCCAACGGACAGATCCGCTACGCCGTCGTCGGCGGCGGCTGGATCTCCCAGGGCGCCTTCATGCCGGGCGTCGGCCAGACGTCGAACTCGGTCATGACGGCAATCGTCACCGGCGACCCTGAGAAGGCCCGCGCGCTCGGCGAGCGCTACGACATCAGGCCCTATGGCTATGACGAATACGACGCGCTCCTGGCCAGCGGCGACCTCGACGCGGTCTATGTGGCGACGCCGAACTTCCGCCACCGGGAATTCGCCGAGCCGGCGCTGAAGGCCGGCATTCACGTGCTCCTGGAAAAGCCGATGGCCGGCAGCCTTTCCGATGCCGAGGCGATCGAGGCCGCGGCCCGCGCCTCCGGCGCCCGGTTGATGCTGGCCTATCGCCTGCATTGCGAGCCCGGTACCCAGGCGATCCTGGCGGCGATCCGCGCCGGCGAGATCGGCACGCCGCGCTTCTTCACCGCGACCTTCGCGCAGAATGTCGATGCCGCGAACCACCGGGCGCAAAACGGCTTCTGGGCCGGACCGATCCCCGACATGGGCGCCTATCCGATCAACGCCGTGCGCAATTTCTTCGAGGCCGAGCCGATCTCGGTCACGGCCGTCGCGTCGAAGGTGCCCGAGCGCGGGCTCGGCTGCGCCGACACGGTCAGCGTCATCCTCTCCTTCACCGAGGGACGCGCGGCGAGCTTCACCGTCAGCTATTCAGGCGACAGCGTCGACCGGCTGCATGTGGTCGGCAGCGAGGGGATCATCGAGGCCAATCCCGCCTTCGGCTTCGGTGAGGGCGTGTCCATCGACTTCCGGCTGACGCGGGGCGGCAAGACCGAGGAGCGGACCCATCCGGTGGTCGACCAGTTCGCCGGCGAGACGGCGTATTTCTCCGACTGCATCCTGGAAGACCGCGAGCCCGAGCCGAATGGCGAGGAAGGCGTTCTCGACATGATCGTCATCGAGGCGATCGAGCGGGCGCTGGAGACCGGTCAGCCGCAGGCGCTCGAGCCGCGCAATCGCCAGCGCCGGATGGGCAAGGACCAGGTCCGCGACTTCCCGCTCGCCGACGTGCCCGACTTCGTCAACGCGGCGACGCCCACCGGATAAGGCCATCGGGGCATCACATCGTGTGGTGCCCCGCTTCGCCGCCGCTATACTCCCTCGATGACCTACGACATCCGCCCGGAACGACCGGACGACGCCGCCGAGATCCGGCAGGTCGTCACCGCAGCCTTCGCAGACGCGCCGCACAGCGAGGGCAACGAGGGCGCCATCGTCGATGCGCTGCGCGCCGATGACGCGCTGACATTGTCGCTCGTCGCGGTCGCGGACGGCCTGATCGTCGGCCATGTCGCCTTCTCGGCGGTGACGATCGACGGCCGCGATGTCGGCTGGTTCGGGCTCGGACCGGTGGCCGTTTTGCTGGATCGCCAGAGGCAGGGGATCGGCGGCGCGCTTGTGCGGGCCGGCCTGGAGCGCCTTCGGGACCATGGCGCCCGGGGCTGCGTGGTGCTCGGCGATCCCGGCTATTATGGCCGCTTCGGCTTTGCGGCCGATCCGCAGCTTCGCTACCCGGATGCGCCCGCGCCGTATTTCATGCGCCTTGCCTTCGGTCCCGAGATCCCGGCGGGCCGCGTCGCCTATCATCCGGGCTTTGCGGCGCGGTGATCGGGCCGGCGCCCTGATGGCGGCGCCAGGCGCCCTCGCCTATTTCGTCCGGTTCAGCCCGTAGCTCTGGAAGCCCTTGCCCATGGCCGGCTTCTTCGACGACAGGACGCGGGAATTGACGCCGTTCCAGCCGATCTCGCCCGACAGGCGCGCATATTCGATCTTGGGGCAGCGATCCATGATGACGGTCAGGCCTTCGGCCTCGGCCGTCCGCGCCGCCGCGTCGTTGCGGATGCCGAGCTGCATCCAGATGACCGAGGGGCGCGGAGCCATCGCCAGCGCCTCTTCGACGATCCCCTGCACGGCATCGGCGGAGCGGAAGATGTCGACCATGTCGACCGGCTCGGGGATGCTGGCAAGATCGGCATGGCAGCGCTGGCCGAGGAGGTCCTGACCCGCGAGGCCCGGATTGACCGGGATGACGCGGTAGCCCTTGGCCAGGAGGTATTTCAGGACGAAATAGGACGGTCGCACCGGCTTGGCGCTGGCGCCGACGAGGGCGATGGTCTTCACCCGGTCGAGCAGGCCGCGCATGGCGGCGTCGTCATAGACCAGCGGCGCCGGCGCAGCGGCCCCCGGGGCGCTCTCCGCCGGGCTCATTCGTGGGTCCATTCCGGCTTGCGCTTCTCCAGGAAGGCGCCGATGCCCTCCTCCGCGTCCTTCGCCAGCATGTTCTCGGTCATCACCGAGGCGGCATATTCATAGGCCTCGGACAGCCCCATCTCGGCCTGCCGGTAGAACGCCTCCTTGCCGGTCTTGACCGTCATCGCCGACTTGGAGGCGATGGTGGTGGCGTATTTGCCGACGATGGTGCCGAGATATTCCGGCGGCACGACCCGGTTGACCAGGCCGAACTCGCGGGCCGAGCGGGCATCGATGGTCTCGCCCGTCAAGAGCATCTCCATCGCGTGCTTGCGGCTGAGATTGCGTGACAGCGCCACCATCGGCGTCGAGCAGAACAGGCCGATATTGACGCCCGGCGTGCAGAACTGGGCTTCCTCGGAGGCGATGGCGAGATCGCAGGAGGCGACGAGCTGGCAGCCGGCGGCAGTGGCGAGGCCGTTCACCTCGGCGATCACCGGCACGGGATGGCGCACGATCGCCTGCATCACCTCGGAGCATTTGCGCATCGTCGCCTCGAAGAAGGCGCGGCCACGATCGGCATCGCTGCGATGGGCAGTCAGTTCCTTCAGGTCGTGGCCGGCCGAGAAGATCTTGCCCGCCCCCGCAATGACCACCACGCGGTTGTCGGTGTCGGCCGCCGCATCGGCGAGCGCGGCGAGGATCGCGTCCATCATCGCCATCGACAGGGCGTTCGCCGGCGGGCTGGACAGGACGATCCGGGTCAGGCCCGTCGCCCGCTGGATTTCGACGGGATGCTGGCCCGCATCGGCGATTTCGAAGATGTCTGCCATGGATCGGTTCCGGTCGACTGAAGGAAGGCGTTCCTGCCACCTTCAACAGAATCGCCCCGCCCTCCGCAAGATCGTCGCTGCGCTCTGGAGGACGGTCCCCGCCGATATCGTCAGTCCGACTGGCCATTGCAGGGCCCCGAAGCTAGGACGGTGTGCGTCGGGAGGCGGCATCTGCCCGGCCGGACAGAAGCGGGAAGGACGCGCGCGTGCAGCCGATCATGACGAAAGCCGAACTCGAAGCCTTTCTCGACAGCGATTTTCCGCAGATCGGCGGACGCGAGGGTGGCTATTCGATCACCGATGTCAGTCCGGGCGCGGCGACCATGCGGCTCGACGCCAGCGACCGGCATCTGCGGCCCGGCGGCACCGTGTCCGGACCCAGCCTCTTCGCGCTGGCCGATCTTGCCGCCTATGTCGCGATCCTCGCCCATATCGGGCCGGTGGCGCTCGCCGTCACCACCAATCTGTCGATCAACTTCCTGCGCAAGCCCGAGCCCGGCGGCATCCTCGGCGAAGCCCGGCTCCTGAAGCTCGGCAAGCGGCTGGCGGTCGTCGACATCGCCCTGACCAATGCGGCGGACGAGGCGCTGGTCGCCCATGCGGTGGCGACCTATTCGATCCCGCCCCGATGAGACGCGCCCGGCGTCGCGGTATCATGATACCTTGATGCCGCGATCCCCTGCATGACAGGGGCTCGCGAAGGGTGCCGATGCGCCTTTTGACGTTGACAGACGCGGTGCGGCCCCGTATGTCCCGCTCCACGAAGAGCCGGCTCGCGCCGCCTTCCCAAGATCGACGGCCACAGCGGTCGGCAACGATGCTCACGAACACCCAAGGGCAGAACATGAAAACCTTCTCGCAGAAGACCGAGACGGTGGAGAAGAAGTGGATCCTGATCGACGCCGAAGGGCTCGTCGTCGGCCGCCTCGCTTCCATCGTCGCGCTTCGCCTCCGCGGCAAGCACAAGCCGACCTTCACGCCGCATGTCGATGATGGCGACAACATCATCATCATCAATGCGGACAAGATTGTCCTGACCGGCAAGAAGTACGAGAACAAGACGTACTACTGGCACACCGGTTATGCCGGCGGCATCAAGGAGCGCAAGGCGCGCCACATCCTCGAGGGCCGCTTCCCGGAGCGCGTCGTCGAGAAGGCCATCGAGCGCATGCTGCCGCGCGGCCCGCTCGGCCGTCGCCAGCTCAAGAACCTCCGCGTCTACGCCGGTGCCGAGCACCCGCATGAGGCGCAGTCCCCCGAGACGCTCGACGTCCGGGCCATGAACTCCAAGAACTCGAGGGCCGCATAATGTCCCAGCTCTCTTCGCTCGAAGAACTCGGCACGGCCGAAGTCACCGCACAGCCGGAAGCCCCGGTGCATGTGCAGAAGCTCGACCAGTACGGTCGCGCCTATGCCACCGGCAAGCGCAAGGATGCGGTTGCCCGCGTCTGGGTGAAGCCGGGCACCGGCAAGATCACCGTCAACGACCGCGACTTCACGGCCTATTTCGCCCGTCCGGTCCTGCAGATGGTGCTGCGTCAGCCGATCGTCGCCGCGGCCCGTGACGGCCAGTTCGACGTCGTCGCCACGGTGGCCGGCGGTGGTCTGTCCGGCCAGGCCGGTGCGGTTCGCCACGGCATCTCCAAGGCGCTGACCTATTACGAGCCGGGCCTGCGCGCGGTTCTCAAGAAGGGCGGCTTCCTGACGCGCGACTCGCGTACGGTCGAGCGCAAGAAGTACGGCAAGGCGAAGGCCCGCCGGTCCTTCCAGTTCTCCAAGCGCTGATCGGCGCGGCGGCGTCTGCCGCTGCCCTTTCTCCCGCGAAGTTCAAAGCCGCCGGGTGGTCGCCCGGCGGCTTTTTGCTTATGTGGGCCCGACAGGCTGGTCTGGCGCATCGGAGCTGCGCCCGGCCCCGGCCACCTCCGGCCCGCCGCCTTCCCGACGCTCCCTGGCGGAAGTGACCATGCCCAGCACGTCCATCGACCATGCCTTCACCGCCGACAGCGCCCACGGCGCGGCGGGCGACCCGACCTATGCCGGCGCCCTCTCCTTCATGCGGCGGCGCCAGACGAAGGCGGTCGACGGCACCGACGTGACGGTCTGGGGCATTCCCTTCGACGCCTCGGTCTCCAACCGTCCGGGCACGCGCTTCGGCCCGCAGGCGCTGCGCCGCGCCTCGGCGATCTTCGACAATGATCCGCAGTTCCCCTTCGACACGGATCTCTTTGAGCCCCTGAGCGTCGTCGATTACGGCGACTGCCTGCTCGACTACCGGCTGCCCGAGACGGCGCACGAGACCATCCGCGCCGAGGCGGCGGCCCTGATCGCCAAGACTGGCTTCCTGATGACGCTGGGCGGCGACCATTCGATCACCTTCCCGCTCCTGCAGGCGCATGTGGCGCGGCACGGCAAGCTGTCGCTGGTCCAGTTCGACGCCCATCAGGACACCTGGCCCGTCGCCACCGGCGGCGACGGCCAGCCGCGCGTCGATCACGGCTCCTTCGTCAAGGCGGCCGTCGATGCGGGCCTGATCGACCCGACGACCTCGATCCAGGTCGGCATCCGCAGCCATGCGCCGGAGGATTGCGGCCTGGCGATCCTCGACGGCGAGGCGGTGGAGGAGATGACCAGCGCGGCGATCGCCGAGGCGATCCTGTCGCGCACCGGCGGCGCGCCGACCTATCTCAGCTTCGACATAGACTGCCTCGACGTCGCCTTCGCGCCGGGCACCGGCACGCCGGTCGCAGGCGGCCCATCGAGCGCCAAGATGCTGGCGGTGCTGCGCCGGCTCGGCGATCTCCGGCTGGTCGGCGCGGACGTTGTCGAAGTCTCGCCGCCTTATGACCATAGCGACATGACGGCGATCGCCGGCGCAACGGTCGCCATGTATGTGCTCGGCCTGCTGGCGCAGAAGCAGCCGGGATGATGCGGCCCGGCGCGCTGACAAAGTGATTCAACACGCTGCCATCCTGAATCAGGACACGCGCCTAACCCGTTGAAACGACGCTCCGTAAGCGACTGATACGAATCTTGAGTAGCCGGACGCCGGCTTTTCGATCACCACGGCATCGCGCCTTTGCGGCGGCGATTCACCCGACCCAGACGAGCCCCATGACCCAGAACATCCCTTTCATCGACCTCGCCACCCAGCGTGACCGGATCCGCCACAAGGTGGATCATCGCATCGCGACCGTGCTGGACCATGGCGCCTTCGTCATGGGCCCGGAGATCCGCGAGCTGGAAGCGGCGCTCGGCGCCTTCGGCCAGATGCCCTACACCCTCTCCTGCGCCTCGGGCACCGACGCGCTGGCGCTGCCCTTGATGGCCTGGGGCATCAAGCCCGGCGACGTGGTGTTCTGCCCGAGCTTCACCTTCGCCTCGACCGCGGAAGTCGTCGCCTGGCTCGGCGCGACGCCGTATTTCGTCGATGTCGACGCCGATACCTTCAACATGGACCCGGCGCATCTGGAGGCGGCGATCGCCGAGGTCGCCGGCAAGGACGGGCTGACGCCGCGGGCGATCATCGCCGTCGACCTGTTCGGCCAGCCGGCGGACTACCCGGCTCTGCGCCGCATCGCCGACGCGCACGGGCTGAAGCTCATCTCCGACGCCGCCCAAGGCTATGGCGGTACCATCGACGGCGAACTGTCCAGTAAGTGGTCGCATGTCGTCTCGACGAGCTTCTTCCCGGCCAAGCCGCTCGGCTGCTACGGCGATGGCGGCGCGGTCCAGACTGACGATGCCGAACTCAACGAGATCATGGCGTCGCTGCGCGTTCACGGCCAGAATGTCGAGGACAAGTACGACAACATCCGCATCGGCATGAACGGCCGCATGGACACCCTGCAGGCCGCCATCCTAATGGAGAAGCTGGCGATCTTCCCGGACGAGATCGCCGCGCGCGGCCGCGTCGCCGCCCGCTATTCGGAGATGCTGGCCGGGATCGTCACGCCGCAGAAGCTCCTGCGCGACGCCGTCTCGACCTGGGCGCAATATACGATCCGCCTGCCCGAGGACACCGACCGCAACGCCTTCGCGGCCAGCCTGCGCGAGGCCGGCGTGCCGACGGCGATCTATTATCCGAAGCCCCTGCACCGGCAGACCGCCTATCGCCATTTCCCGGTGACGGGCGGCGAACTGCCGGTCTCCGACGCCCTGTCCCGCGACGTCATCAGCCTGCCGATGCACGCCTATCTGGACGAGGCGACGCAGGACCGCATCGTGGCCGCCGTCAAGGCCGCACTGCAGGCCTGACATCGGCCCCGGCGCGACGCCCCGGTCTGGACGTCGCGCCAGATTTCGATAAACCCCGGCAATGACAGGGGCGCCGCGCGAGGTCGCTGCGGGCCCGAAACCCATGCGAGGAGATGGCTGATGGCCGACAAGATCAGGATTGGTGTGCTCGGAGCCAGCGGCTATACCGGCGCGGATCTCGTCCGTCTCGCCGCCCGCCACCCGAACATGGAAATCGCCGTCCTCACGGCGAACAGCCACGCCGGCAAGCCCATGCGGCAGGTCTTCCGCCACCTGTCCCATATCGACCTGCCGGATCTGGTGACCATCGAGGAAGCGCCCTGGAGCGAGGTCGACGCGGTGTTCTGCGGGCTGCCGCACGGCACGACGCAGGCAATCACCAAGGAGATCTTCGAGACCTATCCGCAGACGAAGATCATCGACATGTCAGCCGATTTCCGCCTGCGGGACCCGGCCGCCTACAAGGAATGGTACGGGCTCGACCACGTCGCCACCGAGCTGCAGGGCGAGGCGGTCTACGGCCTGACCGAGCTCAACCGCGAGGCCATCCGCGACGCGCGGCTGATCGCCTGCCCCGGCTGCTATCCGACCGCGGCGCTCCTGTCGCTGGTCCCGCTGACCAGTGCATCGCTGATCGACGCCACCGACATCATCATCGACGCCAAGTCCGGCGTCTCGGGCGCCGGGCGCGGGCTGAAGGAGAACACCCTGTTCTGCGAGGCCGGCGAAGGCCTGTCGCCCTATGCGGTCGGCAAGCACCGGCATTCGGCCGAGATCGAGCAGGAAATCGGCAAGGCCGCCGGTATCGACGATCTGAGGGTCAACTTCACCCCGCATCTCATTCCGATGAGCCGCGGCGAACTCTGCACCAGCTATGTGCGGCTGGCCACCGGCAAGACCGCCGCGGATCTGCGCCAGCACCTGATCGAGACCTATCGGGACGACCCGTTCATCACGATTCCGGACGAAGACGTCCTGCCCCAGACGCAGATGGTCCGCGGCTCGAACTATGTGGTGATCAACGTCGTGCCCGACCGCATTCCCGGCCGGGCCATCGTCATCTCGACGCTCGACAATCTGGTGAAGGGATCGGCCGGCCAGGCCATCCAGAACTTCAACGTCGCCTATGGCCTCGAGGAAACCACCGGCATCGCCCAGCTGCCGCTGTTCCCCTGAGCTGAGGCCAGCGACCGCGCGGCGTCAGGCGGCGGCGCGGTCGATGCTCTCGAGCGCCGCTTCCAGGGCTGCGAAGCAGCGCCCGTCGATCGCCGTTCCCACATCGGCCCGCATGATCGCCAGCGCCTTCGACACCGGCATTGCCGCGCGATAGGGCCGCTCGGCGGTCAGCGCGTCGAAGATGTCGGCCGTGGTGATGATGCGGGTGTCGAGGCAGATCTCATCACCCGCCAGTCCGTTCGGATAGCCGCGACCATCCAGCCGCTCGTGATGGGCGCCGGCGATCCGCGCCAGGTCGGCGAAGATGCTGATGCGCGACAGGATCGCCTCGCTGAAGCCGGGATGGCCCTCGATTACCGCCCATTCGTCGGAATCCAGCTTGCCCGGCTTGTCGAGAATCTGGTTGGAGACGCTGAGCTTGCCGATGTCGTGGAGCAGCGCCACGCGCTTCAGGAAACGGCGGCGCTGGTCGCCCAGGCCCAGATTTTCGGCGATCAGATCGGTGAACAGCGCCACGCGCTCGCTGTGGCCGCCCGTATAGGGGCTCTTGGAATCGACGACCTGAGCGAAGGCTTCGGCGAGGCTGTCGAGGAACGCCTCGTCGGCGAGCTCGGCATTGTTGTCGGGGGCAAGGCCGATCACCGTTGCAGCAAGGTCCGGAGCCCTGAGCGTCGTCCAGAAGGCGGGATCGGCGGCCACCTTCGTGAAGGCGTCGATCAGGGCCGGATCGAACCAGCTGCCGCTGCGCGCCGTCACTTCGCGCAGGGCGAAGTCCGCGTCGGCGCTGGTGTGGAAGACGTCGACCACCTGGGCCAGCAGCGCGATGCGGCCGAACAGGGCGATCGCCTCCCCCTTCAGCCCCTGGGGCTGGCCCTTGCCGTTCCAGTGTTCGTCGAGATCGAGAATGCCGGCGGCCACGGTCTCGGGAAAGCGCATCTGGCGGACGATGTCGGCGCCGCGATGGCAGCGCGTCTCGATCAGCTCGCGGGAGATCGTGTCGCCCTTGGCCAGCGCCACCACCATGGCCCGGAAGCGCTCGGCGAGGCTGGCCTTCAGGCCGGTATGCTTGAGAACGAAATGCAGAACGTGCGGAAGGCTGTCGCTGACGATCTTGATGTCACGCTTGAAGGCGATGTCGTCGGTCAGGAAGAGCTGGCAGATGCGCGCCGCGTTGGAGCTGCAGCCGATGTCCTTGAGAAGCAGCGTGTAATAGAGGTCGGCCATCACCGGTTCGGACAGGCCGATGGCCCGGCCGACATTCATGCCGATCCAGCAACAGCGCAGGCCATGGCCGTCGGGCTGGCCTTCGGTGAGGTCCAGCGCGTAGCTCAATGCGCTGACGAGTTCGGCCTTGGAGACCGCCTGCCGTCCGCCCTCACCCGTTATCACACTCATCCCGCGTCCTGGCCCTTGCCCCGATGGCGGGGATCATCGCAGTCCCGGGTTAACGGAACGACGAGGGCGGCGCGCGGCGAAACGGCTCAGGCGACCGGCGCCGGCTCGGGATATTCGCCCTTCAGCGCGCGGGCATGGGCGACCGCCAATCCGAGGACGATGACGCCGCCGGCCTGATGGGCCAGCGCCCAGTCGATGGGCACGGCCAGAAGCAGGGTCGTGATGCCGATCAGCGCCTGTACGAAGACGGCGGCGAAGAGCCAGATGGCGCGCCTGGTGTGAACGCTGCCCGCCGCCTGCAGCAGGGACGCGACCGCGTGGATCGCGACCACCACGAACAGCACATAGGCGCCGATCCGGTGCATGAACTGCACCGTCATGACGTTCTCGAAGAAATTCCGCCAGGCCGGGTCCATGACGAACAGGCCGCCGGGGATCAGGGCGCCGTCCATCAACGGCCAGGTATTTAAGGTCAGGCCGGCATTCAGGCCGGCGACCAGGCCGCCCATGTAAATCTGGACGAGCGCCAGCAGCGCGATGAACGCTGCAACACCGGCCGAGCCGCGCGACGGCGGCATGTCGAAGCGTTTCGGGGCCAGTCCGCGCGCCACCCAGATGATCGCGGCGAAGATCACGCAGGCGATCGTCAGATGCGTCGCCAGCCGGTACTGGCTGACATCGGTGCGCTCGGTCAGGCCCGAGGCGACCATCCACCAGCCGACGGCGCCCTGCAGGCCGCCAAGGGCGAGAATGCCGACGAGACGGGGTTTCAGGAACGGCTCGATGCGGCCGGTCAGCCAGAAGAAGGCCAGCGGGATCGCGAAAACGAAGCCGATCGCACGGGCCAGGAAGCGATGCGCCCACTCCCACCAGAAGATCGTCTTGAACTCGTCGAGGCTCATGCCGAGGTTGAGCTGCTGATATTGCGGGATGCGCTTGTAGAGCTCGAATTCCTCGTCCCACTCGGCGGCCGAAAGCGGCGGGACAATGCCGTGGATCGGCTTCCATTCTGTGATCGACAGGCCGGCCTCGGTCAGCCGGGTGGCACCGCCGACGAGCACCAGCACGAAGATCAGGAGCGCTGTGACATAGAGCCACCAGCGGATCGCGGCGCGGTCGCGCAGACGGGGAGATCGGGCCACGGGGCCGGCGGCGGAATGGGAGATCGTCGTCATGTCGCGTGCCATGTGCACCGAAAGCGGCAGGCGATCAAGCGCAGGAAAGTCGCAGGGGCGAGGCTGGCATTGGCGGCCCGGCCGGCCTAGAGGTCGGGCACGGCGACGGCCGGCCGATGGCAGTGCGGGACGACACCCTGCCACCGGCGCAAACGCGCGAACAAGAGAGGCGGATCATGCCGGTCAGAACCAGAAAGCTCATCGGCGCGGTCGTGCTGATCGTTCTCGTCATCGTCTACGCCGTCGTCGCGACGGCGGTGGCGACGCTTTATCTGCCCACCGCCAGCGGCTGGGTGCATCTGGCGTATTTCTTCTTCACCGGAATTCTCTGGGTGGTGCCGGCGATGTTCATCATCTCGTGGATGGAGCGGGTGCCGCGCAAGGATCGGGCGGGCGGCGACGAGACGCGCGGCTGAACGCCCGGTCTCAGTCCGGCAAATCCGAGGCGTGGCGCGCGGCTCGCCGCACGGTGGCGCACTGCATGAAGATCAGGTCGTCAACGCCCAGCGCCCGCAAGTCACCGGCGATCGTCGCGTAGCCGTCCGGCGTTGCCGCCTGTCCGGCCACCACGATCGCGGTTTCCTCGTCGAGGAGTGACGGCAGGTCGTCCATGCGCCAGGCATCGAGCGCGACGATAGTGCAGTCATAGGCCTCGGCGCAGGCCGCCAGCACCAGCGTGACGTCGGGCGAATCCGGCTGCGGCGCCGCGCCCGTCGCCAGCACCACATGGCAGCCGCCGCGGCTGTCGCGATGGATGATCTCCCCCAGCGGCGCCAGGTTCTCGGCGAATTCGTGCAGGCCGGGACTGCCCGGCGCAATCCCCGTCTCCGCGGCGATCCGCTCCTCGCCGGACAGATCGATCAGGATGCAGGACATGCCGGCGCGCGCGATGGCGCGGCCGAGTTCGACGCCGCCGAGCCCGCCCTCCCCGCCATCGGCCGACAGCATCACCAGGCGGCCGATGGCGCTGCGATGCAGGGCCATGACGAGTTCGCGGCTGGTGACCACCTCGTCGCCATGGCGCGGCGCGGCGGGAGCGTCGGCAGGGATGTCGTGCGGCATGAGAGCAGCGCTCGCTGTGCGTGATGGGACCGTCCGGTTCGCGAACCGCGCCGACGGGCGGGCAAGGCCACGGGCGACGAAATCGCCGAGCGAGGCGCCGAGGGCGTGAATGCCGGCGCCCATCATCGCCTGCCCCTCGCACCGGGACAACGGCGACCGGGCCGCATCGCGGCCGGCATGCCGCGGCGCGGCGGAAGAGGAATCGTCTGGAAACAGGGCGACATGCGCACTCCGGTGCCTGAGCTTCGCCTGCAGCCTGCCATCGGCTGGTAACTGTGCCGTTAAGGGACAGTTCGGCAGCGCTCGCCAATTCCCGCTCCCGGCGCCCCGGCATTTTACGGTCGATTAACCCTAACCGTCTAACAACGGGTCATGACGGTGCGATGCCAATTGGGCCGAAGTGCCACGGGAACCTTGACCATGAAGCCGAGACTGGCCTTCATCCTCGCGATCGTGATCAGCGCCCTCGCCGGCTGCGCGTCCTACAAGCCGGTGTCGCCGGCGTTCCATGCCGCGCTCAACCAGTCCTATCGCCTGGACAGTGGCGACGTCATGCGTGTCACGGTCTTCGAACAGTCCGGGCTGACCAATGCCTACCCGGTGGACAAGGCCGGCTACATCTCCTTCCCGCTGGTCGGCTCGGTCCCGGCCCGCGGCCGCACCACCACCCAGCTCGAAGCCGAGATCGCCAATCGCCTGCGCGACGGCTATCTCAACGATCCCGACGTCACCGTTCAGGTCGAGACCTACAGGCCCTTCTTCATCATGGGCGAAGTCGCGACCGGCGGGCAGTACGCCTATTTCCCCGGGATGACGGTCCAGAAGGCGATCGCGGTCGCCGGCGGCTTCAGCCCCCGGGCCGAACAGGGCACCGTCGACATCACCCGCCAGGTCGGCGAGCGGATCCTGACCGGCCGGGTGCTGGTCTCCGATCCGATCCTGCCCGGCGACACGGTCTATGTCCGGGAGCGCTGGTTCTGACACGACCCGACTGCGCCGCTGCGGGGCGATCCCGCACCGGTCCGGTGAGGCGAATGGCGATCGCCGTTCGCGGGTCACACATGCGAAACCGAGGCATCGGTTTCAGCGCGAGAAGCGGGATCAGGTATTGCGTCCCCGCCCCTCGCCGCATTTCCGGGCAGGGCTCAAGCATATCTTAGCCCTTTGCCTCCATTCTGCGCGGCCGAGAGATCAGGCGCGGCCCACAGAGGTGGGCGTGTCGGCCGCCGACCTTGCGGTCGCGGCCCGAACTGCCGGCGGAATGGGAAGCGACCAGACATGGCGAAGATCGAGTCCAGCCTGCCTTTGAACGACGTGACGGTCGTCAGCTTCCCCGAGCCCGATGCGCCGGTCGAGCTGAACGCCTTCGCGGCGCGGGCGGCGGCCCAGTACAAGGACGATTTCATCACGCCGCGGATGCTGTCCGGCATCTGGCGCGGCGTCGAGTTCGTGCTGCTGACGCTGATCGGGCTGGCTCTCTTCGTCGGCTATGTCGGCGTTTCCACGCATCTTTGGGAATCCTACATCGTCCTGTCGCTGGTCGGCGCGGCGCTCGGCGTCCTCGCGATCAATCTGGCCGACGGCTACGAGATCTCGGTCCTGAAGGGTCGGGCCGCCCAGCTCTGGCGGATCGCTATCGCCTGGGGCCTGACGCTCTGCTTCCTCACGGTCGGCCTGTTCTTCCTGTTCAACGACGCAGCCTATTCGCGGTTCTGGATGGGCAGCTGGTTCGTCTGCGGCCTGGTGCTCCTGTCGCTCGGGCGCCTGGCGCTGGCCGCCAAGATCCGCCGCTGGCTGCGTAACGGCCGCATGGAGCGGCGCGCCATCATCGTCGGCGGTGGCCGCGGCGCCGAAAGCCTGATCCGCAGCCTCGAGGGCCAGCCCGACAGCGACATCCGCATCTGCGGCATCTTCGACGACCGCGACGACCGGCGTTCGCCGCCCGTCGTCGCCGGCTATCCCAAGCTCGGCAATATCAGCGAGCTGGTGGAATTTGCCCGCCGCACCCGCATCGACATGCTCATCGTCACCCTGCCGCTGTCGGCCGAGCAGCGCGTCCTGTCTCTCCTGAAGCGCCTCTGGGTGCTGCCGCTGGACATCCGGCTGTCGGCGCATTCGGCCGAGCTGCGGTTTCGCCCGCGTACCTATTCCTTCGTCGGCGACGTACCGCTGATCGACGTCTTCGACCGGCCGCTGGCGGACTGGGACTGGATCGCCAAGCGCGTCTTCGACGTGGTCTTCGCCAGCGTGGCCATCGTCCTTCTGTCGCCGGTCTTCCTTCTCACCGCCCTCGCCGTGAAGCTGGACTCCAAGGGTCCGGTGATCTTCCGACAGAAGAGGCACGGCTTCAACAATCACATCGTCGACGTGTTCAAGTTCCGCTCGCTCTATGCCGAGATGTCGGATCCGCTGGCCCGGCAGATCGTGACCAAGGGCGACAAGCGCGTCACCCGGGTCGGGCGCTTCATCCGCAAGACCTCGCTCGACGAGCTGCCGCAGCTCTTCAACGTGCTGCGCGGCGACCTGTCGCTGGTCGGCCCGCGGCCCCATGCCGTCCACGCCATTTCCAGCGGCAACGAGGCATTCGTGGCCATCGTCGACGGCTATTTCGGCCGGCACAAGGTCAAGCCGGGGATCACCGGCTGGGCGCAGATCAAGGGCTGGCGCGGCGAGATAGACCAGCCCGACAAGCTGCAGAAGCGCTTCGAGCACGACCTCTACTACATCGAGAACTGGTCGCTGCTGCTCGACCTCTACATCCTCGCCATGACGCCGATCAGCTTGTTGCGGACGAAGTCGGCCTACTGACGCTCGGCCGGCTGCGGCACGATCCCCGGCCGATCGAGCAAAGCGCGATCGCCGAGCGCGATGAAATGCGGATTGCCGAAGACGTCCTCGCCCGGTGCATGGGTGCGGCCATAGGCCAGGGGGGTCCCGTCCACGGTGATCGTCAGGCCGCCGGCTGCGCGCAGCACCGCGTCGCCGGCCGCCGTATCCCACTGCATCGTCCGGCCGAAGCGCGGATAGAGATCAGCTTCAGCTTCGGCCAGAAGGCAGAATTTCAGCGAGGAACCGACCGACTTGCGCTCGGCCACGTCGAGGCGGCCGATATAGTCGCGAGTCGCATCGTCGAGATGGTTGCGGCTTGCAACGACATCCAGCGTAGTGCCTGCCTTCCGGCAGGCCAGCGGCGTAGGGGTGCCATCGCGCTCGACCATGGCAGGCGTTCCCGCCCCACCCTGATAGATCGTCCCGGTCTCGGGAACGCCGACGCAGCCGAAGACCGGAGCCCCGTCCTCGATCACCGCGACATTGACGGTGTAGTCGGGCGTGCCGGCGATGTAGCTCATGGTGCCGTCCAGCGGATCGACCAGCAGGAAGCGCCGGCCGACGGCCGGGACGTCGCCGTCCGAGAAGGCCTCTTCGGCAACGATCGGCAGGGTGCAGCCGCCGCCCTGGATGACCGCGACGATGGCCCGTTCGGCGGCCTTGTCGGCCTCGGTCACGGGCGACCGGTCGGATTTGTAGTCGACGCCGCTGCCGGTCTGGGCGCGGATCGCCGCCATGCCGGCGCGGACCGCCTCGATCATCAGCGCCGTGTCGATCCTGTCGTCGCTCATCGCTTCTCGTCCCTTCCGTTCATCGGGCCCCGACCGGGCTAATCCGGTTCGGCCGCGCGCCGCAAGGCCCTGGAGGTCGGCATGCGGTCACCTTTGGCTAACCGTGCGGGCGAATAGGCCCATTTGGCGCGACTTTCCTGAGGGAAAAGTAACCCCCGCCGGCGATGATGCCGGCTTGCGAACCAATTCGGGGACACAAGATCACCGTGCCGTTTCGACCCGCCAGTCCGAAGAAGAGCAAGCGCAAGACCTTCGGTCGCGACACGTCCGGCGCGACCGCCGTGGAATTCGCCATGGTCGCCGCCCCGCTCTTCATGCTGATCTTCGCCATCGTCGAGACCTTCGTCATCTCGGCCGCCGGCATCCTGCTCGACACCGCCGTCGACGACGTCGCCCGGCAGGTCTTCACCGGTCAGATCCAGCAGTCCGACATCAAGCCGTCGGTGTTCCGCGAGAAGATCTGCGACAAGGTCGATTTCCTCCTGAGCTGCGACAAGGTGAAACTCGACCTGCGCACCATCCCGGCCTTCGCCGATATCCCCACCGACGTGCCGATGAAGCTGAAGCAGGTGGACGACAGCCAGTTCTGTTTCGACCCCGGCGCGGCCAATTCGATCACCGTCCTGCGTGCCTATTACGAATGGCCGTGGACCGCGTCCTTCCTGCACAAGCTGGCCGCCGAAACCGACGGCAACAGCGTCATGTTCTCCATCGCCGCCTTCATGAACGAGCCTTTCGGGGATCGTCTGAACAGCAATTCCAACTGCGCCTGAGGGATCGATGACCGCCAAATTCTTCGGCCCGCTCCACCGCGCACGCGCCGCCCTCGCTGCCTTCGGCGGCGATCGCGGCGGCGTCGCCGCGCTGGAATTCGCCATCATCCTGCCCGGCCTGCTGCTGATCTATCTCGGCGGCTTCGAAGCCTCGAAGGCGCTGGAGGCGAGCCGCAAGGTGGAATCGACGGCCGAGACGGTCGGCAATCTCGTCGCCCGCAACCGCACGATGACCGAGACGGGTCTCGAGAACATCTACAACATCTCCTCGGCGATCATGGTCCCCTTCTCCACCGACGGGTTGAAGATCGTCGTCACCACGGTCAGCGTCGACGACGAGGGCAAGGGCACGGTCGACTGGTCGCAGGCCAATACCGGCCCGGCGCTCGACAAGGGTGCCCGCTACGACGTTCCCTCCGAGCTGGTCTTCGGCGCCGAGACCTATCTCGTCGTGGTCACCGTCAGCTACCCATACGAGCCGGTCATGGATTATGGCGGGTTCTTCTCGGGCACCACCATGGCCAAGGAATACACCTTCCGGCCGCGCATCAGCAAAAGCATCGTCTGGGAGAACTGAGCCGGCTTCCGCCGGTCAGCGGCGGGTGCGGTTCTCGCGCCACCAGATCGTCAGCCCGCTGGCGATCAGGATCGCCGCGCCGGCCAGGAAGTTCCAGCTGAGCGGATCACCGAGCAGCGTCACGCTGTAGATGCTGGCGAAGAAGACCTGCGCGTAGAGGAACGGCGAGAGCGCCGAGGCCGAGGCGTAGGCAAAGCCCTGCACGATGCAGAAATGGCCGAGCGCCCCCAGCGTCCCGATCGTCACCATCATGGCAAAGACCGGCCAGGTCGGCGTTTCCCAGACAAAGGGCACGGCGATGGTCAGGAGCACCGCGCCGACCGCCGTCGTGTTGAACAAAGTGGCGGCGTTCTCCTCCGGGCCCGACAGCGCGCGGGTCATCAAGAAATAGCCCGACAGGATCACCGCCGACAGAAGCGGCAGCAGGAGATACGGGCTGGTGTCGGCAAAGCCCGGCCGCACGATCAGGAGCACACCGACGAAGCCGGCGAGGACGGCCGCGATGCGCTGCACGCCGATCCGCTCGCCCAGAAAGATCACCGACAGGACGGTGACGAGGACCGGTGCGAAGAACTGCACCGCCGTCGCGTCGGCCAGCGGCACATGGGCGAAGGACACGTACATCAGCGTCGTCGCGCACAAGAGCGCCGCGCCGCGCGCGAGCTGCAGTCCCGGGCGCTTGCTGCGCAGGAAGCTGGTGCCGCGCGTCCGGGCGAGCCACGCCGTCATCAGGATCGTGTGGAAGAAATACCGGGCCCAGACGATCTCGAGGACCGGCAGCTCGCCGGTGAGATACTTGCCGAACGTATCCATGGTGGCGAGCAGCAGCCCGGACAGGATCGTCAGCAGGATGCCGGCCAGAACGCCGCTCGGCCGGGTCATCGAAGGCTGCGCGATAAGTGATGCATACGATCACTTCTGCCTTGCCGGCGGCGCGAAAGCGAGCCTGCCGGCATCAGGCCCACCGCATTGTCCCCCGGCCATCCCGCTCCGCCATGTCCCGAAGC
This sequence comes from Aurantimonas litoralis, assembly GCF_026153195.1. NCBI lineage: Bacteria > Pseudomonadati > Pseudomonadota > Alphaproteobacteria > Hyphomicrobiales > Aurantimonadaceae > Aurantimonas > Aurantimonas litoralis. The sequence continues at coordinate 26,019 of NZ_JAPFBM010000011.1, read as the reverse complement.
CTTGCCGGCATCGGACTGGCGGCCGGGGCCAAGGACATCGGGACGGCGATCAGATCGATCCGGCTTCGACCATGTAGTTGTTGGCGCTGCACATGGCGGCGTCGTCGGAGGCGAGGAACAGCACCATCCGCGCCACATAGACCGGCTCGATCAGGTCCGGCAGGCACTGGCGCGCCTTGTGCTTCTCAAGCGCCTCCGGGTTGGCCCAGAGCTGCTTCTGGCGCTCGGTCATGACCCAGCCCGGCACCACGGTGTTGACGCGGATCCGGTGCGGGCCGAGGTCGCGGGCAAACGAACGGGTCATGCCGTGCACGGCCGACTTGGCGGTGGTGTAGGCAGGCATGTTACCGGCCGCCTCCCACCAGGAGTTCGACCCCATGTTGATGATCGAGCCCTTGCCAGTCGCGATCATGCCCGGCGCGGCCGCCTGGATGGCGAAGAACATGTGGCGGAGATTGGTGGCGATCCGCTCGTCGAAATAGTCCGGCGTCACGTCTTCCCAGCCGTGGCGATCGTCGCGGGCGGCATTGTTGACCAGCACCGTGGCCGGCCCGTTGGCCTCGGTCAGGGCCGCGAAGGCGCGTTTCAGATCGTCGATGTCGCGCAGGTCGCAGGCTTCGAAGCGGACCTGCCGCCCGGCGCCCGCCAGCTCGCCGGCCAGCGCCGTGCCGGCATCGCGGTCGAGATCGACGAAACCGACGCGGGCGCCCTGTTCGGCGAAGGCCCGGACCATGATCTCCCCGATGCCCGAGGCGCCGCCGGTGACGATGACGCTGGCGTTTTCGAGACTGGGATAGCTGGCAAAGCGCATGGATCGTCCCCTCTGAATCCGGTTGAAGCTCGATAGTGAACTGTTGCGGGGGCTGGTAGCATGCCGGCCATGACCGGGCGAGCCTGCCGGCCGCGCTTTACTGCGGCGCAGGCCCCTGCCGTTCGCGCCGCGCCTCCGGCAGCTGCCCGCCGGAAGCTGACGATGTCAGGCGGTGATTCCGGGCCGTGCGAGCCGGATGCGCCGCGTCCGGTCAAGCCCGGAAGCCTTTAGCCGGGCGGCTATGTTGCAGTGCTCACTCGACTTTAGGCCTATTGCACGGTCGCAAGCCTAGCTTAGGATTAGGCAGCCTCGTCATGTGATATAACAAGGTGATTTCGGGCTGTCTGAATTGCCCACCGCACAGGCTCGCAACGTCATGTGGAACGCGCAATACGAATACGGTCTGGACGACGTCGCCAGTATCGTCGAGCGGATCGCGCAGGACATCGAAGCCGGCGTGCTGCGCCCCGGGGACCGTCTGCCGCCACAGCGCGAGCTGGCGAACGGGCTCGGCGTCAAGCTCTCCACGATCAGCCGCGCCTATCGCGAGGCGGCGCAGCGGCGCCTGATCGGCGGCGAGATCGGTCGCGGCACCTATGTCCTGGCCTCTAGCTCCGATTCGCTGCTCTTCGCCCCTGACGTGTCGGCAGAGCGGCTGGTGGACCTTTCCACCAACGTGCCGGTCACCATGCCGGACGACACGGCGCTGGCGTCGCTGATCGACGGCCTGAGTCCCGCCGAGCGGGCGCAGATGAGCGGCTATCCCGGTTGCGCCCTCGTCCATCGTGCCGCGGAAGCGGTCGGCGACTGGATGTGCTGGCGCGGCATGACCCGACGACCGGCGACGGTCGTGTCCTGCGCCGGGGCTCATGCGGCGCTGCAGGCGCTGCTGGTGCACGCGACCCGTGAGGGCGACGCGATCCTCGTGGAGTCCCTGACATTCCCGGGCCTGAAGGCGCTGGCGCGGCAATTGCGGCTGCGGCTGATCCCGGTGGAACTGGACGGCGAAGGTGTCACGCCGGAAGGGCTCGACGCCGCCGCGCGCAGTTCCACGGCAAAGCTGGCCGTGCTCATGCCCAACCTTCACAACCCGACCGGCGCGGTCATGGGCGATGACCGGCGCAGGGCGATCGCCGAAATCGCCGAACGCCGCGACCTGACCATCATCGAGGACGACGCCTACGGGCCCCTGGCCGGCCGGCCCCCGCTGGCAGAGGATCTGGGCGCGCGTGGCATCGTCGTCTCCAGCCTGTCCATGACGGTCATGCCGGGACTGCGCTTCGGATTCGTCGCCGGCGACCATCCGATGCTGGCCGCCCTCAAGCGCAACCTGCACCTCACCTCCTGGATGACGACGCCGTTGTCCCTTTTGGCCGGATCGGCCTGGATCGAGGACGGTACGGCGGCGGCGCGCACCGCCTGGCAGGCCGACGCGGTCCGCGAGCGCTGGCGGCAGATGGGGCAGCATCTGGGCCCGTCCGACGCGGTAGCCGCGCCCCATGTCTGGCTCGGTGTCGACGGCGATGCCGAGGAGGCCGCGACGCAGTTGCGCCAGTGCGGCGTCGCCGTGGTGCCGGCCGAAACCTTCGCCTCGGGACGCACCTTCCATTCGCGCGTGCGCGCCTCGCTGACGGCCGCGCCCACGCGTGACGACCTCGACACGGCGCTGGCGATTCTCGCCGATTTCGGGGCGCGCCCCGCCGCGCTGCCGCGGGCCGGCGGTTCCACCCTCGCGCGATAGGCACCGCCTGCCCGATCGGGCGGCAGCGGCGGAGGCAGATTGCACAAACGCACGTCAATCGACCGCCGCGGCCTGCGAGACCCTTGATTTTCCGGCCTGTCGCTTTCTCTTATTCAGAAGACAGGTCTGGAGGGTGCAGGTGACGGCGTTCGACGAAATGCTTCTCGATGACGACAATGTCCGGGAACCCTATGCCCGCTTCAACGAGTGGTTCCGGCAGCAGAACATCGAGGAACTGGCCGCCAAGACCAACGAGGCCGAGGATTTCTTCCGGCGCACGGGCATCACCTTCAACGTCTATGGCGAAGCCGAGGCGGCCGAGCGGCTGATCCCCTTCGATCTCGTGCCGCGGATCATGGCCAAGGCCGAATGGGATCTTCTCGCCGAGGGCATCGAGCAGCGGGTCCAGGCCCTCAACGCGTTTCTCTACGACATCTACCACGACCAGGAGATCGTGAAGGCGGGCAAGGTGCCCGAGCGCCTGATCGTCGGCAACGAGGCCTATCTGCCGCAGATGGAAGGCTTCCGGCCACCCGGCGGGGTCTACACCCACATCATCGGCACCGACATCGTGCGGTGTGGCGAGAACGAGTTCTACGTCCTGGAGGACAACGCCCGCACGCCGTCCGGCGTCTCGTACATGATCGAGAACCGGGAAACGATGATGCAGATGTTTCCCGAGCTGTTCGCGCAGAACCGCGTGCGGCCGGTCGAGACCTACCCGCATCACCTGCGCCGCTCGCTCGCCGCGGTCGCGCCGCCGGCCTGCGACGGCCCGCCGACCATCGCCGTCCTAACGCCGGGCATCCACAATTCGGCCTTCTACGAGCACGCCTTCCTGGCCGACCAGATGGGTGTCGAGCTGATCGAGGGCGCCGACGCTAAGGTAATCGACGGTCGCATCCAGATGCGGACCACCGAGGGCTACCGGCCGATCGACGTCCTCTATCGCCGGGTCGACGACGAGTATCTCGATCCCGAGGCGTTCAGGCCCGATTCCATGCTCGGCATTCCCGGCATCATGGAAGTCTACAAGAACGGCGGCATCACCATCGCCAATGCCCCCGGCACGGGCATCGCCGACGACAAGGCGATCTATTCCTACATGCCGGAAATCGTCGAGTTCTATACCGGCAAGCCGGCCCTCCTGCAGAACGTGCCGACCTGGCGCTGCGCCGAGGAAGACAGCCTCGCCTACGTCCTCGACAATCTGAAGGACCTCGTCGTCAAGGAAGTGCACGGCTCGGGCGGCTACGGCATGCTGGTCGGACCGGCGGCCTCGACGGCCGAACGCGAGGCCTTCGCGGCGAAGCTGCGGGCCAGGCCGCGCAACTACATCGCCCAGCCGACGCTGGCGCTGTCGACCGTGCCGATCCTTGCGGAGCATGGCCTCGCGCCGCGGCATGTCGATCTTCGCCCCTTCGTCCTCGTCTCCGACAAGGTCCGGATCATACCCGGCGGACTGACGCGCGTGGCTCTCAAGGAGGGCTCGCTCGTGGTCAATTCCAGCCAGGGCGGCGGCACCAAGGACACCTGGGTACTGAGGGACTGAAGCGAAGCACATGGCACTACTCGGACGCACCGCCAACGGCCTGTTCTGGATGTCCCGCTATATCGAGCGGGCCGAGAACATGGCCCGCCTCGTCGACGCCGGACAGCGGCTGTCGATGACCAACCTCTCCTCGGACGAACCCGATGAATGGCAGTCGGTGCTTGTCTCGGCCGGCGTCGAGGCCGCCTATCTGGCCAAATACACCGAATACGACACCGCCTCGATCATCGACTTCCTGCTGCGCGACCGGGACAATCCGTCGAGCGTGCGCTCGTCCATCGACACGGCGCGGATGAACGGGCGGATGGTGCGGACCGCCCTCACCCGCGACCTGTGGGAGACGATCAACGAGAGCTGGCTGATCATCAAGAGCCGGCTCGACAAGCCGCTGAACCCGCTCGAACTGACGGCCATCCTGGAGCTGGTGAAACGCCAGACGGCGCTGATCCGGGGCGTCTTCCACGGCACGATGCTGCGCAACGAGATCTTCGACTTCTGCTCTCTCGGTGCCTTCATCGAGCGGGCCGACAACACCGCCCGCATCCTTGACGTGAAATACTGGGTGCTCCTGCCCGAGCACTCCTCGGTCGGCTCGTCGCTCGACAATTTCCAGTGGGCGTCGATCCTGCGCTCGGTCTCGGCGCACCGCGCCTATGCCTGGGAATATGACGGCGAGTACCGGGCGACGAACATCATCGACTTCCTGATGCTGAACCGCAGGCTGCCGCGCTCGCTGGCCTATTGCTATCTCTGCATCGAGGAAAGCCTGAAATATCTGAACCGGAACTACGAGACCCAGCACCCCTGCTCGCGCACCGCCAGCGATATCACACGCAAGCTGTCGGACGCGTCGGTGAAGGAGATCATCGACGGCGGCATGCACGAATTCCTCGAGAACTTCATCATCGAGAACAACCGGGTGGCCCGGGAGATCGCCGAGAGCTACCGCTTCTACGCCTGATAGTGGCAAGACGGCTTCGCTCGCCTGCGAACCGTCACCCTCACGACCGATAACCATTGCGGAAGGCGCGCGGCCTGCACAAAGATGCAGCCGCGCGCGGATAGCTGATTCGTCCTGCGCGCCCCAGGGGGATGTCAGCCAAAATGACCTATTGCGTGGGGCTCCTCGTCGATCGTGGCCTCGTTTTCATGTCGGATACCCGCACCAATGCGGGCATCGACAACATTTCCGTCGTCTCGAAGATGAAGACGTGGGAGGTGCCGGGCGAGCGCTTCCTGTGCCTGCTCAGCGCCGGCAACCTGGCCACTACCCAGTCGACCGTGTCGCTTCTGGAAGAGCGCCTGCTCGCGCCCTCGGAGCGCCAGCCGGCGATCCTGACCCAGCCGTCGATGTTCCAGACCGCCAAGCTGGTCGGCGAGACGATCAAGGAGGTCATCTCCTACACGACGCCGGCCGGCCAGTCGGCCGATGCGCTGTTCTCGGGCACCTTCATTCTCGGCGGCCAGATCAAGGGCGGGCGTCCGCGCCTCTTCCTGATCTACCCGGAAGGCAATTTCATCGAGGCGGGACCGGACAATCCCTTCTTCCAGATCGGCGAGCACAAATACGGCCGGCCGATCATCATCCGCACCTATGATCCGCAGATGAGCCTGGAAGACTGCGCCAAGCTGCTGCTCGTTTCCTTCGATTCCACCATCCGCTCGAACCTGTCGGTCGGGGCGCCGATCGACATGCAGTTCTACGAGACCGACACGATGGTGGCCGGCTACAAGCGACGCTTCGAATTGTCGGACCCGTATTACCAGGAGATCTCGGGCGGTTGGTCCGATGCGCTCAAGGATGCCTTCGATCGCCTGCCGCCTTTCCAGCGTTAGAACGCTACAGATCAAGACACGGACCGTGCATCGGCATTAATCTTGCGGAAAAGATTGTTCGCAATACTGACGGAACACAGGAAACTGTTTCGGCATGACGCGGACACTCACTCAGCAACCCTTGACGACACGCGGCTTGTGCAAGCTGGCGGGCATCACGCTCTGCGGTGTGCTGTCCTGCATGGCGGTCGCGCTCATCTATAACGCGGCGCTGTTTCGCAACGCCGATCCGGAAGCCTTTCGCCTGGCGATGATCTGCGCGGTGGTCGTGCCGACCATCCTCGGCGGGCCGCTCTTCGTCTTCCTATCGCTGAAGCTGCGCGAGCTGCGCGTCCTGAATCGCCGCCTCGAGATCGTCGCCGCCCATGACGGGCTGACGACATTGCTCAACCGGCGGGCCTTCACCGAGCGGGTCGAGGCGCGGCTGGAATCCATGGCCACGGATGGCCTGGCCGGCGCGCTGTTCCTGATCGATGCGGATTTCTTCAAGTCGATCAACGACCGCTACGGCCACGCGACCGGCGACCGGGCGCTCAAGGCGATCGCGCTGCGGCTGCAGGATTCGGTCCGCGAGGGCGACATCATAGGCCGCCTGGGCGGCGAGGAATTCGGCGTGCTGCTCGCCGATGTGGACCGTCTCGCTTCGATCCAGATCGCCGAACGGATGCGCGAAGCCGTGGCGACGATGGAATTGTCGTCGCCGGAGGGCAAGCCGGTGCCGGTGTCGGTCAGTGTCGGCGGCGTCATCTTCGACCGGCCGGTCGGCTACAGCTATCTCTATCAGGAGGCCGACAACCGGCTCTACGAGGCCAAGGCCCGCGGGCGAAACCGCGTCGTCGTACGCGACACCGCCCCCGCCGCGGCCGCCGCCGCTGCGCCGGATCGGGTCAGCGCCTGACGGCTGCGCCCGCCTGCTCAACGTTCGCGGCGCAGCCCCTTGGCGTCGAGCTCGGCCAGATAGGCCTGCCAGCGCGTGTCCTTCTCGCGGAACAGCTCCGCAAGGTAGCTCCAGCTGAAGATGCCGGTATCGTGACCGTCGTCGAAGCCGATGCGCACGGCATAATTGCCGACCGGCGCGACCGAGGAGATGGCCACGTCGATCTTGCCACCGACGGTCTTGCGCTGATCCGGCGAATGGCCCTGAACCTCCGCAGACGGCGACATTACCCGCAGCATTTCGGCCGACAGATCCTGACGGGCGCCGCCGGCCTGGACGAGCACCAGCGTGCGCCGGTCGGGCGTGACGCGGATTTCCTGTGGCGGCGCGACGGTGTCGGTCATGGCAGTTTCGCCTCCCGGGCGTGTTTCAATTTGTCTGGCAATGGTTTGTTCGATGCGTCGCGCTTGACCCGCACGCACCGCGCTTCCACATTCGCGGGCATGGACATCCACATCACCCTCGCCTGCGAGGCCGCAATCTCATGAGTCTCGTCCCCGACATCAAGACCGCGGTCTCCGAAGGCCGGTCGCGAACCGACGCGTTTCCGGAGATGATCGACCCGTTCGGCCGGGCAGTAACCTATCTGCGCGTGTCGGTCACGGACCGCTGCGATTTTCGCTGCGTCTACTGCATGGCCGAGGACATGACGTTCCTGCCCAAGCGCGACCTGCTGACGCTGGAAGAGCTCGACCGGCTGTCCAGCGCCTTCATCGCCAAGGGCGTTCGCAAGCTGCGCATGACCGGCGGCGAGCCGCTGGTGCGCAAGAACATCATGCATCTGGTGCGCTCGCTGTCGCGGCATCTGGAATCGGGCGCGCTCGAAGAGCTGACCCTGACCACCAACGGCTCGCAGCTCGCCCGCTTCGCCGACGAACTGGCCGATTGCGGCGTCAAGCGCCTCAACGTCTCGCTGGACACGCTCGATCCCGACAAGTTCAAGCAGATCACGCGCTGGGGCGAACTCGACCGGGTGATGGGCGGCATTCGCGCCGCGCAGGCCGCCGGCATCAAGATCAAGCTCAATGCGGTCGCCCTGAAGGGCTTCAACGAGGACGAGATCCCCGGCATGATCGAGTGGGCCCATGGCCAGGGCATCGACTTCACGCTGATCGAGACGATGCCGCTGGGCGAGATCGACGAGGACCGCACCGACCAGTATCTGCCGCTCAGCCAGGTCCGCCGCGATCTGTCGCAGCGCTGGACGCTGAACGACATCCCCTACAAGACCGGCGGTCCGGCGCGTTACGTGGAAGTGGCAGAGACCGGTGGGCGGCTCGGCTTCATCACGCCGATGACCCACAATTTCTGCGAAAGCTGCAACCGCGTCCGCGTCACCTGCACCGGCACCCTCTTCATGTGCCTCGGTCAGGAAGACGCCGCGGATCTCCGGGCGCCGCTGCGCGCCTCGGAGGGCGACGAATTGCTGTCGAACGCCATCGACGAGGCGATCGGCCGCAAGCCGAAGGGACATGACTTCATCATCGACCGCGACACGAGCAAGCCCTCGGTATCGCGGCACATGAGCATGACCGGAGGATAATGATGCGCCTTGAAGGATTGTCCGTCGCCGCGCTGGCCCTGGCGGCGGCGCTGACCTGTGCCGCGCCGGCCAACGCCGACGACGTCACCTATCGCAACGAACGCTTCGGCACGACGGCGAGCTTTCCCGCCGAAGCCTTTCCGAACCAGCTGCCGGCGCCCACCAATGGCGACGGTCTCGGCTGGAGTTCGCCGGCGGGCGCGGAGATCTTCATCTATGCCCGGCCGCGCGAACCCGGCGAGACGCCGCAGGCGGTGGTGGGGCAGCGCGCCGATACGGACGAGGTTACCTATGACCGGTCCGGCAAGCGCTGGGCCGTCGTCTCGGGCTATCGCGACGGCCGGATCTTCTACGAGCGCTACATCTTCCGCGGCGATCTCGTGCATTCGGTCTCGATCCGCTACCCGGAATCGGAGCGCGCGACCTATGACAAGCTGGTCGGCCCGATCACCATGACGCTGGACGGTCCCGCACGCGACTGAGCCAAGAAGGGAGGCGCCCGTCGCCGGGCGCCTCGCGATCAGGCCCGTTCGCTTTCGCGATAGGCTTCCTTGACGGTCTCGACCACGGCCTGCGGCGCCTGCTGCGCGGCCTCGCCGACCGGCTCGTCTTCGGTCAGCAGCGTCTTCTGGGTCGCGGACGTCCCCAGATCGTCGATCAAGCTCTGCGTGCGCATGGCCTCGAGATTGGCCATCGCGGCTTCGCGCAACTGGTCGATCGCGGCGGCGGTCCGCGGCGCGACGGCCAGCGCCCGGGTCGCGGCCGCACCGGTCACCGGCGCGCTGTCGCGGTTCGCCGTGCCCGAAGCCGCAGCATTGCTGGACGATGCGCCTGCACCGGATGACGAGGACGTCGCACCGGCGGTCCCGGCATTCGCCGACGCCGACTGGGTCTCGTTCGACGAGGTGCCGTTGGCCGGCGGTGCCGAGGCGCCCGAACCGCTGTTCGCTTCAGCCGGCGGCGGGGTCTGCTCGCTGGGCTGGGGCTGGCTGCTGGGCGGCGGCGTCTGCCGACTGCCGGGTGAGACGAGGTCGATCAATCCCATAGGTTACGCTCCTGGATACAAAGAGCCGGAGCCTTACGCCTGCAGGGCTTTCCACGGTTTTGCAGAAATCGTTAAAGTTGCAATCACAACGACGTGACGGCTTTTCGCCGGCGGCGATGACGCTTTTCGTATCGCGCCGTCGTCGGCAAAGCGCTAAGGCTGCCTGACACTTCTCCAGCAACCGATCCGGCGGCTCCCCTTGCTCAGCGACAATGCCCGCGCCGCGCTTTTCATGCTCGTCTCCATGGCGGGTTTCGTCGTCAACGACACCTTCGTAAAGCTGGCGGCCGACCACATCTCGCCGCCCCAGATCATGGCCGTGCGCGGCGTCGTCGCCTCGCTGCTGCTGTTCCTCCTGGCCTGGCGGATGGGCGCGCTGCGCCCCCTCGGCATGGCGATGAAGCCGCGGCTCTTGGTGCGCACCATCGCCGACATCACCGCGACCCTGTCCTACATCACCGCCCTGTCCCACATGCCCATCGCCAACGCCTCGGCGATCTTCCAGGCGCTGCCGCTGACCGTCACGCTGGGCGCGGCGCTGTTTCTCGGCGAGCCCGTCGGCTGGCGGCGCTGGGCGGCGATCGCCGTCGGCTTCGTCGGGGTCCTCGTCATCGTGCGGCCGGGCACCGACGGCTTCACCATCTATTCGCTCGCGGTGCTGGCGTCGGTCGCCGCGTCCGCCGTTCGCGACCTGACGACCCGGCGCATGGACCCCAAGGTGCCGTCGCTGTTCATCGCCATGATCACTGCGATCGCGGTTTCGCTGCTCGGCTGGCTGCTGATCCCGCTGGCGGGCGGCTGGCGGCCGATGCCGGCCTTGACGCTGGTCCATCTGAGCTGCGCGGCGGCGTCCATCGCGGTCGGCTACATCTTCATCGTCCAGGCGATGCGGATCGGGGATATGGGCTTCGTCGCGCCCTTCCGCTATGCGGTCCTCGTCTTTGCGCTGATCCTCGGGCTGGTCGTCTTCGGCGACCTGCCCTCGCCGCTGACGCTGCTGGGCGCGGCCATCGTGGTGGCGAGCGGACTTTACACCCTATATCGGGAACGGGTCCGGGGCGTCGCCGCGCCGGTCAAGACACAGGTGCACTGATGCTGAGGGATACACCCGGTCACGACGCCGAGCCGACGGTCCTGCCGACGGCCGGAACGCCTCCCGCCGCCGCACCGGTCACGGGCGCCGCCGCGCGCCGCCCGATGCTGGTCACGCTGATGATCGCCTCGGCGCTGTCGCCGCTTGCGATCAACATCTTCATTCCGTCGATGGCCTCGATCGCCGCCGATCTGTCGGCCGACGGCGCGACGGTCGGCCTTGGCCTGTCGCTCTATCTGGTGGCGACGGCGCTGATCCAGCTCGTCGCCGGACCGCTCTCCGACCGCTACGGACGCCGGCCGATCATTCTCGGCGGCATGGTGCTGTTCCTCGTAGGCACGCTGCTCTGCCTGATGGCCGACGACGTGGCGCTGTTCCTCGTCGGCCGCGTCGTGCAGGCGGCGAGCGCCACCGGCATCGCGCTGTCGCGGGCGATCGTGCGCGACGTCTACAGCCGCGAGCGGGCGGCCGCGATGATCGGCTACGTCACCATGGGGCTTGCCGTCGCGCCGATGATCGGGCCGCTGATCGGCGGCGTCCTCGACACCGCCTTCGGCTGGCGCAGCGTCTTTTGGCTGCTGACCGGCATCGGCATCGTCACGATCGTGCTTCTGGCCTTCGACCTGTCGGAGACCAACAGCGAGACCGGGCGGCCGATCCTGCCGCAGCTGCGGGCCTATGGCGAACTCGCCGGCTCGTCGGCCTTCTGGATCTATGTCGGCACCTCGTCGCTGACCTCGGCGGTGTTCTTCGGCTTCCTCGGCGGCGCGCCCTTCATCGCCATGACGGTGCTGGGCATGACGCCGGCCGGCTACAGCGTCTGGTTCGCGCTCTGCGCCATCGGCTACATGCTCGGCAATTTCGCCACCGCGCGGCTGTCGGAACGCTTCCGTATCAAGACCATGATGGTCACCGGTGCGGTGATCTCGCTGGCCGCGACCAGCCTGTCGCTGGCGCTGATCGCCGGCGGGCTGCTTTCGCCGCTGACGCTGTTCGCGCCGATGCTCTTCGTCGGTTTCGGCAACGGGCTCGTGCTGCCGACCGCAACGGCCGGCGGCGTCAGCGTCATGCCGCAGGCCGCCGGAGCCGCCGCGGGCATGCTCGGCGCCTGCCAGATCGGCGTCGGGGCCCTCAGCTCGATCCTCGCGGCGCTTCTGGCCACCGGCAGCGGGGGCGCCGTCGGCCTGCTCCTGCTGATGACCGGCATCGCCATTGCCGGCCTCGGCGTGGCGCTGTCGGCCAAGCGCGTGAACGCCGCCGGCTGACGCCAATGATGGTTTCATCCGAGAACGCTTGGCGGTTGCCTCACCCGGCAAAAATTGCCAGCATTGGCGCCATAACAGGCATGCCTTCCTGACAGGCCGCACCGGTCCAGGCATGCCGTCCACCCAAAAGAGGTTTTCATGCGTCTCACCCGAACTCTCGCCTTTGCCACCACCGTTGCCGCCCTCGCCCTGGGCCACGCCCAGGCGCAGGAGAGCGACGCCGACAAGGACTGGTCGAAGGTCGTCATCGGCACCGAAGGCGCATATCCGCCGTTCAACTTCCTCGACGCCTCCGGCGAACTGCAGGGCTTCGACGTCGACATCGCCAAGGCGCTGTGCGCCGAGATGAAGGTCGAGTGCAGCTTCGTCACCCAGGATTGGGACGGCATCATCCCGGCGCTGCAGAACGGCAATTTCGACGCGCTCGTCGCCTCGATGTCGATCACGCCGGAGCGTGAGGAGCAGATCGCCTTCACCGATAAATACTACCAGACCCCGCCGGCCATCGCCGTGCCGAAGGATTCCGACATCACGGAAGCCACCGCCGAGGCACTGGCCGGCAAGGCGATCGGCGCGCAGACCTCGACCACCCATGCACGCGCCGCGGAAAGCTACTTCCCCGACGCCGACGTGCGCCAGTACCCGACTGCCGAGGAGTACAAGCTCGACATCGAGAGCGGCCGCGTCGACGCGGTGGTCGACGACGTCGTGGTGCTGGACGAATGGCTGAAGAGCGACGCCGGCGCCTGCTGCAAGCTGCTCGACACGCTGAAGGCCGACCCGGCGATCTACGGCAAGGGCATCGGCATCGGCCTGCGCCAGGGCAGCGACAAGCTGGCCGGCATGTTCAACGACGCGATCGCCGCGATCCGCGAGGACGGCACCTATGACGAGGTGCAGAAGAAGTATTTCGAGTTCGACGTCTACGGCGAGTAAGCCCGGACCCGAGAGATGCGAAGCCGCGGCGGGGCGACCCGCCGCGGCTTTTTCATGCGCGATCGATCGCGGCGGTCAGCCGAGATCGTACTGCCATTCGGACGGCCGGAAGGCATAGGCCGCGTCGCCCGAACCCTTGACCACATGGCCGATGCTGGGAAACGCGATGTGCATACCGGCAATGCGCGTGCGATTGGCCGCGACATCCGCCAGCAGCGCCTCGCGCGTGGCGATCGCCGCCTGCGGATCGCCGTCAAAGGCGATGCCGACATCCGGCCGGGCGAACTGGATGGCACCGGCGTGGACGATGTCGCCCCAGACCAGGAGGCCATCGGCGCCCTCGCCGATCATGTAGCCGCAATGGCCGGGCGTATGGCCGAACAGCTCGCGCGCGGCGATCCCCGGCACGACGTCGCCGGCCGCCGCGAAGGTCTTCACCTGGTCGCCGGCGACTTCCATGGCGGTGCGGGCCGCGTCGAAGAAGCCCTTGACCGAATCCGGCGCCGCGTCGCGGTTCTCGATGCTGGTCCAGAAATCGTACTCGGCCTTGTGGACATGGACGGTGGCGTTCGGGAAGGCGAGCTTGCCGTCGAGCACCAGGCCGCCGACATGGTCGGGATGCAGATGCGTCAGAAGTACCGCGTCGATGTCCTCGGGCGGGATGCCGGCCGCCGTCAGGCGATCCTGCAGCTTGCCCATCTGCGGGAAGGCGCCGGCGCCGCCGGTGTCGATCAGCACCGTCTGCTCGGGCAGATGCACGACATAGGCGTTGACGCCGGTGGTCACCGGCGGGGCGCCCTTGAAGGCCTCGTCGAGCAGGCGTTCGGCCTCGGACGCCTCGATGTTGGACAGAAGCGTGATGTCGAGGTCGAGATAGCCGTCGGAGACAGCTGTGACGATCGCCTCGCCGACGCGAATCTGCTGGACCGGCAGCACCTGGCTCGTCGGCGCAGGCGCCTTGGCGGCGGCCGGCAGCGCGCCGAGGCGCAACAGGACGGGGGCGCTCAGCGCCCCGGTAACGAAATGGCGGCGGGAAACGGGCATGGCGCGGGCTCCTTGAGGTTGGGAGCGTGGAAATACCGCCGCGTCCGGCCAATGCAATGAAACGGTGTGTCTGCCCGGCTTGATGATCCCGCCGGTGGCGGCTAACCATGGATTTTGATGGATCATTACTGGACGCTCATCGGCTTTGGCCCCACGGGATGGGGAGACGACATCGCCTGGGGCGTCCTCGTCACCGTTTCGCTCGCCCTCGCGACGCTGCCGATCGGCCTCGTCTTCGGCTTCCTCCTGTCACTGGCGAAACAGTCCGACGACCGCTATCTGAACCTGTCGGCCAACATCTACACCACGATCTTCCGGGGCCTGCCGGAGCTGTTGACGCTGTTCGTGGTGTATTTCGGCGCCAACGGCCTCCTGCGCTCCCTCACCCAGTCGACCGGCCTGCCGGACATCGCCCTGTCGAGCTTCGTGTCCGGCATGATCGCGCTGGGCTTCGTCTTCTCGGCCTTTGCCAGCGAGGTCTTCCTGTCGGCCTTCCGGGCGATTCCCCCCGGTCAGCGCGAGGGCGCGGCGGCGCTCGGCCTCGGTCCGGCGCGGATCATGATTCTCGTCATCCTGCCGCAGATCATCCGCATCGCCCTGCCGGGCCTCGCCAATCTGTGGATGAACCTCCTGAAGGACACGGCGCTGGTCTCGGTCATCGGGCTCGCCGACATCATGCGCCAGACCGGCATTGCGGCGCGCGTGACGCGCGAGCCGTTCTACTTCTTCGGCGTGGCGATCGTGCTCTACCTGGTGCTCACCATGCTGTCCTCGATCGCCATCGGCGGCATCGACCGCTGGACGAAGCGCGGGGACGTGGCGAAATGAGCGATGCCGCCATGGCCGCGCCGCCGGTGGTCAAGCCGAAGCCGAAGATCGGCGGGCTGATCGCGATCGGCATCTGGATCGCCATCTCCATCGGGCTGGCGATCTACATCATCCGCGGCTTCGACCCGACCTTGTTCACGCGGTTCGGCCCGTCCTACCTGTCGGGCCTGTGGATCACCATCACGCTGGTCGTCGGCTCCTTCGTCTGCGGCGCCGTGGTGTCCCTGCCGGTGGCGCTCGGCCGCATGTCGGCCAACCCGGTGGCGCGCACCCTCGCCTTCGTCTTCGTCTATTTCTTCCGCGGCACGCCGCTGATCGCCCAGATCTTCCTCGTCTATTACGGCTTCGGCCAGTTCCGCGGCGCCTTCGAGACGGTCGGCCTGTGGTGGTTCTTCCGCGAAGCCTGGTACTGCGCGCTGTTCTCGCTGACCCTCAACACGGCGGCCTATCAGGCCGAGATCCTGCGCGGCGCCATCCAGAGCGTGCCGACCGGCCAGTGGGAGGGCGCCCGGTCGCTGGGCATGCCGCGGGCGGTGATCTTCTTCAAGGTGATCCTGCCCCAGGCGATGATCGTGGCGCTCAGGCCCTATGCCAACGAGATCATCCTGATGATCAAGGCCTCGGCGATCGTGGCGATCATCACCGTCTACGATCTCTTCGGCGAGACGCGGCAGGCCTATTCGCGCACCTTCGACTTCCAGACCTATGTCTGGGCGGCGGTGCTGTATCTCGCCATCGTCGAGGGGCTGAGACACGCAACCAACTTCATCGAGCGGCGGCTGACCCGGCATCTTAAGCGTTAGCTTGGGAGCCGGGCGGCCACCGGATTGAAACGCGAGGCGACCGCGCAAGGTCACTCGCATCGCAGAACGACATATTGGGGGAGTGAGAACATGGCGAAAGTTGCATTCATCGGTCTCGGCGTCATGGGATATCCGATGGCCGGACATCTCAAGACGAAGGGCGGCCACGAGGTGACCGTGTTCAACCGGTCCGCCGCCAAAGCGCAGAAATGGGCCGACGAACATGGCGGCGCCCATGCCGCGACGCCGCGCGAAGCCGCCAAGGACGCCGATTTCGTGTTCTGCTGCGTCGGCAATGACGACGACGTGCGCTCGGTGATCTACGGGGACGACGGCGCCTTTGCCGGCATGAAGCCCGGCGCCATGCTGATCGACAACACCACCGCCTCGGCGGAGCTCGCCCGCGAGTTGGCGGAAGCGGCCAGCGCCAAGGGCTTCAAGTTCATCGACGCACCCGTCTCGGGCGGCCAGGCCGGCGCCGAGAACGGCGCCCTCACCGTGATGTGCGGCGGCGAACAGGGCGATTTCGATGCGGCCAAGCCGGTCATCGATGCCTATGCCAAGATGGTCGGCCTGATGGGTCCGGCCGGCGCCGGGCAGCTCACCAAGATGATGAACCAGATCTGCATCGCCGGTCTCGTCCAGGGCCTGTCCGAGGCGATCGCCTTCGGCAAGAAGTCCGGCCTCGACATCGAGAACGTCGTGAGCGTCATCTCCAAGGGCGCCGCCGGCTCCTGGCAGATGGAGAACCGCCACAAGACGATGAATGCCGGCGAGTACGAGCACGGCTTCGCCATCGAATGGATGCGCAAGGATCTCGGCATCTGCCTCGCCGAGGCCAAGCGCAACGGCGCGACCCTGCCGGTCACCGCGCTGGTCGACCAGTTCTACGCCGAGGTCGAGGCGATGGGTGGAAAGCGCTGGGACACCTCGGCCCTGCTCGCCCGCCTGGAGCGCTGAGCGCGCTTCACACGCTGCATGAAGTGGCGGTCAGATCGATTCTGGTCTGGCCGCCAAGCTATTGATATGGCGCGCCGATCGCCGGCTCAGGTCTCGCGCGGTTCCTTGTCGAGGACCATGTAGTCCAGCGGCATCTGGGTCGTGTACTTGATCTGCTCCATGGCGAAGGACGAGGACACGTCGCGGATCTCGATCTTCGAGATCATGCGCTGGTAGAAGGCGTCATAGGCGGCGATGTCGGGCACGACGACGCGCAGCAGGTAATCGACGTCGCCGCTCATGCGGTAGAATTCCATCACTTCGGGAAACTCGCCGATCACCTCGGAGAAGCGCTTCAGCCATTCGTTGGAATGGGAATTGGTGCGGATCGAGACGAAGACGGTGACGCGGGCATTCACCTTGACCGGGTCGAGGATCGCCACGCGGCGGCGGATGACCCCCTCCTCCTCCAGCTTCTGGATGCGGCGCCAGCACGGCGTGGTCGACAGGCCGACGCGCTTGGCGACGTCGGCCACCGCCAGCGTCGCGTCTTCCTGCAGCAGTCTCAGTATCTTCTTGTCCAGCCGGTCCATCGACGTGTCACTCCTGTCCTTGCGCCAGAGGATTACAGGAGCCGGCGGCAAATCGGTAGGGTGGCCGAACAATCGCCCGCTCAGACCAGCTCCCCGACGCGCCGGCGCAGTTCAGGCAGCAATTCCTCGCCGAACCAGGGATGACGCTTCAGCCAGCCGCTGTTGCGCCAGGAGGGATGCGGCAGAGGCAGGACGGGAGCAAAGCGCCCGCCCCGGGCGAGGATCGTCCGCCAGTTGGCCACCGTCTCGGTCAGGGTCCGCCCGGCGCCTGAGGCGATGTGGAAGCGCTGGGCATGATGGCCGATCGCCAGGATCAGCTCGATCTGCGGCATGGCCGCCATCGCCCGGTCGTGCCACGTGGCGCGGCATTCGACGCGCGGCGGGCGGTCGCCGCCCTTCGGATCGGTGCCGGGAAAGCAGAAGCCCATGGGCAGGATCGCCACCCGTGCCGGATCGTAGAAGGCCTCCGGCGACAGTCCCAGCCAGTCGCGCAGCCGGACGCCCGACGGATCGTTGAACGGCGTCGTCGAGCGGTCGGCGAGGTTGCCGGGCGCCTGGCCGGCGATCAGCAGCCGGGCCCTGCCGGAGAGGGCCAGTACCGGATTGGGCGTGACCGGCAGCGGCGGCCCGACCGGCGCGTCGCGGCAGATCCGGCAGGCGCGGATCGTGTCGTAGAGCGTCGCCGGGTCCTCGGCCGCTGCCGACGTCAAGGTGGCGTCAGGCCTTCGCGCTGGGCCGTGCCGAGATCTCGGCGTACCAGCGCGCGACGTTGGAAAGGTTGTCCGGCAGCTCGATCTTCGCCGGTTTCATGAAGTCCATGGCGACGAGGCCGGTGATGTCGGCGATGCTGTAATCCGCACCGGCGGCAAAGCGGTTGTCGGCCAGATGCTGGTCGAGAAGGGCCAGGAAATCGAGCGCCTTGGGGCGGTTCGCCGCGCCCCATTCGGCGATCTGCGGCACTTCCCATTCGGCCATCGCCGGATGGGTGTGGCGGAAGGCAGCGGCGACGCAGGCGTAGAAGCCGAGCTCGATGCGGCGGTTCCACATCTCGACCAGGGCGCGGCCGAGAGCGCCGGTGCCGAACAGCGCCGGCTCGGGATGCAGTTCCTCGAAATAGCGGCAGATGGCGACGGATTCGGTCAGGATCGTGCCGTCGTTGAGTTCGAGGACAGGAAGCCGCTGCAGCGGATTGCGACGGCTGATTTCCTCGGACCGATGGCCGAGCTTGGCCATGTCCACCGCCTCGGTCGGCACCGACAGGCCCTTCTCGGACAGGAAGATCCGCACCCGGCGCGGATTGGGCGCGCGGCCACCGTCGAACAGCTTCATCGTAGAGGTCCTCCCACTCTTTTTTCGCCCCGAGCATTAGGCACGCGCCCGTCCGGCGGCAAGCCCGCATCCCCCGCCATGGGGGCGACGGCGCCCTGCTGCGGCGGGTCCGCACCGGCGGCTTTCCCCAGACAAACTCGACATTTCGGGAATCCTTAAGAGAGTTTCTTAATCTCCTCGAAACATCATGGGCGCTCCGGCAAGCGTATGCAGGCGATCGATCGCGTTCATGACAATCGCAGCTCCCCACTCCTACGACCACACGGTCATCGCCAGGCGGCGGGCCGCCCGCAATGGCGACCTGACCCGGACGCTGAAGGCCGCGCGGGAACGTTTGTCGGCGCGTGGCGGGCTGCAGCCGAACTTCGAACGCGAGCTCCTGGTCCAGCATGCCGCGGCGATCCAGGCGGCGGCAATCGTCCTGCCCCTGCCGGTCATCCTCACCGGATTCGGCCTGTCGATCTTCACCGGTCCGCTGCCGGCGATCCTGTGGACCGGTTTCGCCCTGCTCGGCCATTTCGCCCTCGTCGTCGTGTCGCGGCGGTTTCCGGCCGACAATCTGACGCGCGCCGGCATCACCCGCTGGTCGCGGATCTTCCTCGCCGGCCATGTGGCGGCCGGCCTGTCCTGGGCGTATCTGGCGACGCTGGCCTGCGCCGAATGCCAGCCCCTGCGCTTCGAGCTCTTCCAGTTCACGGTGATCTTCCTCGCCATCGCGATGATCGCCATGGTGTCCTCGACGCTGCGCGCCGTCGTCCCGCTCACCTTCCTGCCGACCATCCTGGTGCTCGGCTACGGCATCGTCACCACGGCCCAGCCCATGGCCTCGGCGATGTACGGTGTCCTGATCGGCGCCGTGCCGTTCTTCGCCTTCGTCGCCGAGATGCTGCGCCGCGCCAGCATCGCCCGGCTGAAGCACCAGAGCGAGAAGGACGAGCTGATCGCCGAGCTGGAAATGGCGAAGATCATGTCCGACGAGGCCCGCAGCCGGGCCGAAGAGGCCAACCTCGCCAAGTCGCGCTTCCTGGCGACGATGAGCCACGAGCTGCGCACGCCGCTGAACGCCATCCTCGGCTTCTCCGAAGTGATGAGCAACGAGATCCTCGGCCCCATCGGCAACGAATCCTACAAGGACTACATCGCCGACATCCACGCCTCGGGGCAGCATCTGCTCGGCCTGATCAACGAGATCCTCGATCTGTCGCGGGTCGAGGCCGGGCGCTACGCCCTCAGCGAGGAAGCCGTCGACATCGTCGACATCGCCCGCGACTGCCTCGGCTATGTCCGGGTGAAGGCGGAAGCCAAGGATCTGGTGATCGGCGCGGAGTTCGAAGCCGGCCTGCCGGCCATGTGGGCCGACGAGCGCTCGCTGCGCCAGATCATCCTCAACCTCCTGTCCAACGCGGTGAAGTTCACCCCGCGCGGCGGCGAAATCACCCTGCGCGTCGGCTGGACCGCCGGCGGCGGCCAGTATCTGGCGGTCAAGGACAATGGTCCGGGCATCCCCGAGGAGGAGATCCCGATCGTCCTGTCCTCCTTCGGCCAGGGCTCCATCGCCATCAAGAGCGCCGAACAGGGCACCGGCCTCGGCCTGCCGATCGTCCAGGCGCTGATGAAGATGCATGACGGCTCGTTCGAGCTGCGCTCGCGGCTGCGCGAGGGAACCGAGGCGATCGCGATCTTCCCCAATTCCCGCGTCCTGGAAGTCATGCCGGCCCTCGACGAATACGCCTGACGCCTCTGCACCGTGGCGGATTTCCAGCCGGACGCAACGACGCGGCGCGCTTGTAGGTCACGGCCCGAAAGGCCATATCCGGGTGACGATACGCGGTGCGACGACGCCCGCCGACGCCCCGATTGTGACACCGACGCGCCGCGGACCCATGAGCATCGAAAGCCCCTGCATCTCCCTGTGCGCGATCGATCCGCGCTCCGGCTATTGCTTCGGTTGCGGCCGCACCGGCGAGGAGATCGGCGCGTGGATCGCCTTCACAGCCGAACAGCGCCGCGCCGTGATGGACACCCTGCCGTCCCGCATGGCGACGATCGAGCGCCCGGCGCGGCGCGAGACGAAACGCCGGCGGCTGGAACGCGAGCGGGCCGAGGCGCAAGGAGCGGACGATGCGTAGAGGCAGCCTCCTCTGGATCATCCTCGCCATTCTCGGCGTGGCGTGCCTGGCCCTCGTCCTCAACCAGGACGGCACCATCGCCGGCCTGCCGGACAACCAGTTCGCCAGCCTCGCCTATTACGGCGTCTGGGGCCTGGCGCTGGCCTCCGGCGCGATCCTGTTCCTGCGGACCAATCTCGCCGGCGCGCTGAAGGGCGCGGCGATCTGGGGCCTCGCCTTCCTCGTGCTGATCGCCGCCTATGGCTTTGCGCCGGAACTCTCGGCCCTGAAGGACCGGGTCGTCGCCGTCCTCGTGCCCGGCACGCTGGTTTCGCTCGGCGACGGCACTGAGGGCAGCCGCTTCATGTCGCTGCGCGGGGCCGACGACCATTTCCATCTCGACGGCGAGATCGATGGCAAGCCCATCTCCTTCATGGTCGATACCGGCGCCTCGATGATCGCGCTCGACCGCTCGACGGCTGAATCCGTCGGCATCGACACGACGCAGCTTCGCTATTCGCAGCAGGTGATGACGGCCAACGGCGTCGTCGGGGCGGCGCCGGTACGGCTCGACGAGGTGCGCGTCGGCGATATCGTACGGCACGGCGTGGCGGCGGCGGTGACAGAGAGCGACGGCCTCGGCGTCGCGCTGCTCGGCATGAGCTTCCTCAACACCCTCACCTCCTTCGACTTTCGCGGCGATCGGCTGATCCTGACCGACTGAGCGACCCTCTCAGAGCAGCGAATAGGCGAAGCGCGCGGCGACGATCAGCAGGAAGGCGCCGAAGCCCAGCTCGAGCTGGCGGCGGGTCAGCCTGTGCGCCAGCGCGGCCCCCAGCGGCACCGCCAGGATCGAGGCCGGCGCGATCAGAAGCACCGCGGCAAGGCTGACGAAGCCGATGCTGTAGGCCGGCAGCAGCGGATCGCCCCAGCCGCCGATGGCGTAGGAGAGCAGGCCGGGAACCGAGATCAGCACGCCGACGCCGGCGCTGGTGGCCACCGCCTCGATCATCGGCCGGTTGTAGAGCGTCATGAAGGTGTTGTTCAGGACACCGCCGCCGATCCCCATCAGCGAGGACAACAGGCCGATCAGGAAGCCGGCGACCGAGCGACCGGCAAGGCCGGGAAGCTGCTTGCCGAAGGACATCGGCACCTTGCCGAAGACCAGCTTCAGCCCGAGCACCAGGGCCAGCGCCGCGAAGATGCCGCGCAATTCGCCCGACGAGGCCGCGGCGGCGACCATGGCCCCGGCGATCGCCCCGAGCGGGATCGCTACCACCCATTCCTTCAGAAGCCGCCAGTCGACGACGCCGCGCCGCCAGTGCGAGATCAGCGAGCGGATCGAGGTGGGCACGATGATCGCCAGGGACGAGCCGATGGCCAGATGCATCGAGACTTCGTGGCTGACGCCGAGTTCCTCGAAGGTCTGGTAGAGCACCGGCACGAAGATCGCGCCGCCGCCGATGCCGAACAGGCCGGCGAGGAAGCCCGCGGCCGCAGCCGCTCCGAAGAGCGGCAGGAGGTAGGGAATCAGAGCGGACGCTTCGATCGGCTGCATGGTTCCTCATAGGGGGGAACAGTCGCGAATGCATCCGTTATGTTGCACCGCGCAAAAGGCGGTGCGCCAGCGCGGCGGTTCCGCCGGGGATCAGCGCCGCAGCATCAGCTGCGACACCATGCGGGCCAGCCGGCCCCAAGGCGGGCCCAGCCGCTCGAAGACGTTGATCGCCCCGACCTTGTAGACCGCCCGGGCATGGCTGAAGCGCAGGAAGCCGTCACGCCCGTGATAGGCGCCCATGCCGCTGGGGCCGATCCCGCCGAAGGGCAGATTGTCCTGGGCGATGTGCAGGAGCGTGCCGTTCACCGTCACGCCGCCGGAAATCGCCCCGTCGAGAACCCGCGTCTCCGCCCGCTTGTCGCCGGTGAAGCAATAAAGCGCCAGCGGCCGCTCGCGGGAATTGACGATGGCCAGCGCCTCGTCGAGATCGCGATAGGGCACGACCGGCAGGATCGGGCCGAAGATCTCCTCGCGCATCAGGACACTGTCGTCGGGGGCGCCGACGACGATGGCCGGCGCCATCCGTGCCGCGCCCTCCTCCGTCTCGCTCGTCGTCGCCACGTCGGAATGGCGATGCACCGTGGCGCCGGCGGCCTCGGCCTCCGCCAAAGCGGCGATCAGCCGGGCATGGTGCCGCTCGCTGATGATGCTGGTGTAGTCGGCATTCGCGGCCGGTTCCGGATAGGCGGATCGCGCTTGCGCCAACGCTGCGGCAACGAAGGCGTCGAGGGATGCGGCGGGCACCAGCACGTAGTCCGGCGCGATGCAGGTCTGGCCGGCATTCAGCCATTTGCCGAAGGCGATCGACCGCGCCGCCGCGTCGATGGAATAGTCCGGGCAGATGATCGCCGGCGACTTGCCGCCGAGTTCGAGCGTCACCGGTGTCAGGTTCTCGGCCGCCGCGCGCATCACCTCGCGGCCGACATGGGTCGAGCCGGTGAACAGCAGATGATCGAAGGGCAGCGCCGAGAACGCCTTGGCGACCGGCACGTCACCGACGGCGACGGTCACCTGTTCGGCGGCGAAATGCTCGGTGACCAGGCGCTGCAGCAGCTCGGAGAAACGCGGCGTCAGTTCCGACGGCTTCAGCATGGCGCGGTTGCCGGCCGCCAGCGCATCGGCCAGCGGCGCCAGCGTCAGGATCAGCGGATAGTTCCAGGGCGCCATGATGCCGACGACGCCGAGCGGCTCGTGGCGCACCCAGGCCCGGCCCGGCTGGAAGGTGATGTCGATGCCGCGGCGCTGCGGCTTCATCCATCCGGCGAGCGATTTGGAGGCGTGGCGGATGGCGTTGAGGGTCGGGCCGATCTCCAGGAGCTCGGTCTCGGTCTTCGAGCGCTGGCCGAAATCGGCGGAGATCGCCGCGGCGAGGGCATCGACATTGCCGACGATCAGCCGGCGCAGACGGGCGAGCGCGTCGCGGCGCGCGGCGGCGTCCGGTGCCGGCTGGCTGCGCGAGGCCGCATGCTGGCGGTCGAACCGCGCCTGGAGGGTGTCGTCGTTCATGGCGCGATCCGTTCGTGCTGTCGGGTGATGGTCACCGGCGCGGTCGCCGGCGTCAGGCGGCGTGGCGCTTGTCGCCATCCAGTCGCACGGCGGCGAAGGCCTCGCGCAGCAGCTGCGGCCCGGCGTCCGGGCGCACCGCGCCGTCCGACAGGATCTGGCGCCAGCGCCGCGCGCCGGTCATGCCGTTGAACAGGCCGAGCATGTGCCGGGTCACCTGCCCCAGCCGGCCGCCGCGCTCCAGATGTCGCGCGGCGTAATCCGCCATGGTGTCGATCAGCGCGGCATAGTCCACCGGCTGCGGCGCCGCGCCGAAGATGCGGGCATCGACCTCGGCCAGCCGGTCCGGCGTCTGGTAGGCCGCGCGGCCCATCATCACCCCGTCGACGCGGTCGAGCTCCTCGACGGCCGCATCCAGCGTCGTCAGCCCGCCATTGAGGCCGATGAACGCCTCCGGCAACCGCTGCTTCAGCCGGTGGACGCGGTCGTAGTCAAGCGGCGGGATGTCCCGGTTTTCCTTCGGGCTCAGCCCTTGCAGCCATGCTTTTCGCGCATGGACCCAGATCGTGGTCACGCCGGCGGCAATCGCGGCATTGGCGAGATCGTCGAGCGCCGGCTCCGGGTCCTGCTCGTCGACGCCGATCCGGCACTTCACCGTCACCGGCACGTCACTCGCCTCGACCATGGCCGCGAGGCAACGACCGACGAGGTCGGGCTCGCGCATCAGGCAGGCGCCGAACGCCCCGGACTGCACCCGGTCGGACGGGCAGCCGACATTCAGATTGATCTCGTCATACCCGAAATCCGCTGCGATCCGGCAGGCTTCCGCCAACTTCTGCGGCTCCGAACCGCCGATCTGCAGGGCCACCGGGCTCTCGACCGTATCATGGCCGAGCAACCGGTCGCGGTCGCCATGCAGGATCGCGTCGGCGACAACCATCTCGGTATAGAGCAGCGCATGCCGGGTGAGCTGCCGATGGAAGAACCGGCAACGCCGGTCGGTCCAGTCGATCATCGGAGCGATCGCGAACGGAGAACCCTTTGTTGTGCTGGTTTTTAACGCTGATTCAGTCACTCGACCGGACTGCACTGATCTACTGTTCTCGACCAAACTCAACCATTTCCGACTGTCTTATAGCTATTGCTACGTCGTAGCGACCTCAGAGGCACGTAGCAACTTGGGAGCCATCAACGCACGCAAACGGGCCGACGGATCGTCAACCTATACCGCACAAATTCGCATCTCGCGAGCCGCAGCGCTCGTTCACTCTGAGGCACAGACGTTCGAGCGGCGGTCAATTGAGTCGGCTGACTGAAGAAGCGGGAGAAGGATTTCGAGGTCCCAGGCGCGCCGGAGCCCTGATTGCGAACCATGGCGCGGCATAGTCGGGAAACACGCCCGGCAGCAACGGAAAGTTGCCGGTGCTGTCACATATAGCGCGGCCGAATTCTCCGATGGCCGATTTGCCCTTCTTGCTTGAGTAGGGGTTGCACGTAGAGGCAGAAGAGCACGCCGTGCTTACTCCCGTCGAGAAGCATCTAAGATGTGTCGTTCCCGCAACCATAGGATTGCGACACTGAGGTAACTAGCGACTGCAAACGAGGATGGTCACCGAGATGCAGAGCCAGCCGGAACAAGCGCAAAACGCCGGTCAAAAACCACCGCTGAATTCAGAGGATCAGCATGATCCTTTCGTCAGCAGACGGTCGCGCTCGAACGACGACTACAGCTGGGATCGCTGGGAAACTGGAGGCGTGCGAGGATAAGTCCTCCCTTCCACGCAACCTGATCACCGAAAACGAAAAAGCCGTCGCACGGGAGGGGATGCGACGACTTCGCCAAACGGTCAGCTCGCAAGATCCAGCCGGATGGCTACTTCACTAAGACAAGATACTCACTCAAGCGATTTGCTAGATATCGTTCCGCCCTGCGGCCCACTCATCCACTTGCCTGTGAGCTTCTTCTTTCTCGACCCCGTAGGCTTCCTGGATTCGCCCAGCGAGGATATCCTTGTTTCCCTCGACGCGGTCGAGGTCGTCGTCCGTCAGCTTTCCCCACTGTTCCTTCGCGCTGCCCTTGAACTGCTTCCACTTTCCTTCAATCTGATCCCAGTTCATAACTTCATCTCCCACGATGACATGGCCGTACAACTACGATCGCTAGGGTCGAGACTCGATCAAACCCAGAAGGCAATGATGGTCGCGAGGGCGACGGCGGACAGGAAGTTCGCGGCGAGCTTGTCGTAGCGGGTTGCGACGCGTCGAAAGTCCTTGAGGCGGCAGAAGGCAGCTTCGATCCGCCAGCGCTCACGGTAGCGTCGTTTGTCGTAGACGACCGGTGTCTTCCGGCTTGATCGGCCTGGGATCACGGGCCTCCCGCCGACATTGCGAAGCCGCTGCCGCAGGGCATCAGCATCATAGCCCTTGTCAGCGGTGAACCAGCGCACCGGTCCCGCAGCATCCAGCAGGTCATTTGCAGCACCCACGTCGCTGATATTGCCGGGTGTCAGCCGGAGGATCGCCGGGCGGCCGAGGCAGTCGGTGATGGCATGGAT